>NZ_JBITDA010000005.1:0-379508 GCF_044453765.1 Streptomyces sp. NPDC051636 | reverse complement strand
TTCTCAAGGAACGGTCGCTTCCTTCGTACTCACCCGAGAGACTCTCTCGCGGCTTTCCTCCGGGCTTCCCTTCGGTGTTTCCGACTCTATCAGACCTTTCCGGTCCGATTTCCTCGGTGCTTTCCAGGTTCCCGCTCTCGCGTTTCCCTTTCCGGCGGCTCCGACTCTATCAGATCCTTTCGGCGTCTGATTCCCCGTCAGAGGGGGTTGTCTTCCCGGCCGTCCGGCCGTTCCGACGTCTCAAACCTTAGCGGATCCGCCCGGCGATTCCCAATCGGGCCACCGAGTCCCTATTCGAATTGAATTCGGGCATGCCGAAATCAACCCCGCGGGGAGATCGTGCTGTGGTTTGAGGTGCCGCTCGCGGCGGCGGAGGTGCTGTCGAAGAACCGTTACGGCTCCGCGGCAACCCGAAGAACTCTACGGAGCGGGCAGGGCGGTGTCAAGCGTCCCCTGTCAAGATCTTTGTTGCGGCTCAGTCCAGGTCGCTGAGGCGGCCACCGGCGTCCGGCTGGGCATGCTCCACGCGACGCAGGAGCCGGGTCAGGACCTCGCCGAGCACCGCGCGCTCGGCCGGAGTGAGGTCCTGGAGCAGGTCCTCCTCGAAGACGGTCGCGAGGCGCATGGCCTCCAGCCATTTCTCGCGGCCCTCGGCGGTCAGCTCGACGATGACCCGCACGCGGTTGGACTCGTCGCGCTCCCGGGTGACCAGTCCCTCGGCGACCATGCGGTCGATGCGGTGGGTCATTGCGGCCGGGGTGAGACCGAGCCGCTTGGCGAGGTCACTGGGGCCCATGCGGTACGGGGCACCGGAGAGGACCAGGGCCTTCAGCACCTCCCACTCGGCGTTGCTGATGCCGAGGGCGGCGGTCTGACGGCCGTACGCGACGTTCATACGGCGGTTCAGGCGGGACAGCGCCGACACGATCTTCTCGACCTGGGGGTCGAGGTCCTGGAACTCGCGCTGATAGGCGGCGATCTGTTCTTCGAGCGTCGGCTCTGTGACGCCGGGAGTGTCGGCCATGGGCGCAGTATCGCACGGAGCCACTTTGCCTTGAAGTCCTTCGATGTGTAGTCTTTAGCCTCGAACTTTAGCTTTAAAGTCTTCACTCCTAACTAGTTAAGAGAGGTGAACGTGACCAGGGCGATGGGCGCAGAGATGCGCCGGATCCACGCGGGAAACGCACTCAGCGCTTTCGGGATGGGCTTCACCGTCCCCTACCTGTACGTCTATGTGGCGCAGGTGCGGGGGCTGGGGGCCATGACGGCGGGGCTCGTCCTCGCCGTCTTCGCCGTGGCCGCGCTGATCGTGCTGCCGTTCGCCGGCCGGGCGATCGTGCGGCGCGGCCCGCTGCCGGTCCTGCTCGCCGCCCTGGTCACTGCCGCATTGGGTGCGCTGAGCCTGGGACTGGCGGGGAGCGCGGCGACCGTACTGCTGTCGGCGGCGGCGCTGGGGGCCGGACAGGCGGTGATGCAGCCGGCGCTGGCCACAATGATCGTGGACTGCTCGACGGCGGAAACGCGGTCGCGGGCGTTCGCGACGCAGTTCTTCCTGCAGAACCTGGGGCTGGGGATCGGTGGCCTCATCGGTGGTCACCTGGTGGACACGACCCGGGTCTCGTCCTTCACTCTGCTGTTCGCGATCGAGGCGGCGATGTTCCTGCTGCTGGTCGTGGTGATGTCGACGGTGCGGATGCCGCACTCGCCGCGGATCGAGGACGCGCCGGCCGGGGCGTCGAAGGGAAGCTGGAAGCAGCTGCTCGGGAACCGGGCGATGGTGCAGCTGTGCGTGCTGGGCTTCGTGCTGTTCTTCGCCTGCTACGGACAGTTCGAGTCGGGGCTGAGCGCGTACGGCGTGGAGGCGGCCGGGATATCGACGTCCGCGCTGGGAACCGCGCTGGCCGCGAACACCGCGATGATCGTGGTGGCGCAGTTCGCCGTGCTGAAGTTCGTGGAACGGCGGCGGCGGTCACAGGTCATCGCGGGCGTGGGGCTGATCTGGGCCGTTGCGTGGGGCACCGCGGGGTACGCGGGGCTGGGGCATGGCAGCCAGGCGATGGCGACGGCCGCGTTCGTGTCGACGTACGCGTTGTTCGGGCTGGGTGAGGCGATGTTGTCGCCGACGGTGGCTCCGTTGGTGGCCGACCTGGCGCCTGCGGGGAGGGCGGGGCAGTACAACTCCGCTTTCGCCCTGGTGAAGCAGTTGGCGCTGGCTGTGGGGCCGGCGGTGGGTGGGCCGCTTGGCGCCTCGCTGCACGGGCCGTACGTTGTGACCTTCCTGCTGTTCTCGCTGGGGATCAGTGTGCTGGCGGTGCGGCTTGGGCGGTCGCTGACGGATGCGCAGGACCGGCCTTGGGCCGCCGGGTCCAGCCGGGTGGTTGCCCGGGGTGGGGCGAGCGCGGAGCCGGTGGCCGCGGAGGCATAGGTACCCGTCGCTGGCTGCGGGGGTGGGCCGCGCGGTCCGGCGCGGTCACTTCACGGCCGCGGCAGCACGAACTCGCACCACACCGCCTTTCCGCCCCCCGGCGTCCTCCGTGACCCCCAGTTGGAGGCGATGGTCGCCACGATGGCGATGCCACGGCCCGACTCGTCGCCGGGCTCGGCGCGGCGGCGGCGGGGGAGGTGGTCGTCGCCGTCGGTGACCTCGACGATGAGGCGGCGGTCGGTCCGGCGGAGCCTCAGCCGCATGGGCGGGGTGCCGTGCTGGAGGGAGTTGGCGACCAGCTCGGACGCGGCCAGGACGCCGAGGTCGTGGAGGTCGGTCGGGAAGCGCCAGCTGGTCAGGACGCCGGAGGCGAACGCACGCGCGCGTGGGGCCGCTTCCACGCCGCCGAGGAGTTCCAGGGCGGCGTTGCGGAAGAGGTCGCCGTCGGGGCCCGTACGGGCGGGGTGCTGGAGGACGAGGACGGCCACGTCGTCGTCGTGGTCGGCGGTGACGCCGGCGGAGCGGACGAGGCGGTCGCAGACGACCTGGGGGGTGCCGGTCGCGCCGGCGAGGGCGCGCTCGAGGGCCGCGATGCCCTCGTCCAGGTCCTCGTTGCGCCGCTCCACCAGGCCGTCCGTGTAGAGGACCGCCGTGGAGCCGGGTCCCAGCGGCACCGAGCCGGAGGAGTGAATCCAGCCGCCGGTGCCGAGCGGCGGGCCGGTCGGTTCGTCGGGGGCGCGCTGAACGGTGCCGGTCTCGTCGCGGACGAGGATCGGGAGGTGGCCGGCGGAGGCGTACACCAGCCGGCCCTCGTTCGGGTCGTGGATGGCGTACACGCACGTGGCGATCTGGTTGGCGTCGATCTCGGTGGCGAGGCCGTCGAGGAGTTGGAGGACCTCGTGCGGGGGCAGGTCGAGGCGGGCGTACGCGCGGACGGCCGTACGGAGCTGGCCCATGACCGCGGCGGCCCGTACGCCTCTGCCCATGACGTCGCCGATGACGAGTGCGGTGCGGCCTCCGCCGAGGGTGATCACGTCGTACCAGTCGCCGCCGACCGCGGCCTCCGTGCCGCCGGGCTGGTAGGTGGCGGCGATGCGTAGGTCGTCGGGCTGTTCGAGTTCCTGGGGGAGCAGGGATCTCTGCAGGGTCACGGCCGTCTCGCGCTGGCGGCGTTCGCTGGCGCGCAGGCGGGCGGCGGCCTCGGCGTGGTCGGTGACGTCGGTGGCGAAGACCAGCACCGCGCCGTCGCCCGCGCGGTCGCCGTCCTCGGCGACGGGGGTGCAGGTGAAGGTGTAGGAACGGCCGTCGACGGCCTTGCGGGACTTGAGCGTGCGGGGCTTGCCGCTGCGCAGGACCTGGTCGAGGAGGGGCATCAGGCCCAGTTCGGCCAGTTCGGGGAGCGCTTCGCGGGCGGGTGCGCCCTGGGGGCGTGCGCCGAAGGCCGCGGTGTAGGCGTCGTTGAGGTAGGCGACGCGGTGGTCGGGGCCGTGCACCAGGGCGACGAGGGCCGGGACGCGGTCGAGGACCTCGCGCGCGGGCAGTTCGTCGACGGTGGGCACGGACAGGGTGCCGTCGGTCAGCTGTTCGGCGCGGGCCGCGGGCACGGAGCCTTCCCCCCGCCGGTCCGGGGAGACCGCGTGCTCGGTCCGCGCTGCCGCGCGGCGCTGCGTTCCGGGGAGCCGGGCGCTCCAGCGCGTGAAGTTCACAGTGGGAAAAGCCTCGTGGGTGCTGAGGGCGGGCGGGTGCCCGTCCGAGGGCGTGGGGCAGTCTGACAGGTGGCCGTCCGCGACGACATCCGTCAGACGCCGGGGCGGGCCGTGGAGTTCCTCGGTCCGGTCAGGACGACCCCTTCGGGTCGTTCGTGGGGCTGTGAGGAGGCTTTCCACCGGCCGCGAGTTCGAACTCCGCACGGGGGTGTTCGAGCGAGCCGAGGGAGACGATCTCCCGTTTGAAGAGCCCGGCGAGGGTCCATTCGGCGAGTACGCGGGCCTTGCGGTTGAAGGTGGGCACCCTGCTGAGGTGGTAGACGCGGTGCATGAACCACGCAGGGTAGCCCTTCAGCCTGCGTCCGTAGACCTGGGCGACGCCCTTGTGCAGTCCGAGGGAGGCGACGGAGCCGACGTACTTGTGCGCGTAGGTCTCCAGGGGTTCGCCGCGCAGGGCGTGGACGATGTTGTCGCCGAGGACCTTGGCCTGGCGGAGAGCGTGCTGGGCGTTGGGGGCGGTTTCGGTGCCGGGCTGGGCGGCGGTGACGTCGGGGACGGCGGCGGCGTCGCCCGCGGCCCAGGCGTGGTCGGTGCCGTCGATCGTCAGCTGGGCGGTGCACTTGAGCCGGCCGCGTGCGTTGAGCGGGAGGTCGGTGGCGGCGAGCAGGGGGCTGGGTTTGACGCCGGCGGTCCAGACGACGGTACGGGTCGGGAAGCGCTGGCCGTCGCTGAGTACGGCGACGCGGTCGGCGCAGGATTCGAGGCGGGTCTCGAGCAGGACCTGGATGCCCCGGCGGCGCAGTTCGGTGACGGTGTAGCGGCCCATCGCCTCGCCGACCTCGGGCAGGATGCGGTCGGAGGCCTCGACGAGGATCCACTTCAGGTCCTCGGGCCGGACGTTGTGGTAGTAGCGCGCGGCGTAGCGGGCCATGTCCTCGAGTTCGGCGAGCGCCTCGACCCCGGCGTAGCCGCCGCCGACGAAGACGAAGGTGAGGGCGGCGTCGCGGATGGCGGGGTCGCGGGTGGAGGAGGCGATGTCCATCTGCTCGATGACGTGGTTGCGCAGGCCGATGGCCTCCTCGACGGTCTTGAACCCGATGCCGTGCTCGGCGAGGCCGGGGATGGGGAGCGTGCGGGAGATCGAGCCGGGGGCGAGGACGAGTTCGTCGTAGGCCAGCTGTTCGGCGGGCCCGCCTTCCTCGGTGGCGAGCGTGGTGAGGGTGGCGGTGCGGCCCGCGTGGTCGATGGACGTCACCTCGCCGACGACGACATGGCACTGGTCCAGGACGCGGCGCAGCGGTACGACGACGTGCCGAGGGGAGATCAGGCCGGCGGCCGCTTCGGGAAGGAACGGCTGGTACGTCATGTAGGGATCGGGAGTGACGACAGTGATGTCGACGTTCCCCTGTCTGAGCTCCGGTTTCAGCTTCGCCTGCAGGCGCAGGGCCGTGTACATCCCGACGTAGCCACCGCCGACAACGAGAATGCGCGCACGTTCCTTCACCATCCCATGACGCACCCGGCGCTGTTGTTTGTCCACAGCGCCGGCAATTTGTGTGACCGGAGCGCGAGCGTGCGCGGGATTGGCCGAATCGGCAGATCCGGGCGAAAACGGGCAGGTCAGCTGGGGCGGGCAGGCGGGTGCGGGGGTGCGGAATCGGGACGTATGTGCCCCGTACTCCGATCGGGGGGCGGTCCGTGCGGAACCTGCCCCTTCTGAATTGACAGCCTCTCAACTATGTTCGTGTCGACGGGGTGTAGGGGATGTGGTCGAACGGGTCCGCGACGGGCGGTCCCGGTCATGGAACGGCGCCTGTTCCACAACACTCCTCATTCAGTGGCGGGGAGAGTCTCCGGGGGGAGACGTCATTAACCGGGGGAAAACACATGCATATTCAGGACACTCGTTGGGCATCCACGTCCGCTGTCGCGCCCGGTGGCGCGGCGGTGGGCGGAGCGATGACCGCTGCGACGGGCAACGTACGCGCGGATGGTGCGCGGACGACGCCGCTGCGGGTGGACGCACAGCGCAATCTGGAGCACGTGCTGCGTGCGGCGCGCGAGGTCTTCGGCGAGTCGGGTTACGGCGCGCCGATGGAGGACGTGGCGCGGCGCGCACGCGTCGGCGTCGGCACGGTGTACCGGCGCTTCCCGAGCAAGGACGTCCTGGTGCGGCGGATAGCCGAGGAGGAGACCTCCCGGCTGACCGACCAGGCGCGTGCGGCGCTCGGGCAGGAGGACGAGCCGTGGTCGGCGCTGTCGCGCTTCCTGCGCACGTCGGTGGCCTCGGGCGCGGGGCGGCTGCTGCCGCCGCAGGTGCTGCGGATCGGTGTCGCGGAGGACGGCGACGACGCCGTGGTCGACGAGCTGCGGGTGCCGCAGCAGCGGACCCAGCCGGGCGCCGGTGAGCTGCGGCTGGTGCCCGAGCGGCCGACGGCGGCGGCCGAGGACGACGCGGGGGCGGCGGCGCTGCTCGACGTGGTGGGCCGGCTCGTGGAGCGGGCGCGCGCGGCGGGCGAGCTGCGGTCGGACGTGTCGGTGTCGGACGTACTGCTGGTGATCGCGACGGCGGCGCCCTCGCTGCCGGACGCGGCCCAGCAGGCGGCGGCCTCGTCGCGGCTGCTGGACATCCTGCTGGAGGGGCTGCGGTCCCGTCCGGCGTGACGGGAGGGGCGTTGACCGCATCCGGGCGGGGCGGGCCGTTGGGCCCTCCTCGTCCGGGTGACGCCCCGTACGGCGCGGCGGCAGTTACGCTCGGACGAGTGGATGGTCCGTAAAGGCGGAGACCTGGACAAAAGCCGGTGTGGCACTCTGACCGGGTGATCGGGTCGGGCTTGGCTGGGCTGGTGGCGGGGGCTTTCCGCGATGAGTGGTGACGGGCGGGACGAGTTACTCGGTGAAGGGGACGCGGCTACCGGCGGGCTGACCTGCCCGCGGGTGCCGAGCCGGGGCCGCCGGGCGGGCGTGCCGCCCGGCCGCGCCGAGGGCGCCGTCCCGGCCCAGCGCGAGGGCGGCTTCCTGCCACCCAGGGAACTGCCGCCCGCCGACGGCGAGTTGGTCGGGCGGATGCGCGCGGGCGACGACAGCGCGTACGAGGAGCTGTACCGGCGGCACGCGGACGCGGTGCGCCGCTACGCCCGTACCTGCTGCCGCGACGCGCACACCGCGGACGATCTCACGGCCGAGGTCTTCGTCCGCATGCTGCAGGCGGTGCGCGGCGGCTCCGGCCCCGAGCACGCCGTACGCGCCTATCTGCTCACCTCGGTCCGGCGTGTGGCCGCGCACTGGACGAGATCGTCGCGGCGTGAGCAACTCGTCGACGACTTCGCGGTGTTCGCCGCGCAGTCCGCGCGGTTCTCCGAGGTGTCCGACGGCGGCACGCACGATCTGGGCGCCGATGTGCGCGCCATGCACGAGGCCGAGCGGTCCCTGGCCATGCAGGCGTTCCGCTCGCTGCCGGAGCGCTGGCAGGCCGTGCTGTGGCACACCGAGGTGGAGGACGAGTCGCCGAGTCAGGTGGCCGTGCTGTTCGGGCTGGACGCCAACGGCACGCGCGTGCTCGCCGGCCGCGCCCGCGAGGGCCTGAAGCAGGCCTACCTGCAGGCCCACGTCAGCGCGGCCCTCGCCCACGACGAGGAGTGCGCCCGCTACGCCGGCCAACTCGGCACGTACGCCCGGCGCAGGCTGCGCACCCGCGCCGAGCGGGGCCTGCGCAAGCACCTGGAGGAGTGCGCCAGGTGCCGGCTGGCGGCTGCCCAGATCGAGGAGGTCGCCGGCGGTATCCCCGCCGTCGTGCCGGTCGCGGTCATCGGCTGGTTCGGTGCCGCGGGGTACGCCAAGGCGCTCGGGATCATCGCCGGTGGCGCCGGAGTGGGTGCCGCGGGCGCGGGCGCCGCGGCGGTCGGCTCGTCCGGCGGGGCGGATGCGGGCGGCGGGGCGGCGGCCTCGGAGGGGGTGTCCGCGCCGGTGAAGGCCGGTGTCGCGGCCGGTGTGGTCGCGGCCGGGGCGGCCGTGATGGCGTTCGCCCTGATGAACCACGACCAGCCGGTCAGGAAGACGGTCGAGCCGTCCCCGTCCGCTCCGATGGTCCGGCCGGAGTCGCCGGCGCCCGCGCCTGCGAAGAAGGAGCCCGCGCCCGCGCAGCCGGTCGTCGCGCCCAAGCCGAGCCCGGCCCGGACGACGCGCGCCCCCTCTCCCACGCCCGCCCACACCCCGGGCACCCGGCCGGCGTCGGCCCCGACCTCGGACCCGACGCCGACGTCCACTCCCGAGCCGCCGAAACCGAAGCCCACGCCGGCCCCCACGCCCGCGCCCACTCCCCCGCCGGCACCGGTCGTCCACCAGTGGAGCGAGCTGCGCTACGACGTCACCGGCGACGGCACGGCGCCCGAGATGCGGCTCGTCGACAGCAGCTGGGTGTGGCAGCGGTACGGCGTGACGGTCGCCGGCAAGCGGTACGCGCACGGTGTGACCGTCCACGGCGAGTCCTCCGTCACCGTCGACCTCAACCGCTCGTGCTCCGCCTACGACGCGCTGGCCGGCGTCGACGACCTGACGCCGGGGCTCGGCAAGGTCTCCTTCTCCGTCTACGCCGACGGCGTCCGGCTGTGGACGTCCGGCGTGGCCGCGGGCGGGGACCCGGCCCTCCCCGTCCATGTGAGCCCGGCGGGCCGCAAGGCTGTGCGCCTGGTGGCCGAGCCGCACACCGCCGTGGACTCCGTCGCGCTCGCTGACTGGGCGGCGGCGAGGTTCACCTGCCGGTAGGCCCGCCGGTGGCGGCCGGTGCCCGGTCCAGCTCGCGCAGGACGCCGTCGGCGGTGAGGGAGGCGCCCCGGGTTCGCTCGGCGGCGTAGCGGTCGGGGGGCAGGGCGGCGCGGGCGGCGGCGTCGACGCGTTCGGCCACCGTGTGCGCCGGCTCGGGGCGCGGGTGGCCGCCGCGCCAGTGGTCGGCGGCGGCGAACAGCCGGACCGCGCCCGGCAGGTCGCCGAGCCGGGCCAGCAGATCCGCCGCGATGTCCACGAGCGCCGCCGTGATCGCCTCGGCGCACCGCCGTTCCACCGCCTCCCGCAGGGCCCGGGCCACGATCGGCAGCCCGTGCCCGGGTCCGGACTCCGCTGCCGTGACGAGGGCGTCGGCGCCGTCCAGCGCCGCCCGGAACTGCGGCGGCGGTGTGCCCTCGCCCGCCGCCTCCCGCGCCGCATCGCACAACTCGCGCGCGCGGGCGGTGTCCCCGTCGTCCTGGGCGATGTGCGCCTGCAGCACCAGGATGAACGCCCGGGAGTCCGCCACCCCGTACCGCTCGGCGGCCGTGGCCGCCTCGTCCAGGGAGGCCAGCGCGGCCTCGCGGTCCCCGGAGCGGTAGGCGATCTCGGCGAGCCGGGCGACGAGGAACGGCGACTCGGCGTACGCGCCCACCTCGTAGGCGAGCCGCAGCGCCTCCTCGTAGTCGTTCCCGGCCTCCTCGAACCGGCCGCGCGCCATGGCCGCCTCGCCCGACGCGCTGCACACCTGCGCCCGCATCCAGCGGTCCCCCACCCGCCGGGCGAGCACCCGCAGCTCGGCCAGGTCGTCGTCGACGCCCCGCAGGTTGCCGGGCGAGTCCACGACCATGTGGGTACGGAACATCAGGGCGACACCGATCTCCCAGTCGCCGCCATACCTGCGGCAGTTGGCGACTGTCGCGTCCATGAAGGGCCGGACCTCGACCGGGCCGCCGAGGTAGTAGGTGGTCAGCGGCCAGACGATGCCCGGCATCCGGGCGGCGTGCGGACCGCCGCCCTCGTAGGCGGCCCGCACCCGGGCGATGTAGGCGGGGGTCCGTTCGTCCGCCGCGGGGAACGGGGAGCCGCCCTCGGACATCAGGAACAGATGCAGCATCCGCAGATCCATGCGCAGGGCGTGCCGGGGATGCCGGGTCTCCCCGTGCGGGGCGTCGAGGAAGGCGCCGACCGGGTCGGCGGAGTCGGCCAGCGAGAGCAGTTCCGCCGCCGGCGCGTCCTTGGGGAGGATGTCCAGGGCGACACCCAGGCGCAGGACGCGCTGCACCCACTCCACGGCCTCCTGGCGGTAGTTCCGCAGCCACCAGAACCAGCCCATGCCGAGCACGAGCGCGCCGGCCTCCGCCTCGTCGCCGGTGCGCACCGCGCGGTCGAGGGCCGCGCGGATGTTGTCGAGCTCGGTCTCCAGGCGGGAGATCCACGGCAGCTGCTCACCGGACCGCAGCAGCGGCTCGGCCTCCTCGACGAGCGCGCGCACCCACGCGCGGTGCCGCCGCTCGGCCGCCGCGCGCAGGCCGGGGACCTCGGCGGCGCGCTCGGTGGCGTACTCGTGGATGGTCTCCAGCATGCGGTACCGCATGCCGCTGCCATGGGCGGAGCCGTCCCGCTCGCAGGGGGTGGCCACGATCAGGGACTTGTCGACCAGCGCGCCGACCAGGTCCGCCGCCGGGCCGGTGCACACGGCCTCCGCCGCCGCGAGGTCCCAGCCGCCGGCGAACACCGACACCTCGCGCAGCATCGTCCGCTCCCGCTCGTCGAGCAGCTCCCAGGACCAGTCGACGACCGCGCGCAGGGTCTGCTGGCGGGGCAGGACCGTGCGGCTTCCGGAGGTGAGCAGGCGGAAGCGGTCGTCGAGGCGGTCGGCGATCTGCCGGGGCGTCAGCAGCCTGAGCCGGGCCGCGGCCAGCTCGATGGCGAGCGGCAGGCCGTCCAGGCGGCGGCATATCTCGTCCACGGCCGCGGTGTCCGCCAGCGCGGCGGCGGCGTCGGGGCGGACGGCCGCCGCGCGCTCCGCGAAGAGGCGGTGCGCCTGCTCGGGGACGAGGGGTTCGACCGGGCGCACCGACTCACCGGGGACGCCCAGGGGTTCACGGCTGGTGGCGAGGATCGTGAGCCCCGGGCAGCGGGTGAGCAGCGTCTCGGCGAGGTGGGCGGCCGCGCCGATGACGTGTTCGCAGTTGTCAAGGATCAGGAGCTGGCTGCGCGGGGCGCAGTACTCGACGAGCAGGGCGAGCGGGTCGGCCTGGGGGACCACCAGGTCGTTGGTCATGAGCACGGTCTCGCGCAGACCGAGCGCGCTGACCACCGCGCCGGGGACCGCCTCCGGCCGGTCGAGCGGGGCGAGCTCGACCAGCCACGGCTGCGGGTGGCCGGCGGCGGCCTCCTCGGCGAGACGGGTCTTTCCCGAGCCGCCCGGTCCGGTGAGGGTGACGAGACGGGCCCGGTGCAAGTCGGAACGAACGGCTTCGAGTTCGGGTTCCCGCCCGACGAAAGAGGTGAGGCGGGGGCGGAGATTGCCCGTGCGGACCGGGGCTGACGGAGGTTTCTCCTTGAGCAACGACGCGTGCAGAGCCTGGAGTTCCGGGCCCGGGCCGGTGCCGAGGGCGTCGGCGAGGGTGCGGCGGGCGGATGCGTACGCGGCGAGGGCGTCGGCGGTGCGGCCCGTGTCCCGCAGGGCGCGGATGAGGAGGGCGTGCAGCGGTTCGTCGTACGGGTGGGCGGTGGTCAGTTCCTTCAGCTCCGGTACGACGGCGTGGGCGCGGCCCAGTCGCAGGGCCGCGTCGGCCCGGGCGCGGGTCGCCTCCAGGCGGAGCGCCTCCGGGCGGGCGGCGGCGGCAGTGCGGTCGGGGAGGTCGGCCAGGGCGGGGCCGCGCCACAGCGCGAGCGCCTCGGTCAGGGTTCGGTGTGCGGTGGCCGGGTCGCCGCGGTCGAGGGCGGTGGTGCCGTCGCGGACCAGGCGCTCGAAGACGAAGAGGTCGACGTCCTCCTCGGGTGCCGTGAGGCGGTAACCGCCGGGGTCGGAGGCGACGGTGTGCTTGCCGAGGGTACGGCGGAGGCGGCCGACCAGGGCCTGGAGGGCGGCGGGGGCGTCCTGGGGCGGGTCGTCCGTCCAGACCTCGTCGATCAGGGTGTCGGGGGTGGTGGTGCGGTCGGGGCGCAGGGCGAGGGCGGTGAGGAGGGCGCGGAGGCGTTGGCCGCCGAGGGGTATGGGGGTGCCCTGGTCGTCCGTCGCTTGGGTTACGCCCAGGATGCTGTACCGCATCAGGTCATTGTGCCGGTCCGCATCATCCAGGCCGACCGGTGTGTGAGGACGAGGCCGCCGAACGCGGGGCGGAGGCGTAGCCCCGGGGACAGTGAGCCCCACTCACCCGCAGGCAGGCCACTCACCCGCACGCGAGCCGCTCAACCGCCGGAGGCCAGCGCCCCGCGCCTCGGTGTGATCCCGGCGGGCACCGCACGCGCGCGTGCCGGTGTTCCCGTCCAGCAGGTGCCGCGGCGGGAGAGTAGGCGGCGCAGCCACAGTTCCAGGGAGACGAGGTCGGCGAGGCCGTCCAGCGGGAGGGGTTCGCCCGCCGCCGCGCCGCGCAGTGCCTTGCGGACGACGCGGGCCTCGACCAGGCCGGCCTCGGCGAGCAATGGGGTGGCGAAGAGGGAGACGAGGGAGTCGGCGGCGACCCTCAGACCCGTGCGGGCGGCGGCGGCCGAGGAGGCGTGGGAGGGGGCGCCCCAGCCGGGCGGGAGGTCGGTGATGCCGGCGCCCTCCAGGACCGTACGCAGGATGTCGGCGCGGGCTCCCGGCTGGACGCGCAGGGATTCGGGGAGGGCGCGGCAGGCGCGCACGACCTGGTTGTCGAGGTAGGGGGCGTGCAGGCGCTGGAAGCGGACCTCGGCGGCCTGTTCGAGGACCCGGATGTCCGCCGCGTAGCGGGCCAGCGCGGCACGCGCGCGGTAATCTCCCGGTCGCTGGCCGGGGCCCAGCCCGGAGCGGTGCGCCGCCCCCTGGAGCAGAACCGATACTTCAGCGAGCGCCTCTCCGGTCAGCCAGCGTGCCGCCGGCCCGGGTCTGCCCCAGGTGAGCGCCGCGAGGGACGCTCCGACCGCGCCTCCGGGCTCGTCGAAGCGGCGGCGCAGCAGCCGTTCGGCGAGTGCCTCCACGCCGGCCCGGTACGGCGTCCGCGCCAGCCGCCGTGCCGCGCTGTACACGCGCGCGGGGACCATTACGGAGCCGTCCGCCTTGGCCAGCGCGGCGACCGGGCGCACCAGGTGGCGCCGTTTGCGGTCCATGAGGAGGTCCGCCAGGCGGGCGGGGTGCGCGTCGAGGACCTGGCGGGCGCCGTGTCCGGTGAAGTGGTCCGCGCTGCCGGCGGCCAGGCGTGCGCGGTGGCGGGCCGCCGAGATCAGGGAGGGTCCCGGCTCGTCGGTGAGCGGGCCGTCGAGGTCGGCGTACGGCAGGACCTCCTCGCCGCCGGTCACCACCACGTGGTGCAGGCGCGGGCTGGCCGCGAGCGCCCCCGCGCGCTCCAGTTCCGCCTCCCTGCCGCCCACGGCCAGGTCGTTGAAGGTGACGGCGAGCAGGCGCTCCCCGGCGCCGGTGCCGTGTCCCAGGACCGTCCCCGGCATGCCCGGCAGCCCTGCCGCCAGCAGCGCGAGGGTGCCCGACGCCGGGCCGCCGGACAGGTCCGCGCCGATCCCGGGAACCGGCGTCCCGCGTGCGGCCCGCCGCTCGGCGGGCCCCATGCCCGGCACCGGACCGGGGTCGATGCCGGCCCCGGGGACGTGCCGGGGCGCGGAGAGGCGGGCGCGGACGGCGTCCACGAGTGCGTCGCGCACCGCGTCCACCGCGCTGTCGGGGTCGGCCGACGGCGCCGCCACCGCGAGGGAGGCGACCGGCTCGTACCCGGCGACCTCGCGCGCCCCCGCGCGCAGGATCAGCGCATGCCCCGGCGGAACGCGCCGCACGCCGTCGTAGGGCGTGGAGTCGTACAACGCGGCTGGTACGTCGGGGGCGGCGAGCAGGGCCGCGAGGTGGCCGAAGTCGAGGTTGGCCTCGATGAGGTCGGCGAGCGGCAGGGCGGCCGTCGCGTAGGCCGTGCCGCCCGCCCAGGGGGTGTGGAACACCGGGCGGGCGCCCGCGAGGTCGCCGCAGACGGTGACGCGGCGGCCGGCCTGGACGACGGCCGTGTAGCTGCCGGGCCAGGCCGTCAGATGCCGGAGTGCGCCCCCGCGCGCGGAGAACAGGCCGAGCCGCAGCTCCTCGTCGGAGGCGCCGCAGGTGCCCAGGACGGCGATGCGGTTCTGCGCGTCGGCCTTCACCACCCGCACCTCGTCCGGGCGCCAGTCACCGACCGCCCACAGCGGATCCGGGTCGCCCCACAGGAGTTGGGAGCCGATCGGGTGCACGGTCTCCCCGTCGTCCCCGACGGCGCCGGCGGAGCCGATTCCGGCGGCCCCGGCGGCGGTGCTGCTCCATCCCACCAACCACCGCATGGACGCCTCCACAGCCTGTGGACAACCAGTGCACCGTACGAACCGGTCCCATGCTGCCATGAAGAACGCGCCCCCGAGGGGCGACGGCGCCGCCTTCGATCCGGTCGGCGCGACCACGCGCGCCTATCCGCACGGAAGCCGCTCAGATGCCAACCCCTTTACGGCGCAAGGCGGCTGCGACACGAATGCGCCCCTGAAACACTCCCCGAAAACGCCCTTCGCGCCCTCAACTACCGTGGTAGGAGCGGTGATCGCCCTCCGGAGACGGGGTCGATTTTCGGCCAATTCGGCGCGGCGCGGTCAGGCTTGAGCACGCTCCGTACAGGCTCTGCGCAGTGCACGGAGCGGCGCACGGTCCGGGAGGCGGGCGTCGCCTCCCGGACCGGTCCGCCACCCGCGGGGATGAAGGCGGCGGTGTCCCCCAGCCCACTGGATCCAGTACAGCGGGCCGACCCACGCATGAGCCATGGAACCGCTCCCCCGGTGGCCGGAGAAGAGCGCACGGGCGGGCGCACGGCCACACGGCGGGGGCACGCCGCGACAGGCCGTGCACGGTGCGTACACGGCCGCCACTTCCGCACGGACCACAATCCCGCCAACCGGAACAATGCCCCTTAACGCTTGGGATGCGGCGAACTACGCTGGGTTTACGAATGCCGCGTGGTTATGCCAGCGCGGCAGCCGTCTGTGTCGAGGGGTGGCGCATGTCCAGGGAGCAACGCGGGCCGAACGAAAAACTCGGCGCCGTTCTCGCCCTCGCGGGAATCAGCAACGCAGGACTCGCGCGACGCGTCAACGACCTTGGCGCACAACGCGGGTTGACTCTTCGCTACGACAAGACGTCGGTGGCGCGCTGGGTGTCGAAGGGCATGGTGCCGCAGGGCGCCGCGCCGCACCTCATCGCCGCCGCGATCGGGCAGAAACTCGGCCGCCCGGTGCCGCTCCACGAGATCGGCCTGGCGGACGCGGATCCCGCACCCGAAGTGGGCCTCGCCTTCCCCAGGGACGTAGGACAGGCAGTGCGGTCGGCGACGGAGCTGTACCGTCTCGACCTCGCCGGGCGCCGGGCCGGCTCCGGCGGCATCTGGCAGTCACTGGCCGGCTCGTTCGCAGTGAGCGCGTACGCAACGCCTGCCTCACGGTGGCTGATAACCCCCGCCGACAGCTCGGTCGCGCGGGACGCGAACCCCTCCGAGGGTCCCGGCGCACCGATCAAAGTCGGCCACAGTGACGTGCAGAAGCTGCGGGAGGCAGCCGAGGACGCCAGGCGCTGGGACTCCAAATACGGAGGCGGCGACTGGCGTTCGTCCATGGTGCCCGAGTGTCTCAGGGTCGAGGCGGCACCGCTGCTGCTCGGCTCGTACTCGGACGAGGTCGGCCGCGCCCTGTTCGGGGCCTCCGCCGAACTGACCCGGCTCGCGGGCTGGATGGCCTTCGACACCGGCCAGCAGGAGGCCGCACAGCGCTACTACATCCAGGCGCTGCGCCTCGCGCGCGCGGCCGCGGATGTGCCCCTCGGCGGCTATGTGCTGGCCTCCATGTCGCTGCAGGCGACGTACCGGGGCTTCGGCGACGAGGGCGTCGACCTCGCGCAGGCCGCCCTGGAGCGCAACCGGGGCCTGGCCACCGCCCGCACCATGAGCTTCTTCCGCCTGGTCGAGGCACGCGCTCACGCGCGCGCGGGTGACGCCCAGGCGGCCGGGGCGGCTCTGAAGGCGGCCGAGGGCTGGCTGGAGCGGTCCCGGGACGGCGACAACGATCCGTCGTGGCTCGGTTTCTACGGCTACGACCGATTCGCCGCCGACGCCGCCGAGTGCTACCGCGACCTGAAGGCACCGCGCCAGGTCCGCCGCTTCACCGAGCAGGCGCTGTCGAAGCCGACGGAGGAGTTCGTGCGCTCGCACGGGCTCAGGCTCGTCGTCTCGGCGGTCGCCGAGCTGGAGTCGGGCAATCTGGACGCGGCCTGCGAGCAGGGGGTGCGGGCGGTGGAGGTCGCCGGACGGATCTCCTCGGCGCGTACGACCGAGTACGTGAAGGACCTCCTGCACCGGCTGGAGCCGTACGGCGACGAGCCGCGGGTGGTGGAGCTGCGGGAGCGGGCCCGGCCCCTGCTGATGGCTCCGGCCTGAGCGGGGCTCCCGGGTTTGAGGGCATTGTCAGTGGCACAGTGCACTATCGGAACCGGGAGGTGGTGCAGGTGGCGCGGCAGGTGCGGGAGATCGCGTACGACTGTGACGTGCTGGTGGTAGGCGGCGGGATCGTCGGCCTGTCGACGGCGTACGCGATCACACGGGCGGCGCCGGGGACACGGGTGACGGTGCTGGAGAAGGAGCCGGGACCGGCCCGGCACCAGACGGGGCGCAACAGCGGGGTCATCCACAGCGGGATCTACTACCGGCCGGGCTCGCTCAAGGCGCGGTACGCGGTACGGGGCGCCGCCGAGATGGTGAAGTTCTGCGCGGAGTACGGCGTCGCGCACGCCGTCACCGGGAAGCTGATCGTCGCCACCGACCGGGACGAGCTGCCCCGGCTGCACGCGCTCGTGCAGCGCGGGCGGGAGAACGGGATACCGGTCCGGGAGCTGGGGCCGGCGCAGATCACGGAGTACGAGCCGCAGGTGCGGGGGCTCGCGGCGATACACGTCGGGACCACGGGCGTGTGCGACTTCGGCGCGGTCGCGCGGCAGCTGGCCGAGGCGTCCGGGGCGGAGATCCGGTACGGGGCCCGGGTGGTCCGGGTGGACCGGCGGGCGGAGCTCGGGGTCGCGGTGCGGACGGCGGGCGGGGACGTCGTGCGGGGGCGGGTGCTGGTGAACTGCGCCGGGCTGTACTGCGACGAGGTGGCCCGGCTGGCCGGGGACGAGCCCGGGGTGCGGATCGTGCCGTTCCGGGGGGAGTACTACGAGCTGGCGCGGCCCGGGCTGGTGCGGGGGCTGGTGTATCCGGTGCCGGATCCGGCGTTCCCGTTCCTCGGCGTGCACCTCACGCGCGGGATCGACGGGAGCGTGCACATCGGGCCGAACGCGGTGCCGGCGCTGGCCCGGGAGGGGTACGGGTGGGGGGTCGTACGGCCGCGGGAGGTGGCCGGGACGCTGGCCTGGCCGGGGGCGTGGGCGATCGCCCGGCGGCACTGGCGGTACGGGCTCGGGGAGTTTCGGCGGTCGGTGTCGAAGGGGGCGTTCACCGATGCCGTGCGGAGGCTGCTGCCGGTGGTGGAGGAGGGGGACCTGGTGCGGGCGCCTGCCGGGGTGCGGGCGCAGGCGGTGCTGCGGGACGGGACGCTGGTGGACGACTTCCTGATCAAGGAGGGGGCACGGGCGGTGCACGTGCTGAACGCGCCGTCGCCCGCGGCCACGGCTTCGCTGCCGATCGGACGGGAGGTGGCGCGCAGGGCGCTGACCGTGCTGAGGACGTCGATGTGATCCGCGTCCCGGCTCGGTCGGAGGCGGGGGCACCCCCGCGTAAAATCGACCTCACTGTGTCTGACTCGTTGAACACCCCCGAAACCCCCGGCACCCCGCACCCGGACCCCGGTGCGTCCATCCGGCACAGCCGGGCGAAGGGGCAGCCGCGGTTTCCCGACGGGCCCAAGGCCGATCCCGCCGGATCGCACTTCGAGCGGCGGATCCGGAGTTTCCAGCCGCGGCGGAGCCGGGTGACGGCGGGGCAGGCGGACGCGTTGCAGCGGTTGTGGCCCAAGTGGGGGCTGGACATCGACGGGCAGCGGGTCATCGATCTCGGTGAGCTGTTCGGCAACGACAATCCCGTGGTGCTCGAGATCGGTTTCGGGATGGGGGAGGCCACCGCGCGGATGGCCGCCGAGGACCCCGAGACCAACATCCTCGCGGTGGACGTGCACACCCCGGGGCAGGGAAACCTGCTCAATCTCGCCGACCAGAGCGGATTGTCCAACGTCCGGGTCGGGAACGGCGACGCGATCATCCTGCTGCGCGAGATGCTGACGCCGGACTCGCTCGACGGGCTGCGGGTCTACTTCCCGGACCCGTGGCCGAAGAAGCGGCACCACAAGCGGCGGCTGATCCAGCCGGAGTTCCTGAGCCTGGCCGCGACCCGGCTGAAGCCGGGTGCGATCCTGCACTGCGCGACCGACTGGGAACCGTACGCCGAGCAGATGCTCGACGTGCTGACCGCGCACCCGGACTTCGAGAACACCCGGCCCGACGGCGGTTTCGCGCCCCGTCCCCCCTTCCGGCCGCTGACCCGTTTCGAGGGCCAGGGCCTGGACAAGGGACATGTGGTGAATGATCTGCTCTTCCGCCGCGTACAGCATCGGGAGCAGCAGCGACGTTAGGGTCAATGCCGTGGCCACCTTTCCCCCGTATCCGACGCACCCCACCGGCTCCGCAGGCCCGCCCGGCGCCGCCGGCGGGGCGCTCCGGCACCCGCACTGGTGGCAGCGCAGGTGGGTGCGGTACGGGGCGCTCATCACCCTGCTCGCCCTCTCCGGGCTGGTCATCCTGGCGCTCGTGCGGCAGCAGACCGGCACGGACGGGTTCCTGGTCGGGCTGGGGCTGGCCGTGCTGCCCGTGCCGCTGCTCATAGCCGCCTTCCGGTGGCTGGACCGGGTCGAGCCCGGGCCCTGGCGGAACATCGTCTTCGCCTTCGCCTGGGGCGCCTGCGCGGCCGCGCTGATAGCCATCGTCGCCAACAGCTTCGCCACCAAGTGGATAGCCACGTCGACCGCCGACCCCTCCAGCGCCGACACGCTCGGCGCGACCGTGATAGCGCCCATCGTGGAGGAGTCCGCCAAGGCAGCGGCCGTCCTGCTCGTCTTCCTCTTCCGCAGACGGGACTTCACCGGGATCGTGGACGGCGTGGTGATAGCCGGGGTCACCGCCACCGGCTTCGCCTTCACCGAGAACATCCTCTATCTCGGTACCGCCTTCGGCACCGACCAGGTCACCGGCGACCGCGGCATCGCCTCCGTCACCGCCGCGACCTTCTTCGTGCGCGTCATCATGTCCCCGTTCGCGCACCCCCTGTTCACCGTCCTGACCGGCATCGGCTTCGGTATCGCCGCCCTGTCCGCGGACCGGCAGCACGTGCGGCGCGGGCTGGTGCCGCTGGGCGGGCTGCTGCTCGCGATGAGCATGCACGCGTTCTGGAACGGCTCCTCGACCTTCGGCCCGTACGGCTTCTTCGCCGTGTACGGGGCCTTCATGTTGCCGGCGTTCGGGCTGCTGACCTGGCTGGTGATCTGGACCCGGCAGCGCGAGCTGCGGACCGTGCGCGAGGAACTGCCGGCCTACGTCCTCGCCGGGTGGCTTGGGCCGGGGGAGCCGTTCGCGCTGGGCTCCATGCGGGCACGGCGGCTGGCCCGCGACCACGCCCGCCATCACCTCGGCAAGTCCGCGGCGCGTGCGGTGGAGCGGTACGAGGCGTACGCGACGTCGCTGGCATTCCTGCGGCACCGGGGGCGGCGCGGCCGGGCGGGCGCCGACTTCGTCGTACGGGAGCGGGAGTTGCTGTCCGAGCTGTGGAACCGCCGGCAGGTGGCGCGGCCCGCGCTGGAGTACGCGGCGAGGGCGACGGCTCCTGTGGTACCGACGCCCTGGCCGGTGTACGGGGTGCAGGGCGCGTACGGGTACGGGTATCCGGTGGGACAGCCTCATCCCGCGTACCTCGCGTACAACGCGTACAACCCGTACCGGACCTAGTGCGAGCTACGCCGACGCCTCCGTCAGCCTCGCCAGTTCCTCCTGTGTGAGCTCCAGCTCCGCCACCCCCAGCAGCGCCGGCAGCTGGTCCACCGTGCGTGCCGAGGCGATGGGGGCCGCCACCGTCGGCTGGGCGGCGAGCCAGGCGAGGGCCACGGTGGCCACGGGGACGGCGTGGGCGGCGGCGATCTCGTCCAGGGCCGCGAGGACCCGGCGGCCACGCTCGGTGCCGAGGTGCTTGGCGGCACCGCCCGCCCGCGCGCTGTCGACGGTCGTACCGGGGCGGTACTTGCCCGTGAGGAAACCGGCGGCGAGGGAGAAGTACGGGACGACCGCGAGGCCGGCCCGGGCGGTGACGTCGCGCAGGGGGCCCTCGTAGGTGTCGCGCGAGACCAGGTTGTAGTGCGGCTGGAGCGCCACGTACCGGGCGAGGCCCTTGCGCTCGGAGAGGTCCAGGGACTCCTGGAGGCGCTCGGGAGAGATGTTGGAGGCGGCGATGTACCGGACCTTGCCCGCCCGGACCAGTTCGTCGAGGGCCCCGATGATCTCCTCCACCGGGACCTCGGTCTTGTCGTAGTGGGTGTAGTACAGGTCGATGTGGTCGGTGCCGAGGCGGCGCAGGGAGGCGTCGGCCGCGGCCTTGATGTTGCGGGCGGTCAGGCCCTGGTACTTCGGGTGCTGGCTGACCTTGGTGGCGATGACGAGGTCGGAGCGGTTGCCGCGGGACTTCACCCAGTTGCCGATGACGGTCTCGGACTCGCCGCCCTCGTTGCCGTCGGCCCACGCCGAGTAGGCGTCGGCGGTGTCGACGAAGTTGCCGCCGGCGGCCGCGTAGGCGTCCAGGACGGCGAAGGACTGCGCCTCGTCGGCGGTCCAGCCGAAGACGTTGCCGCCCAGGCAGAGCGGGAAGACCTCGAGGTCGGAGAAGCCGAGCTTGCGTAGAGAAGTCATGCCTTGATTCAACAACCGCGGCGGCGGCCGACATTCCGCCTGGGGTGCCGCATCAGCGCGTGTCCCGGACCCGCACGCGGAGGAAACCGGCGGCCCTGACGTCGGGGGGTCGCCGTCAGGGCCGCCGGGGAACGAAAGGACGCGTCAGGGGGTGAGGCCCTTGCCGCGCAGCCACGTCATCGGGTCGATGCCGGTGGCCTGGCCGTCGGGGTGGACCTCGAGGTGGAGGTGCGGGCCGGTGACGTTGCCGGTCGCGCCGACGCGGCCGATGACCTCACCGGTGCTGACCTTCTGGCCGACCTTGACGTTGATCGAGGACTGGTGGCAGAACCACAGCTCGGTGCCGTCGTCGAGGGTGAGGATCGTGCGGTAGCCGTAGGCGCCGGCCCAGCCCGCCTCGGTGATCGTGCCGCTGTGGATGGCTTTGATGAGCGTGCCGGTCGGGGCGGCGAAGTCGAGGCCGGTGTGGTAGCCGGAGGACCACATGGAGCCGGCCTGGCCGAAGGTGCCGGTGATCGTGTACGAGGACGTGGGCAGCGTGTACTGCTTGGCCAGCTTGGCGAGGCGGTCGGCCTCGGCCTGCTTCTCGGCGGCGGCCTGCGCCTTCTCCTTGGCGGCGGCGGCCTTGGCCGCGGCCTCCTTCTCCGCCTTGGCGGCCGCGTCGGCGGTCTGCTTCTCGGCGGCGGCCACGGCGGCGGCGGTGGCCTTGCCGTCGACCTGGCTCTGCTGCTGCTCGGCCTGGGCCATGATCCGGTTGCGCAGCACCTCGCCGGCGTCGGTGCTGCTCTGGTCGGGGTCGGCGGAGGCCACGCCGACGTTGGTCAGGGTGGCCGCGGCGGCCTCGGCACCGTCGGCGTCGTCGGCCAGCAGGGAGCCGACGGAGGGCAGGTCGGGCAGGGAGATGGAGACCGGCGGCTTGCCGGTGTTGGCGCTGGCCATGCCGCCCGCGCCGACGGCGGCGATGACGCCGACGCCCAGGACGGTGGAGCTGCGGGCGAGTCCGCCGCCGCGCTGCTTGGTGACACGGTGCCGGCCGCGGACCGGGGGAAGGGACTCCTCGGTGGGGTTCCACTCCTCCCAGAGGCCCTCGTCGGTGCGGTACTCGCCGTAGCCGAAGGTCTCGGTGCGCTGGCTCGGCACGAACGGGGCAGTGGGGGCAGGCCGGTTGGACGCCACGCGGGCGTGCTCCTTTCCTTCCGTCTCGCCTACCGGGTTAGCTGACGGGTTCGGAGCGGGAAGGTCTCCTACGCGCGTATACCGGTCGTGGACTCAGCGAGTTCACGACGGCGTTCGCGTGATTCACCCCAAGGTGGTGGTTCCCCGGTTCCCTTTCGGGATTCGGCGCGTGCGCACGGAGCCGCCTCGGGTGACGGCTGGGACGACCGCGCTGCGTTATCGAACGTTAATAGACCTACCTGTCAGTTTCCAAGTCGCTCCACTTGATCATTAACGTTTTCCCGGGGGAACTTACCTGCCATGACCGGCGAAAACCGGGCGAGTTGACTCCCGCTCGGCACACTTCAGGAGTCACAGGCGTTTTGATGGTGACTCAGCTGTGATGCGGAGGGCGCTCGGCGGATGACCGTGCGTGAGTGCCGGACCGGGGAAGCCGCGCCCGGGGAGGGGCTGCGCCGGGTCGCGCGACGAGGAAACACCCGGGGCCGGAATCCGTGTACTGGATTCCGGCCCCGGGTCTTCAGTAGCGGGGACAGGATTTGAACCTGCGACCTCTGGGTTATGAGCCCAGCGAGCTACCGAGCTGCTCCACCCCGCGTCGTTGTGTCTCCAGTGTACGCCATGCGCAGGACAGCTCGTACACGGGTTTTCGACCAGGGCTTTTCCCGGGGTTCCGCTCAGCTCAGCAGGTGCCGGTTCGGCGCCTTCGCCGCCGCCTCGTACTCCGGCAGGACGACCACGTCCACGCCTGCGGCCGCCAGCAGCCCGCTGCCGTCGGCCCCGGTGACGAACGTGTCCGGCTCCCGCCACGCCGTGACCACCCGCCGAACCCCCGCATCCAGGATCAGCCGGGCACAGGGCGCGGGCCGGGAGGCCCGCCGGGCGCACGGTTCGAGGCTGCTGTACACCGTGGCCGTGGCCAGCCGGGCGTCGGCGGCCGGGATCCTGGCCAGCGCCGCCTCCTCCGCGTGGACCACGGGGTCGTCCCCTTCCCGTGAGTGGCCGCGCGCGAGCTCCGTACCGTCGGCGGCCACCACCACCGCCCCGACGCTGAACGCCGTGTCCGAGGGCGGGCACAGCGCGGCCAGCTCGCAGGCGATCCGCAGCCAGTGGCGGTCGGCGGCGGAGACGGAGATGCCGGTGCCGGGTGCGGTCGGCTCGTAGCGCATCAGGACGACGTCCTCGATACGGCGCGTCTCCAGCAGCCGCAGGCGGCCGGCCTGGTAGCCGCCGGGGCCGAAGAGGCGGGGCGCGTTCGGGTCGCCGACGAGGAGGGGGGCGAGGACGAGGTGCAGTTCGTCGGCGAAGCCCTGCTGCAGCAGCTGGGTGTGGATGGTCCCGCCGCCCTCTACCATCAGGCGGCGCACCCCGCGCACCTCATGCAGGTGTTCGAGCAGCGCGGGCCAGTCGAGGCCGGCGCCCAGCGGGACGACATCGGCGGCGAGGCCCAGTGCGCGGGCCCGCTCCGCTCCCTTGTCGGTCGTGTAGAGGACCTTCTCACCGCCCGTGTGCCAGAAGTTCGCGTCCGGGTCCAGGTCTCCGGCACCGCTGACGGTGACCTTGAGGGGGTACTCGGCCTGCCCCGCGGCGAGCCGGGCCGCCCGCCGCTCGGGCGAGTTGACCAGCAGCCGCGGGTTGTCGGCACGGATGGTGCCGGCGCCGACCAGGATCGCGTCGACGGAGGCCCGTACCTCGTCGACCCGGTCGAAGTCGGCCGGGCTGGACAGCAGCAGCCGGTCGGGGCCGGTGTCGTCGAGGTAGCCGTCGAGGGAGACGGCGGCGGACAGCAGTACGTACGGTCGGGGCATCGACGCGCTCTCTTCGGGCGACGGGCGGGGGCGGGCGGGCAGACGGACGGACGCGTGGGCGGACGGGGAGACAGGGCTTGGTTCAAGTTTGAAACAAACCTACACTGGCGGCATGACGACCCGCTGGCTCACCCCCGAGGAGCAGCGCGCCTGGCGCGCGTACGTGGCAGCGACCCATCTCCTGGAGGACGCACTGGACCGGCAGCTCCAGCAGGACGCGGGCATGCCGCACCTTTACTACTCCATCCTGGCCACCCTCTCCGAGACTCCGGAACGCCGGCTGCGCATGACCGAGCTCGCCGAGGCGCTGAAGATCACCCGCAGCCGGCTGACGTACGCGGTGACCCGGCTGGAGAAGGACGGGCTGGTGCGGCGCGAGAGCTGCCGGTGGGACAAGCGGGGCAGTGTCGCCGCCCTGACCGACGAGGGGATGGCCGTGCTGGAGCGCGCGGCACCGGGCCATGTGGAGACCGTCCGGGCGTCGCTGTTCGACCATCTCGCCGCCGAGCAGGTGCAGCAGCTGGAGGCGATCTGCGGGGGGATCGTGCGGGCGCTGCAGGGTGACGGGACAGTGCGGCCCGCGCCCGACGAGGTGCCGTGGCGGCGCCGCTCCTCCCCGCCGTGCTCCTGACCGCCGCCGCGTGACCGTGAAGCCGGGGGCATCGGATCCGGCTGCGTCGGAGCGGGCGAAATCCAGTTGCTTCAAATTTAAAGCATGGAGTAGGGTTCCGGCCGTGGATCTGCTTCAAATCTGAAGCAGGTTTCTGCCCCGACCACCGGACCCGGAGAACCCGCATGCCCGACACCCCCGCCGCCACCCCGCGCGCCCGCGTCCGGGTACCGCTGCGCTTCCACGACGGCTACAGCGTCGACGCCGACCTGGTCACCTTCCACGGCCTGGCCGACGGCCGGGAACACGTGGCCGCCGTCCTCGGCAGCCCCGCCCCCGGCACCGTCCCGCTGGTCCGCCTGCACTCCGAGTGCCTGACCGGGGACGTCTTCGGCTCCGCCCGCTGCGACTGCGGTCCCCAGCTGCGCGAGGCGGTCGAGCGCATCGCCGGCCGCGGCGGCGTCCTGCTCTACCTCCGCCAGGAGGGCCGCGGCATCGGCCTCTACAACAAGCTCGACGCGTACGCCCTCCAGGACCAGGGCCTGGACACCTACGAGGCCAACGCCGCCCTCGGCCTGCCGGAGGACGCCCGCGACTACACGGCGGCCGGCCAGATGCTCCGCGCCCTCGGCATCGAGGAACTGGACCTGCTCTCCAACAACCCCGACAAGGCGGACCAGTTGCGCGGGCTGGGCATCGATGTGCGGGACCGGGTGCCCACCGGGGTTTTCACCACCGCCCACAATGTGCGGTACCTGCGGGCGAAGGTGCTGCAGACGCAGCACACGCTGCCGCTCGGGGAGTTGACAGAGCTCGGCGCGGGGTGAGCGGCGGCTGAGCGGGTCCCGGGCCGGGCAGACCGCGCATGTGGGCCATGCGGACAGGTCAGGACCCGCCCGCGGGACCGCCGCCCGGGAAAGAGTGCCGCAGGCAGCAGGCCAGGGCCGGCAGCCCCGCCGCGACCGCGTACGCGATCCGGAATCCCGCCGGGTCCGTGCCCGCCGAGCCCAGCACCACCGACAGCAGCGCGGTGCCCACCGAGGCCCGGACCCGGGAGTTGATGCTCAGCGCGGTGCTGGCGGCGGCCACGCGATCGCCGGGCAGGTCGCGAACAGCAGCAGCGCGAGGCCCGGGCGCCGCTCGGTCCCGCCAGTTGAACAACAGCTGCCCGAGCACTTCCGGCCGCCCGTACCGAACCTGCGCGAGCTCCGCCTCCCCCGACTCACCGAGGCCCACCTCGGTGAGCGGCGTACCCGACTCCGGCACGCCGAGCAGACGCAGCGCGACGCCCGCGCAGCCTTCCGCCCACCCCGGCGGGCTCACGAACCCGGCCACGGGCCGGCCCGGCACAGGGGGCGCGTCGACGAAGGCGACCGCCGGCAGACGGGCGAGACCCCACAGCACGTGCGCCCCCCGCGCCCGGACGCGTACCGCCCGGAGGCTCGCGACCCCCCGAGGTCCGGCTCGCCCCCTTCACTCACCTCACGAACCAGGAAGGGCGGGCGCACGACGGGCTCCTGGCCGACCGGCTGCTGCGCCTGCGCAGGATGACCCGGGACGCCGCGCGAGCGAACGTCCTGCTGGTCCACGTCCAGCGCAGCTCCTCGGTGTTGGCCCGGGCCGTGGCGGCGCTGCGGAACCTGGAGCGCGCCGGGGTCCGGGACCATGTGGACGTGGTGCGGGGCGACGGAGCCGACGTACCGGCCAAGACGCCCGACACGCCGGCGGGCCTCGTCGTGCTCGACGCGGAGCGGCCCGCATACCCGCATACGTGGACTACTGCCGCACCGCGGCGGGTGTTGAAGCCGTACGGCGTGGTGGCCGCCGACAACGCGGTGAACCACCGGGAGCAGATGGCACCCTTTCGTGACGTGCTCACCGCTGACCCGTAGTTCGCCGTCGAGCTCCACAAGGCGGGCGACGGGGTGCTCATCGGGGTCCGGTGCGCTGAGTGATCACGCACGGGCCCGGAAACGAAGCGGCGCCCGAGCCGGCCGAAGCCGGCCCGGACGCCGCACAGCGGGTCAGAGGGGTTCCCCCCTTCCCGCAGCCCGTAGGCCCTGTGGGACTCGAACCCACAACCAATGGATTAAAAGTCCACTGCTCTGCCAATTGAGCTAAGGGCCCAGGCGATGTTGCCACCCCGAGCATAGCCGGATGATGCCGTGTCTCCGATCGGGTATCGGGGACGGGGGCGGCGTCGGGTGGCAGAAGGGCCCGGAAGGGTCAGGGATCGTCAGGGATCGACCGGTTCTGGGGCCCCGGCGCGGGACGCCTCGCGGGCGCGGGTGCGGGCGTGGTCGGGGTTGAGGAACCAGTACCGGGCCGAGGCCAGCCACCAGGCCGCCGCGGAACCGAGGACGACCAGGACGGCGACCGGGGCGTAGTTGAAGGTCTCCCAGGTGACCGGGGAGACCTGCGGAAGCATGAAGAGGACCGTGATGACCCCGACCCACACCACCGACACCACACCGATCGGTTGCGACCAGCGGCCCAGGTGCCACGGCCCCCGCACGAACGCGGCCCCCTTGCGGACCCGCAGCAGGGTCGGGACGACGTACGCGATGTACAGGCCGATCACCGCGATCGACGTCACCGCCGCGTACGCCGTGTTGTTGATCAGGTAGGGCAGGCCGAGGACCAGGGCGCCGGTCGTCGCCAGCCACACCGCCGCCACGGGAGTACGGGTGCGCGGGCTCACCGTGTGCCAGACGTGCGAGAGGGGCAGCGCGCCGTCGCGCGAGAAGGCGTAGATCATGCGGCTGTTGGCCGTCACCGACGCCATCCCGCAGAACAGCTGGGCGCCGATCACCACCAGCAGCAGCAGCTTCCCGGACGTCGCGCCCAGCGCGTCGAGGAGGATCTGCGCCGGGGGGGCGCCCGTCGGGGACGCGAGCTCTTCGCCGTACGACTGGATCGCGAAGGTGAAGCCCAGGAGGAGGACGAATCCGGCGATCCAGGAGGTCCAGATCGAGCGGACGATGCCCTTGGGTCCCGCCGTCGCCGCGTCGTGGGTCTCCTCCGTCATGTGGGCGGAGGCGTCGTAGCCGGTGAAGGTGTACTGGGCCATCAGCAGGCCGAGCAGGACGACGTACGGGCCGCTGCCCCAGCCCGTGTTGTCGACGAACTTCGTGAACACGAAGGACGCCGACTGGTGGTGGTCCGGTACGAAGGTCAGCGCGCCGACGATGACGGCCACCCCGAGCACGTGCCACCACACGCTCACGTTGTTGAGGAAGGCGACGATCCGGACGCCGAAGGTGTTCAGCAGACCGTGCAGCAGCAGGATCCCGGCGAAGAGCAGGACCGTGCGGCCCGGGGTGACCTCGAAGCCGAACTGCAGGTTCAGGTAGGCGCCCAGGAAGGACGCCGCCCCGAAGTCGATGCCCGCCGTCACCGCCACCTGGCCCAGCACGTTGAACCAGCCCGTGAACCACGCCCAGGCGGCGGCCGAGCGCGGCGGTGCCAGCCTGTGCGCCCAGAAGTACAGGCCCGCCGACGTCGGATACGCCGAACAGATTTCAGCCATCGACAGGCCGACGAGGAGGGTCATCAGGCCGACCGCCACCCAGCCCCAGGTGATCACCGCCGGGCCGCCGGTGTTCATCCCGAAGAGATAGAGGGTCAGGCAGCCGGAAAGGACCGAGATGATCGTGAAGGAGACGGCGTAGTTGGAGAACGCCGA
The DNA here is from genome assembly GCF_044453765.1 of Streptomyces sp. NPDC051636. NCBI lineage: Bacteria > Bacillati > Actinomycetota > Actinomycetes > Kitasatosporales > Streptomycetaceae > Streptomyces > Streptomyces sp. NPDC051636. The sequence continues at coordinate 351,204 of NZ_JBITDA010000005.1, read as the reverse complement.
CATTCGACGGGCGAGGACCTGGGTGTAACCGAGCTGGGCAAGCCGTTCCTCGTCCGACAGCCCACTCGCGAGCGCGTCATCTGTCATGTCCCCAGCGATTCCCTCACCGGAGGCGTGACATGCGTCACTCAAAGACTCGCTCTGACCAAAAACTGCCCGCAGGTCACGTGGGACGGGACGACAAAGCGCCGTGGCCCCCACCGGATGTCGGTGGGGGCCACGGCGCTGTACTCACTGCCTGCGGCTGTCCGCGTCAGCCGTTGCGCTTCCAGCGCGGCTTGTCGTCACGGCGGCCGAAGGAACCGGTGCCGGAGCCGCGGTGGTCGTCACGACGGCCGTTCGGGCGGTCGTGGCCGGCCGAGCGGAAACCCGGACGGTCGTCACGGCGGTCACGGTTGAACGGACGGTCGCTGCCGCGGTGGCCGCCACGCTCGTCGCGACGGGCGGCGGGGCGGTCGTCCCGGCGGAACCCGCCACGGTCGTTCTCACGACGCTCGAACGAACGGGCACCACGGTCACGGTCGAAGCCACCACGGTCACGGTCGAAGGAACGGCCACCACGGTCGTCCCGGCGGTCGTCCCGGCGGAACCCGCCACGCTCGCCGTCCCGGCGGTCGTCCCGGCGGAACCCGCCACGGTCGTTCTCACGACGCTCGAACCCACGGTCGTTGTCACGACGCTCGAACGAACGGCCACCACGGTCGTCCCGGCGGTCGTCCCGGCGGAAGCCGCCACGCTCACCGTCCCGACGGTCGCGGTTGAACCCGCCACGGTCGTTGTCACGACGCTCGAACGAACGGGCACCACGGTCGCGGTCGAAGGAACGCCCGCCCCGCTCGCCCCGCTCGTCCCGGCGCTCACGACGCTCGTACGACGACGAAGGCGCCGTACGCTCCTCGCGCTCGGCCCGGTCGACATCCTGCGCGACCGGCTGCTCGGGAACCGAGACCTCGGCCACGGCCTGCGCCTCGGCCTGCGCCTCGGCGACCGCGGCCTCCGGGTCCTCGCCCCGCTCGCGGGCGACCCTGGCGACCAGCCGGTCGGCCTCCTCGCGCAGCTCGGCGGCCCGGCGCTGGGCGCGCTCCAGCTGCTTGGTGAGCTGGGCGACCTCACGCTCGGCCTGCTGGGCGGCATTGCCCGCGGACTCGGCCTGGACCTCGGTCATCGAACGGGCGCCGGTGATCTCGGCGACCTCCGGGTCGAAGGCGGCACCGCCCTGGATGATGTGGCGCGCGGCGTCGACGCCGGCGTCCTCCATGAGGCGGAAGATCTGGCGCCGCTGGTGCGGGAGGGACAGCGACACGACCGTGCCCGTGCGGCCCGCGCGGGCGGTACGGCCGGCCCGGTGCAGGTAGTCCTTGTGGTCGCCGGCCGGGTCGACGTTCAGGACGAGGTCGATGCCGTCCACGTGGATGCCGCGGGCGGCGACGTCGGTGGCGACCAGGACGTTGACGTAGCCGTCCTTGAAGTCGGCCAGCGTGCGGGTGCGGGCGCCCTGGGTCATGCCGCCGTGCAGCGCGTCCGCCTTCACGCCCGCGTCGCGCAGCTGCTCGGCGACACGGTCGGCGCCGAGCTGGGTGCGGACGAAGATGATGGTGCGGCCCTTGCGGGAGGCGATCGCCGCGGTGACCGGCGCCTTGTCCTTGGGCTTCACGATCAGGATGTGGTGCGACATGGTCGTCACCGCACCCTGCGCCGCGTCCACCTCGTGCAGGACCGGGTCCGTGAGGTACCGGTCGACGAGGGTCTTGATCTCGTTCTCCATCGTCGCGGAGAACAGCATCCGCTGACCGCCCGCCGGAATCTGGTCCAGCAGCTCGGTGACCTCGGGCAGGAAGCCCAGGTCGGACATCTGGTCGGCCTCGTCGAGGACGGCGACCTGGACGTCCTGCAGGGAGCAGGCGCCGCGGCTGATGATGTCGCGCAGTCGGCCGGGCGTGGCGACGAGGACGTCGACGCCGCGCTCCAGGGCGTAGATCTGGTTGCCCATCGACGTACCGCCGCAGACGACCTTCATCTTCAGGCCGAGCTGGTCGCCGTAGGGCTGCAGCGCGTCCGCGACCTGCATCGCGAGCTCACGGGTCGGGGTGAGGATCACGGCGCGCGGGCGGTGCTTCTCGGTACGGCCGCCGGTCAGGCGGGCCAGGGTCGGCAGACCGAAGGAGAGGGTCTTGCCGGAGCCGGTGCGGCCACGGCCGAGGATGTCCTTGCCGGCCAGGGCGTCCGGAATGGTCGCCGCCTGGATCGGGAAGGGCACGGTCACGCCGTTCTGCGCGAGCTTGCGCACGACGCCCTCGGGGAGACCGAGGTCCGCGAAGGTGACCTCGGGGGTGCTGGTCTCGTCGTTGGTCTCGGCCACGACGTCGTCGATGTTCTCGACGTTCTCGGGCACGACGACGTGATCAGTACTGGAAATGGACATGCGAATGCGAAACCTTCCGGAGTCTCGTCGGCACGCGCCCGTCAACTCCGTGAGTCGCATTACGACCGCCTCTATGCGGTCCGCCACGGCAAGGGAGAGTACGCGCCACACGGCGCGCTCTGCGGTGGCGCCGGGCAAATGGGATCAAACGATCTACCACCATACGCACCCAACACCCCCGAAGGCAAACCGAGTCCCGTAGACGTACGTCACACAGCCGACCCGCGCTTACGCCGGCAACCCGGCCTCCGGCGCCGGCTCCCGCTGCGTGAGCTGCGGCCCCGTCTCCTGGTGCGCCGACGAGGACGGCTCCGCGGACGGAGGCTCCGTGGACGGGGACGGCGGCGGAGGCGGCGGCGTGGGCGGCGGCTCCGCCGTCCGCGTCGGGCTGGGCTGCGCCTTGGTCGGCGCCGCATCCCCCGGCTTCGCGGTCCTCCCCGGCTTGGCCGGCGCGTCCGCCGACGCGCTGCCCCCCGCCGACGGCGTGGCCGACGCCGAGGCCGACTTCCCGTGCTTCGCCTTCCCGCCGTGCCCGTGCTTGCCGTCACCCGCCTTGCCGGCGTACCCCGCACCACGCCCCGAGACCGCCGCCCCGCCGTCCGGCGCCTCACCACCCCGCCGCCCCGCCGAGTGCGACGCTCTGGCCGGGCCCGCGTCGTCCCCCACGTTCACACAACCGGAGGCGGCCGCGAGGACCATCGCCGTGGCGGCCAGACGGACGGGTACGGACAAGGGGCGCACGGCGGCCACCTCCGGGGGCGGGGTGAAGGAGTCAACCTGCCCAACTCCCGCCGCCCGCAAGAGGACACGCGGCCCGCGCCGGAAAGACCCCCGGGAAGAAGGAATCAGCCGTACCCGAGGGCGTGCAACCGCTCGTCGTCGATCCCGAAGTGGTGCGCGATCTCGTGCACCACGGTCACCTCGGTTTCCGCGACCACGTCCTCCCGCGTCTCGCACATCCGCAGCGTCGGCCCCCGGTAGACGGTGATCCGGTCCGGCAGCACGCCCGCGTACCACTCGCCGCGATCGGTCAGCGGGGTCCCCTCGTACAGCCCGAGCAGCTCGGGATCGTCGGCGGGCGGCTCGTCCTCGACGAACACCGCGACGTTGTCCATCAGCCGCGTCAGCTCCGGCGGAATCCGGTCGAGCGCCTCGGCGACCAGTTCCTCGAACTCCTCGCGCGTCATCTCCAGCACAGGGCCATTGTCCGGTACGACACCCCCGTACGTGACTCGTGGACCGCCGCATATCCACGCCCGGACCCGGGCATACGGCACCAATGGCCCGCGTCCCCCTCGCAGCCCGCAACCGCATGAAGAACCGGACCTCGAAACACCCCCGAACCCTTCCCCCGCTCGAACTCGCCGCCCGGCCCCGCCCCTGGGCCCGCGCCCTCGGCCTGACCGCCGTCGTGCTGGTCGGCGCCTGGCTGGGCCTGCTGATCGTGGGCAACGTACGGGCCCCGGTCGGCCCGATGAACACGACGATGACCCTGCGCCCCTCCCTCACCGGCGGCACGAAGATCAACGTCTCGCCGCTCGGCGCCCTGTCCCTCGACAGTCACGTCGCGCCGGTCCGCCTGGACGTGAGCGCCGACCAGCTCGACCCGGTCCGCTCCCAGGCCCTGGTCGACCACCCCGAACGCCTCTCCGGCCTGCAGGACGAGGTCGCCCGGGACGTCGAACACGGCACGTTCGACCTGGCCGTACGCTCCTGCGTCGCCGTGGTCGCCGGCGCGACGGCGCTCGGCCTGGCGGTCTACCGCCGCCCGCGCCGCGCCCTGGCGGCCGGCGGCCTGGCCCTCACCCTCCTCGCGGCGTCCGGGGCGACGGCGTACGCCACCTGGAACCCCGAGTCGGTCCTGGAACCGCGCTTCTCCGGCCTGCTGTCCTCCGCGCCGTCACTGGTCGGCAACGCGCGCAGCATCGTGACGGAGTTCGACGTCTACCAGAAGGAGCTGGCACGCCTGGTGACGAACGTGACGAAGCTGTACGACGTCACGTCCACGCTCCCGGCCTACCAGCCCGACCCCACCACCATCCGGGTACTGCACGTGTCGGACATCCACCTCAACCCGGCGAGCTGGAAGATCATCGCCTCGCTGGTCGAGGAGTACAAGGTGGACGTGATCGTCGACACCGGCGACACCATGGACCACGGCACGGCGGCGGAGAACGGCTTCCTTGACCCCGTCGCCGACCTGGGCGTGCCGTACGTGTGGGTCCGAGGGAACCACGACTCGCGGGTGACCCAGCGGTACCTGGAGCGGATGAAGAACGTGCACGTCCTGGACGACGGCCGGGCGGAGACGGTGGCCGGCCTGCGCTTCGCGGGCACGGGCGATCCGCAGTTCACCCCCGACCGCTCGGGCCGGTCCAGCGGCAACGCGGAGCAGCTGGCGGGCGACCGCCTGGCCGCGGCCCTGCACAACCAGCGGCAGGCCGGCACCCCGGTGGACGTGGCCCTGATCCACGAGCCCTCCGCCGCGCGCGAGACGGACGGTGAGGTGCCCCTGGTGCTGGCCGGCCATCTCCACCAGGAGGACACGAAGATCATGAAGCGCGGCACCCGGCTGCGTGTCGAAGGCTCCACGGGCGGCAGCGGCCTGCGCGCCGTCGAGCACACGTACCCGGCCCCGATCGAGGCGTCGATCCTCTACTTCGACCGGGACACCCGCCGCCTCCAGGCCTGGGACGCGATCAAACTGGGCGGCCTGGGCCTGACGACGGCCGAGGTCAGCCGCCACCTCCCGGAGGACAACCAGCCGGGCGCGACCCCGGCCCCCACGGCCTCGTCCCCCGCCCCGTCCTCCCCCTCGTCGTCCGGGGGCCCGTAAACCGTTTTGGCGATACCCCGCGCCATCCCATATGCTTCTCACGTCCCCGACGCGCTGAGAAGCGCCCAGGCGGGCCGATAGCCCTCATCGTCTAGCGGCCTAGGACGCCGCCCTTTCAAGGCGGTAGCACGGGTTCGAATCCCGTTGGGGGCACGCAGTACCGTGTGCGACACTGTCGTACACAACGCTTGGTCCTGTGGAGCAGTTTGGAGTGCTCGCCACCCTGTCAAGGTGGAGGCCGCGGGTTCAAATCCCGTCAGGACCGCTTGGGGTTTTGTTTCACGTGAAACCCCGTGGCTGGGTAGCTCAGTTGGTACGAGCGTCCGCCTGAAAAGCGGAAGGTCGCCGGTTCGACCCCGGCCCCAGCCACAGCCAGAAGGCCCCGTCCACCAGGACGGGGCCTTCGTCGTGTTCATGAGGGGCATGGGTGGCAGCGGCGGGGACGGTTTCCAGCGCTTGGCAGCGGGCCTGCCCGGCGCTACGTTCCGGCTGGTCGGCCGTGATTTCTTGGGGGCGGGGGACGATGAGCCGGGACGAGGCCAAAGCCATTCGGGATGTCGAGCTGGAGAAGGACCGGGCGCGGTACGGGCTACTGGCCGTGGTCATCAGCAACCTGGCGATCGCCGGGGTCGCGATCTTCGGGGTATGGCGGCTCAACGGGGACAGGGCGGTGATCGTCGGCGTGCTGACGGCCGCGTTCACCGCGGTGAGCAGCATGACCACGGCGTACCTGGGGATCAAGGCCGTGTCCAATACGGCGAGGTCGATCGCCCTGGGCGACGGGTCCCGCCGGGACCCCGCGCCAACGGCCCCTCCAGCCCGGCGGAGCCAGTAGGGCAGCCGCTGCTCGCGAGTGGGCGGGCTGGAAAAGCCCTGCTGAGCGGCCGGAGGCAAATCGTTCGCCAGGAATTTCGCCGAGGTGAGATCCTGGACCCCGTATGTCTACGCATCCCGCCCCCGCCCTCGGCACCCTCGCCCCCCGCCTGACCGAGCTGTCGCTGCGCGACGCGCACCGGCTCGGGCGCAGGCTCGAGGGCGCACGCAAGATCCGTAAGCCGGAGGCCCGCGCCGCCGTCCTCGCCGAGATCGAGGCGGAAGTCGGCAGGGCCGAGGCCCGGATGGACGAGCGGCGCTCCCGTGTGCCCGCCGTCACGTATCCCGAGCAGCTGCCGGTCAGCCAGAAGAAGGACGAGATCGCGGACGCCATCCGTGATCACCAGGTCGTCATCGTCGCCGGTGAGACCGGGTCCGGGAAGACCACGCAGATCCCGAAGATCTGTCTCGAGCTGGGGCGCGGCGTGCGCGGCATGATCGGGCACACCCAGCCCCGCAGGATCGCCGCCCGTACCGTCGCCGAGCGTGTCGCCGAGGAGCTGGACACCCCCCTCGGTGAGGCCGTCGGCTGGAAGGTGCGGTTCACCGACCAGGTGAACCCGGACGCCACCTTCATCAAGCTGATGACGGACGGCATCCTGCTCGCCGAGATCCAGACCGACCGTGAGCTGCGCGCCTACGACACGATCATCATCGACGAGGCCCACGAGCGGTCCCTGAACATCGACTTCCTGCTCGGGTATCTGGCCCGGCTGCTCCCGCAGCGGCCGGATCTGAAAGTCGTCATCACTTCCGCCACCATCGACCCCGAGCGTTTCTCCCGGCACTTCGGTGACGCGCCCATCGTCGAGGTCAGCGGGCGGACGTATCCGGTCGAGGTCCGCTACCGGCCTCTTCTTGAAGAGGACTCCGAGGACGCCGACCGCGACCAGATCACCGCCATCACCGACGCCGTCGAGGAACTGATGGCCGAGGGCAAGGGCGACATCCTCGTGTTCCTCTCCGGGGAGCGGGAGATCCGGGACACCGCCGACGCGCTCACCAGGAAGAACTTCCGCTTCACGGAGATCCTGCCGCTCTACGCCCGCCTCTCGCACGCCGAGCAGCATCGCGTCTTCCAGCCCCACACCGGCCGCAGGATCGTTCTGGCGACCAACGTCGCCGAGACGTCCCTGACCGTCCCCGGCATCAAGTACGTGATCGACCCCGGCTTCGCCCGGATCAGCCGCTACAGCCACCGTACGAAGGTGCAGCGGCTCCCCATCGAGCCGATCTCGCAGGCCAGCGCCAACCAGCGCAAGGGCCGCTGCGGCCGGACCAGCGACGGTGTCTGCATCCGGCTGTACAGCGAGGAGGACTTCGCGGCCCGCCCCGAGTTCACCGACGCCGAGATCCTCCGCACCAACCTCGCCTCCGTCATCCTGCAGATGACCGCGGCCGGCCTGGGCGACATCGAGAAGTTCCCCTTCATCGACCCGCCGGACCACCGCAACATCCGCGACGGCGTGCAGCTGCTGCAGGAGCTGGGCGCCCTCGACCCGGCCCAGAAGGACCCGCGCAAGCGTCTGACGGACACCGGCCGCAAGCTGGCCCAGCTGCCCGTGGACCCGCGTCTGGCGCGGATGGTGCTGGAGGCGGAGAAGAACGGCTGTGTCCGCGAGGTCATGGTGATCGCCGCCGCGCTGTCCATCCAGGACCCGCGCGAGCGCCCCGCCGACAAGCAGACGCAGGCCGACCAGCAGCACGCCCGCTTCAAGGACGAGACCAGTGACTTCCTCGCCTACCTCAACCTGTGGCGGTACGTCCGCGAGCAGCAGAAGGAGCGGGGCTCGTCGTCGTTCCGGCGGATGTGCAAGCAGGAGTACCTGAACTTCCTGCGCATCCGTGAGTGGCAGGACATCTACACGCAGCTGCGCACGGTCGCCAAGCAGATGGGCATCCACCTCAACGACCAGGACGCCCCCGACGACCGTGTCCACGTCTCCCTCCTCGCCGGTTTGCTCTCGCACATCGGTATGAAAGATGTGAAGGAGGGGGCGAAGAACGAGTACCTGGGCGCGCGGAACGCCAAGTTCGCGATCTTCCCGGGTTCGGCCCTGTTCAAGAAGCCGCCCCGGTTCGTCATGTCGGCCGAGCTGGTGGAGACCTCCCGCCTGTGGGCCCGGGTCAACGCGAAGATCGAGCCGGAATGGGTCGAGCCGCTGGCCGGTCACCTGCTGAAGCGGACGTACAGCGAGCCGCACTGGGAGAAGGACCAGGCGGCGGTGATGGCGTACGAGAAGGTCACGCTGTACGGCGTGCCGATCGTCGCCGACCGGAAGGTGAACTACGGCCGGATCGATCCGGAGGTCAGCCGCGAGCTGTTCATCCGCAACGCGCTCGTCGAGGGCGACTGGCGCACCCACCACAAGTTCTTCGCCGACAACCGCAGGCTCCTCAGCGAGGTCGAGGAACTGGAGCACCGGGCGCGGCGCCGGAACATCGTGGTCGACGACGAGACGCTGTTCGACTTCTACGACCAGCGGGTGCCCGAACACGTCGTCTCCGGCGCCCACTTCGACTCCTGGTGGAAGCGGAAGCGGCAGGAGCAGCCGGATTTCCTGGACTTCGAGCGGGAGATGCTCATCCGGGAGTCGGCGGAGGCGGTCACCAAGGCCGACTATCCGGACTCCTGGCGGCAGGGGCCGCTGAAGTTCCGGGTGACGTACCAGTTCGAGCCGGGTGCGGACGCGGACGGCGTGACCGTGCACATCCCGCTCCAGGTGCTCAACCAGGTCACGGACGAGGGCTTCGACTGGCAGATCCCGGGCCTGAGGGAGGAGTTGGTGACGGAGCTGATCCGTTCCCTGCCCAAGCCGGTCCGCCGCAACTACGTGCCCGCGCCGAACTACGCGAAGGCGTTCCTGGAGAAGGCGACGCCGCTCTCGGAGCCGCTCACCACCACCATGGCCCGCGAGCTGAAGCGCATGGTCGGCGTGCCCTTCGAAGCCGGTGACTTCGACTGGGAGAAGATCCCCGACCATCTGAAGATCACGTTCCGGATCGTTGACGAGCGGCGCCGGAAGCTGGCCGAGGACAAGGACCTGGAGGCGCTGAAGCTGCGGCTGAAACCGAAGGCGCGCAAGGCCCTCTCCCAGGCCGCTGCGGCCACCGCCGAGCGGCAGGGCGGGGAGTCCCTGGAGCGCAAGGGCCTCACCGACTGGACCATCGGCTCGCTCACCCGCGTCTTCGAGACCCGCCGCGCCGGTCAACCGGTGAAGGCGTACCCGGCGCTGGTCGACGACGGACCGACGGCCGGCACCGTCTCCGTACGGCTCTTCGACACGGAGGAGGAGCAGGCCGAGGCGATGTGGCGGGGCACGCGGCGGCTGATCCTGCGCAACGTCCCGGTGAATCCCGCGAAGTTCGCGTCCGAGAAGCTGACGAACGCCCAGAAGCTGGCTCTGTCCGCGAATCCGCACGGATCGATCCAGGCGCTGTTCGACGACTGCGCGATGGCGGCGGCGGACAAGCTCATCGGCGACTTCGGGGGGCCGGTGTGGGACGAGGAGTCCTACCGGAAGCTGTACGACAAGGTGCGCGCGGAGATCGTGGACACGACCGTCCGTACGGTGGGCCAGGTGCAGCAGGTGCTGGCCGCCTGGCAGTCCTGTGAGCGCCGGCTGAAGGCCGTGCGGAGCCCCGCGCTGCTGCCGAACCTGGCGGATGTACGGGCGCAGCTTGACGCCCTCGTGAAGCCGGGCTTCGTGACGGCGGCGGGGATACGCCGGCTGCCGGACCTCATGCGGTACCTGGTGGCCGCGGACCGGCGCCTGCAGCAGATGCCGACGAACGTGCAGCGGGACACCACGCGCATGGAGAAGGTCCACGAGATGCAGGACGAGTACGCCTGGCTCCTCGAGCAGCTCCCGCAGGGCCGTCCGGTGCCCGCCTCGGTCCTGGACATCCGCTGGATGATCGAGGAGCTCCGGGTGAGCTACTTCGCCCACGCGCTGGGCACGGCGTACCCCGTCTCGGACAAGCGGATCGTGAAGGCGATCGACGCGGCTGTGCCGTAATCGCCTGGGTACGGGGGGTGAGTTCGACCAGGACCCGAACCCTCCTGTACAGTCCTTCTCGCAGCGCAACGCAGCAGAGGCGCCGCGAAACCTGGTCCTGTGGAGCAGTTTGGAGTGCTCGCCACCCTGTCAAGGTGGAGGCCGCGGGTTCAAATCCCGTCAGGACCGCACAAGGAAGAGGCCCGTCTCCCCCAGGGAGGCGGGCTTCACTCATGCCACCTGCCCGACCGTCCCCCCTCGCCCCCGTCGAGGCGGAGGCCGCGCCCGCGGCGAAGCCGCAATCAGACACAGCAAATCCCGTCAGGACCGCACAGAGGAGCGGCCCGCATCCAGCGACGGATGCGGGCCGTTCTCCTGCCCGGGGCCCTCTCGTGTCACCGTGCGCCGGAGGCTCGATCCTCGGCACCGTGCCCCTGATGCTCGCCTCCGACGACTGGAAGCCGCACGGGAGGGCCCTGTGTGTCTTGACGGCGTCACATTCCGCCGGTACCCAGAAAACAGGGCCCGGTTCTCCCTAGCGGCCCCGGAGGTGGCGTATGGCGGCATCGGTCAGGCACGAGACGCGGGCGCTGCTCAGGGCGCATCTGTCGGCGGCCTCGTCCTACGGGCATCTCACCCGGCACTGTCCGATCTGCCACCACCTGCTGCGGCTGGCGATGGACTCCGCCCCGCGGGGCACACAGGCCCCGCCGGAGACCGCGGAGGACGAGAAGCCTTCCAGGGCATGAGCACGGGGCAGGCATGTTCCATGTAGTGCACATGGGCCGGTGGCAACAAGCTCCCTCTCATGTGACGGGTGTCACCGCATGAGTTTTTGAAAGCGCGGTACTTACACGCCTCCTCCAACTGGTCAATTTAATATGTGCAATTGCACCTGACTCAGGGGCCGCCCACGGCGGATCCGACATCGCCCCCCAGACTCCGACAAGCCCGCTCACAGGGCCCCGCGCGGACGCCGCTCGGCGCACAAAAAAGATCGCGCTGGACCCGGCGGAGTCCAGCGCGATCGACGACGCACCCTGTGTCGCTTGCCTGAAAGTTCTGTTCGGCTTGGGCGTGGGGCCTGTTGGGGCAGGTCCCGCGTCGCTTGGAGCTAGGGTTTCGGGCGCCTGGGCCGGTTGGGGGAACCTGCCGTGTCGCCCGGTTGTTCAGTTGTTTCAGGCCTCGCTGCGCTGCTGCGGGATGCCCGCAAGCAGAGCGCGGACTTCGGCCTCGCGGTAGCGGCGGTGCCCGCCGAGCGTACGGATCGACGTGAGCTTGCCGGCCTTCGCCCACCGCGTGACCGTCTTCGGGTCCACACGGAACATGGTGGCGACCTCAGCCGGGGTCAGCAGCGGCTCGGCATCAGGGGTGCGAGCGGTCATGAGCGGCCTCCTCGGGAGAACCGAACCTTCTCGGTTCTTTCCTCTAAATTCTGCACCTTGACCCGCGTTGCCCGAAATGGCGGACGCGAGTCGAGTCGGTTATAGGACGAACGGCTTGTCCTCGGCACTACAACTACACCATCTGTCCAGCCGCGTCGGCCAAACCGATGGAATTGCCCTCCCAGGTGTTCATCAGCGACGGAAGCCGATGGACCATGCCATAGCGGACAGTCACGCCCCTGTGACGATCAGTCACAGGACGATCAGGAGTCACCAGACCCCCCAAAGCGTGCAATGCTGAGAATCCGCCCACACTGCAGCACAGTTGGACGGAAGGAGTCCTCCCTGGACTCCTTGTCCTATTTTGGCATGAGGACGGGCAAGTGGCGCAAGGGTGATGTACGTGCGGTCCGTCACCCTTGTAACGCCCTGGACACAAAAAGCCCGGATCAGGACCTACGTCCCGTCAGGTCACCGATGTGGCGTTGACCGTACGCTGTTTCACGCGGTTTAGGCCGTGACGTAGGTCACTCAATGTCCCGTCAGTTCGCCGAGCGCCGGTCCCGCACGGCCCGCCAGCGCTCCACGAGCCGCCCGTACGCCTCGCCGGCGGCGGACCCGTCACCGCGGCGCAGCGCGTCGATGCCCTCGGCCACCTCGGCCGCCGAGTGATCGCCCTCGAGCTCGCCGGCGGGCAGTACGTGCACCAGGCCGCCGTAGTCCAGCTCCACCAGCGAGCGCGGGTGGAACTCCTCCAGCCAGCGGCCGACGTCCACCAGGCCGTCGATCAGCGGCCCCTCCTCGATGGCGTCCTTCAGCGCGCGCAGCCCGCGCGCCACCCGCCGCCGGGCCTGCACCATGGGCGTGCGGTAGCGCAGCACGGGCGGCTCGCCACCCGGGGCCCCGGGGTCGCCGGAGGCCTTGACGTACTCCCGCTCCTCGTCGGAGACCAGGACGAACCAGTTCAGCGGCACCTGCCAGGTCGCGGTGCGGATCCAGGGGCGGGCGTCGGGGTTGCGGGCGAGCCAGCGCTCGTAGTCGCGGGTGGCCTGGTGGCGTACGACCGGGGGCAGCACCGCGTCCAGGACCGGCGGGGGCAGTTCCTCGGCCAGGTCGCCCAGGGCCTGCCAGCCGCGCAGCCGGGTGCGCCAGGGACAGACGCAGACCACGCCGTCGACGTCCAGCACGAAGGCGTCGCCGCTCTCGTGCACCGGCACGGGAATGGGCGGGGTGGGCAGCAGGTCGGCCAGGGAGCGACGGAGTTCGTCCTGGTAGGAGGGCCGGTCGGGCCGGCGGGCGTACCGCGCCCAGTGCTCGCGTTCCGGCTCGGGGAAGGCGGCCAGCGGCTCGTACACGCGCAGGTACGTCGCGTAGGGGACGGTAACCGAGGACACCTTGGGCACGCCTGCTCCCTCCCCAGCGGACCCGGCTCGAAACCCTCGCGGGTCCCGCACCGGACCCGCACGAGCCGTACTCGAACGGACTGGGGAAACCACTGCAAATCGTGCCACGTGGATGCGTGCGCTCAAGCCCTGGGAGGGTGATCCTGAACACTGCGCGGATGGCGTGCGGGCACAGGCTCTACGCTCATGCCACAGCCCCCGCCACCCTCCCCCACTGCCAAAAGCGTGGGGGGACCCCCATGGAGCTGGTCCCAGGACCACAGCCGCTACTCGCTTCAGGAGTCACCACCGTGACCGACGTAACCGGCGCACCTGCTGATGTACTGCACACCCTGTTCCACTCGGACCAGGGCGGTCATGAGCAAGTCGTGCTCTGCCAGGACCGCGCCAGCGGACTCAAGGCCGTCATCGCCATCCACTCCACCGCCCTGGGCCCCGCGCTCGGCGGTACGCGCTTCTACCCCTACGCGACCGAGGCGGAGGCCGTCGCCGACGCGCTCAACCTCGCGCGCGGGATGTCCTACAAGAACGCCATGGCCGGGCTCGGCCACGGCGGCGGCAAGGCCGTGATCATCGGGGACCCGGAGCGCGACAAGACCGAGGAGCTGCTGCTCGCCTACGGGAGGTTCGTGGCCTCGCTCGGCGGGCGGTACGTCACCGCGTGCGACGTCGGTACGTACGTCGCCGACATGGACGTCGTGGCGCGCGAGTGCCGCTGGACGACGGGCCGCTCCCCGGAGAACGGCGGCGCCGGCGACTCCTCCGTGCTCACGGCGTTCGGCGTCTACCAGGGCATGCGGGCCTCCGCCCAGCACCTGTGGGGCGACCCCTCGCTGCGTGGCCGGAAGGTCGGTATCGCCGGCGTGGGCAAGGTCGGGCACCACCTGGTGCGGCACCTGCGGGACGAGGGTGCCGAGGTGGTGATCACGGACGTGCGCGAGGAGGCGGTACGGCGCGTCCTCGACCAGCACGCCGAGGGTGTGGCGGCCGTGGCCGGCACCGACGCGCTGATCCGCGTCGAGGGGCTCGACATCTACGCCCCCTGCGCGCTCGGCGGGGCGCTGAACGACGACACCGTGCCGGTGCTGACCGCCCGGGTGGTGTGCGGCGCGGCCAACAACCAGCTCGCCCATCCGGGTGTGGAGAAGGACCTCGCCGACCGCGGGATCCTCTACGCGCCGGACTACGTGGTGAACGCCGGCGGGGTCATCCAGGTCGCTGACGAGCTGCACGGGTTCGACTTCGACCGGTGCAAGGCCAAGGCGGCGAAGATCTTCGACACCACGCTGGCCATATTCGCACGTGCGAAGGACGACGGCATTCCGCCTGCCGCCGCGGCCGACCGGATCGCCGAGCAGCGGATGGCCGAAGCCCGGGCCGAGGACTGTGTGCCACGCTGATCCACGGCCGGGCGCCGGCGCCCGATCGCACGCCTGAGCGGTACCCGTCGGCGGGAACTTGGAGAGAACTCTCACTTCCGTCGGCGGGTCGTCCTCGGATAAGTGGTTAAAATCGCCACTGACCAGCGAGGACAGGGCACCTCGAAGGTCCTGTGCACACGCGCGTACTGCGGGCGACGTACCGTATGGGCGCGGGCTCAGGTACCGTGGAAGCCCTACGGACCGGCCTCTCCGCGGAGAGTCCGTTCCAGATCATGAACGCGTGTCAGACTCTGGGGCCGTCGAGCCCCGTCGTTGAGGGGGTCGAGCCATGGGGCGCGGCCGGGCCAAGGCCAAGCAGACGAAGGTCGCCCGCCAGCTGAAGTACAACAGCGGTGGGACGGACCTCTCACGCCTGGCCGAGGAGCTGGGCGCATCGACGTCGAACCAGTCGCCGAACGGCGACCGCTTCGAGGACGATGAGCATGACGACGACGACCTGTACTCTCGCTACGCCGACCTCTACGAGGACGACGACGAGGAAGAGGACGACCAGTCCTCACAGCACCGTCGCGGAGCTTGACCTGTATTGAGCACTCACCCGGTCGGTGACTTCGGTCACCGACCGGGTTCTGTGCTGCCCGCAGGGCCTCAGCTCGCGTACTCCCCCACCAGGGCGGCGCCCGTTTCGTGCTCGCCCCGGTCGGTGATCTCGCCCGCCACCCAGGCGTCGACCCCGCGGTCGGCCAGGGTCGCGAGGGCGACGTCCGCCGACTCCCCGGGGACGACCGCGATCATGCCGACGCCCATGTTGAGGGTCTTCTCCAGCTCCAGGCGCTCGACGTCGCCGGTCTTCCCGACGAGGTCGAAGATCGCGCCCGGGGACCAGGTGGAGCGGTCGACGGTCGCGTGCAGCGCGTCCGGGATCACCCGGGCCAGGTTGGCGGCCAGCCCGCCGCCCGTGACGTGGCTGAAGGCGTGCACGTCGGTGGTGCGCGTGAGGGCCAGGCAGTCCAGGGAGTAGATCTTCGTCGGCTCCAGCAGCTCCTCGCCCAGGGTGCGGCCGAGCTCCTCGATCCGCGCGTCGAGCGAGAGGCCCGCGGTGTTCAGCAGGACGTGCCGGACCAGGGAGTACCCGTTCGAGTGAAGCCCGGAGGACGCCATGGCGATCACCGCGTCACCCGTACGGATACGATCCGCGCCCAGCAGCCGGTCGGCCTCCACGACGCCCGTACCGGCGCCGGCGACGTCGAAGTCGTCCTCGCCCAGCAGCCCGGGGTGTTCGGCCGTCTCGCCGCCCACCAGGGCGCAGCCGGCCAGCACACAGCCCTCCGCGATGCCCTTGACGATGGCGGCGACCCGCTCGGGGTGGACCTTGCCGACGCAGATGTAGTCGGTCATGAACAGCGGCTCGGCGCCGCACACCACGATGTCGTCCATGACCATGGCGACCAGGTCGTGGCCGATGGTGTCGTAGACGCCCATCCGACGCGCGATGTCGACCTTGGTGCCGACGCCGTCGGTGGCGGAGGCGAGAAGGGGTCGCTCGTAGCGCTTGAGGGCGGAGGCGTCGAAGAGCCCGGCGAAGCCGCCGAGGCCGCCGAGGACCTCGGGGCGCTGGGTCTTCTTCACCCACTCCTTCATCAGCTCTACCGCGCGGTCGCCCGCTTCGATGTCGACGCCCGCGCTCGCATAGCTGGCACCAGCGCCCGCGTGCGGAGCACGCTGATCAGAATCAGCAGAAGACATGACTTTGACAACTTTCGTGTCGTACCGCGTGAACAGCGGCGCCTACGGGCGGCGGATCGCGTCGGCTGCGGCCGTGGCGGCGGGCCCGGCGGCCAGCTCGGTCTCCAGCAGCTGCTTGCCGAGCAGCTCCGGGTCGGGGAGCTCCATCGGGTACTCGCCGTCGAAGCAGGCGCGGCACAGGTTCGGCTTGGCGATGGTGGTCGCCTCGATCATGCCGTCGATGGAGATGTACGCCAGGGAGTCGGCGCCCAGCGAGGTGCCGATCTCGTCGATGCTCATGCCGTTGGCGATGAGCTCGGCGCGGGTGGCGAAGTCGATGCCGAAGAAGCAGGGCCACTTCACCGGCGGCGAGGAGATCCGGATGTGGACCTCGGCGGCACCCGCCTCGCGCAGCATGCGCACCAGGGCCCGCTGGGTGTTGCCGCGCACGATGGAGTCGTCGACGACGACCAGGCGCTTGCCCTTGATGACTTCCTTCAGCGGGTTCAGCTTCAGGCGGATGCCGAGCTGGCGGATGGTCTGCGAGGGCTGGATGAAGGTCCGGCCGACGTAGGCGTTCTTCACCAGGCCCGCGCCGAAGGGGATGCCGGAGGCCTCGGCGTAGCCGATGGCGGCCGGGGTGCCGGACTCCGGGGTCGCTATGACGAGGTCGGCCTCGACGGGGGCTTCCTTCGCCAGGCGGCGGCCCATCTCGACGCGGGAGAGGTACACGTTCCGGCCGGCGATGTCGGTGTCCGGGCGGGCCAGGTACACGTACTCGAAGACGCAGCCCTTGGGCTTCGCTTCCGCGAATCGGGAGGTGCGCAGGCCGTTCTCGTCGATGGCCACGAACTCGCCGGGCTCGATCTCCCGGACGAAGCTGGCGCCGCAGATGTCGAGGGCGGCGGACTCGGAGGCGACCACCCAGCCGCGCTCCAGCCGGCCCAGCACCAGCGGGCGGATGCCCTGCGGGTCGCGGGCGGCGTAGAGGGTGTGCTCGTCCATGAAGACGAGGGAGAAGGCACCGCGCACCTTCGGCAGGACCGTGTGGGCGGCCTCCTCGATGGTCAGCGGCTTGCCGTCCTCGTCGACCTGGGCGGCCAGCAGGGCCGTGAGCAGGTCGGTGTCGTTGGTGGCCGCGACGCGGGTGGAGCGCCCGCCCGGGTCCTTCGGCAGGTCGGCGACCATCTCGGCGAGCTGCGCCGTGTTGACCAGGTTGCCGTTGTGGCCGAGCGCGATGGAACCGTGACCGGTGGCCCGGAACGTCGGCTGGGCGTTCTCCCACACGGAGGCGCCAGTGGTCGAGTAGCGGGCGTGTCCGACCGCGATGTGACCCTGGAGCGAACCGAGCGAGGTTTCGTCGAAGACCTGGGAGACCAGGCCCATGTCCTTGAAGACGAGGATCTGGGAGCCGTTGCTGACCGCGATTCCCGCGGATTCCTGACCCCGGTGCTGGAGGGCGTAGAGCCCGAAGTACGTGAGCTTTGCGACCTCTTCGCCCGGAGCCCAGACACCGAAGACGCCACACGCGTCCTGGGGGCCTTTCTCACCGGGGAGTAGATCGTGATTGAGTCGACCGTCACCACGTGGCACGTTTCCGAGTGTAGGCGAGGTCGACCACTGGTCCGAATTGGGGATACGCGCCGGTAACGGATCACTCGTCCGGTCCGACGATCATGCTCTGGCTGTTTGGCCTGCTCAGCGCGGCGTTTCGGGGACTTTGCCGCTCGCTCGACGGCCCGCCGGGAGGGCACGGCGGCCACTTTTCCAGGCTGTGAGTGAGGCGTCGCACATCAATCGGGTGCACGGGTCAGCCGCACCCGGTCGCCGTCGTGCGCGGTGAGCGTCAGCCGGTCGCCGTCGGTGACGGCGATGAGGGTGCCCGTGGTGAGGGTGCGGGCGAGGGTGTTCTCGAAGGCCATGCGCTCGCGTTCGCAGGCCATCCGGGTCGAGCGGGCGTCGCTCAGGCGGATCCGGTCGCCCCGGACGGTGGCCTTGGCGCTGAACTGGTTGCAGCCGTAGTTGCCCCGGGCGGTGCCGTTGTCGATCCGGACGTGCGCGGCGGCGGGGGCGCGGTGGGTGGCGCCGTCGGCGGTGACGCTGTCCACGCTCCAGTCGACACCGGTGACGGGCTCCTGGGCCGTGACCGAGCCGCTGCCCGCCCGCTCGCTGCCGCAGGCCACCGCGAGCGGGACGAGCACGGCGGCCGCTGTCAGGGTCATGCGCTGCTTGTGCCGGTACATGTCGATTCGACGGGGTTCGCGGGTGCTCGGTTCCGTGGACCGCCCGGTTCGGCCTCAGGACATCAGCGGCAGCAGCCCCTGGAGATCGGCCCGCTCCCCGCTCGCGCTGACCTTGGCCTCCGCGAGGGCGTCCGTCCAGGCCAGCCGCCCGGTCGCCAGCCGGACCCAGGTCAGCGGGTCGGTCTCGACGACGTTGGGCGGGGTGCCACGGGTGTGCCGGGGCCCCTCGACGCACTGGACGACGGCGTACGGCGGGATCCGCACCTCGGTGGAGCCACCGGGTGCCTTGACGGCCAGCGCGTCGGCGAGGAGCCGGGTGCAGGCGGCAAGGGCCTGGCGGTCGTACGGGATGCCGAGGCCGGGCACGGCGGCGTTCAGGTCGTCGGTGTGTACGACCAGCTCGACGGTGCGGGTGACGAGGTAGTCGGCGAGGTTCATGGCGCCGGTGCGCGTGGCGAGGAGGCGGGCGCCGGGGGCGGTGGCCAGGCGCTCGGTGAGGCGTTCCTCGGTGCGGGCGTAGAGGGCGTCGAGGTCGGGGTTGGCCTTCGCCAGCTCCCGGGTGCCGTCGTCGATGTCGGCGGCCCGTACGGCGGTGGCGAACGGCCACTCCAGCAGGGTCAGCTCCGCCTTGGCCGGCTCCTCCCGGTCGAGGTTCCGGCTGACGGTCTCCACGGCCATGGTGACGTGCGCGCCCAGGTCCCGGACCGTCCACTGGCCGAGCCGGGTGGGCAGCGCGAGCTGCTCGGGGGTGAGGGTGCGGACGGCCTGTCGTACGTTCCCGAACTGGGCGAGCACGGCGGTGCGGATCTTGGCGGGATCGTAGCTGCGGGTGCGATTCTTGGCCGGAGGCATGGAGATCAGCCTAGCCAGGCGGGCTGCGAGGCCTGCGCGGGCACCTCGAAGGCCTCGCGGTTGCGGGGGACGCCGATGCCGTGCCAGGTGAAGGGGATGCCGCGGGCGGTGTCTGGGTCCGGGCCGTCCATCAGCTGGAAGTGCAGGTGCGGTTCGGTCGAGTTGCCCGAGTTGCCGCAGCGGGCGAGCACCTGCCCGGCGCACACCCGGTCGCCCTCGCGGACGGTGAGTGAGCCGCGCCGCAGATGGGCGTAGAGGGCGTAGCTGCCGCCGCCGAGGTCGAGGACGAGGTGGTTGCCGACGATCCGCTTGGCGCCGAGCAGGTCACGCACGGATCCCTCGATGAGCATCAGGTACAGCAGTGCGGGCAGTGACGTACGGCTCAGGTGGTCGCGCTGCCGGTCGGCGGCCCGTACGACGGTGCCGTCGGCCACCGCGAGGAGCGGGGCGCCGAACGCGGGGAAGGCGGCGTTGCGGCGAGCGAGCGGCCACAGTGGGCTGAACCCGGGGCGGGCGCCCGGCTGGGGCTCGGCGACGACGTCGATGGCGAACGTCTGGCCGTAGGCGTGCGTGCCGTGGCTGGGGGTGCGGTCGGCCGGGCTGTTCTGCGCGGTCCAGCGGCCGGTCACGGGCGGGGCGACCTCGACGGGTTCCCGGGCCACGCGGGGGCTGTCCGGGGCACCGCCCCAGCGGCCGGCCATGATGACCAGGGTGCAGGCGAGGACGATCGGCAGGAAGTTCCACCACCACGGATACCCAAGGTCCAGGGACAGGTGGGCGATCACCAGGCCGAGGAAGGTCAGCTGCAGACCCCGGTAGGCGATCCTGGTCGGTTTGCGTCCGGTCATGTTCCCCCTCTTGGTATCGGCTCCGGCCTGGTCAGGGCCGGGCCACGGACAGTGCGACGAGCAGCGGCACCACCCGCCCCGCCGGGACCTCGTACCGGCCCCGGCCGGTCGTGTGGAGCCAGCCCGCGCCGGTCAGTTGGCGCAGGTGGTGGTAGATCTGGCCGGTCGTGCCCACCTCGTCCGACTCGGCCAGCTCGGCCGCGGTGCGCCGGCCGCCGAGAATCTCGCGGAGCAGCCGCAGCCGGACCGGGTGACCGAGCGCGGCGAACACCTCGGCGTCCGGGGCCCAGTCACCGTCCAGCAGCCCCTCGGCCGCCGTGCCGTGCTGCCACTCGTAGTACTCGCCGGTCGGTAGCCGTACAGCGCCCGTGAACAGCACGCCCCCGTCGGCCGCTCCCAGCTCGGCCAGCTGTTCCTTCAGGCCGTCCAGGGCCCAGAAGTCCCCCTCGACGAGGCAGGGCGCGCTGCGCTGCGCGTTCTCCAGCGCCGCCAGCCGGCGTTCCAGGTCGGCGACGCGTTGCTCAAGTTCCACAACCAGAGATTACGTAACTACGTAATCTCATTGCAAGGGCATGTCCGGTTGCACGACGAAGCCCCCGGCCCGGCGGACCGGGCGGGGGCTTCATGGACTTCGTGGTGCGGAACTCAGGCGAGCAGCGCCGGAATGGTCTCCTCGTGGATCTTCCGCAGCTCCTCCAGGGTGAGCGCGAACTCGCCCTGGACGTCCACGCAGTCACCGTCCACGACACCGATGCGGGTGGCCGGGAGTCCACGCGCACCGCACATGTCGTTGAAGCGGACCTCCTCCGAGCGCGGTACCGCGACGATCGCGCGGCCCGCCGACTCGGAGAAGAGGAAGGTGAAGGCGTCCAGACCGTCGGGGACGATCAGGCGCGCGCCCTTGCCGCCGAGCAGCGCCGACTCCACGACCGCCTGGATCAGACCGCCGTCGGACAGGTCGTGCGCGGAGTCGATCATGCCGTCGCGGGATGCGGAGATCAGGATCTCGGCGAGGAGGCGTTCACGCTCCAGGTCGACCTTCGGGGGCAGGCCGCCGAGGTGGTCGTGGATCACCTGCGACCAGGCCGAGCCGCCGAACTCCGCACGCGTGTCGCCGAGGAGGTAGAGCAGCTGGCCCTCCTCCTGGAAGGCGACCGGCGTGCGGCGGGCTACGTCGTCGATGACGCCCAGGACCGCGACGACCGGCGTGGGGTGGATGGCCGCCTCGCCCGTCTGGTTGTAGAGCGAGACGTTGCCGCCGGTCACCGGGGTGCCCAGCTGCTGACAGGCGTCCGCGAGACCCCGTACCGCCTCCGCGAACTGCCACATCACCGCCGGGTCCTCCGGCGAGCCGAAGTTCAGGCAGTCGGAGACGGCAAGGGGCTTGGCGCCGGTCGTCGCCACGTTGCGGTAGGCCTCGGCGAGGGCCAGCTGCGCGCCCGCGTACGGGTCGAGCTTGGCGTACCGGCCGTTGCCGTCGGTCGCGATCGCGACGCCGAGGCCGGTCTCCTCGTCGACGCGGATCATGCCGGAGTCCTCGGGCTGGGCGAGGACGGTGTTGCCCTGCACGAAGTGGTCGTACTGCGAGGTGATCCACTTCTTGGAGGCCTGGTTGGGGGAGCCGACCAGCTTCAGGACCTGGGCCTTCAGCTCGTCGCTCGACGCCGGCCGCGGCAGCTTGTTCGCGTCGTCGGCCTGGAGCTCGTCCTGCCAGGACGGGCGGGCGTACGGGCGCTCGTAGACCGGGCCCTCGTGCGCGACCGTGCGCGGGTCGACATCGACGATCTTGCCGCCGTGCCAGTAGATCTCCAGGCGGTCGCCGTCGGTCACCTCACCGATGACGGTGGCGATGACGTCCCACTTCTCGCAGATTTCCAGGAACCGGTCGACCTTCTCCGGCTCCACCACCGCGCACATGCGCTCCTGCGACTCGCTCATGAGGATCTCCTCAGGAGAGAGCGTCGAGTCGCGCAGGGGTACGTCGTCCAGCGTCACGCGCATGCCGCCGGAGCCGTTGGAGGCCAGCTCGGACGTGGCACAGGACAGACCGGCCGCGCCCAGGTCCTGGATGCCGACGACCAGCTTCTCCTTGAAGGCCTCCAGGGTGCACTCGATGAGGAGCTTCTCCTGGAAGGGGTCGCCGACCTGGACGGCCGGGCGCTTGGAGGGCTTGGCGTCGTCGAAGGTCTCCGAGGCGAGGATGGAGGCGCCGCCGATTCCGTCGCCGCCGGTCCGGGCGCCGTACAGGATGACCTTGTTGCCCGCGCCGGACGCCTTGGCGAGGTGGATGTCCTCGTGCCGCATCACGCCGATGGCTCCGGCGTTGACCAGCGGGTTTCCCTGGTAGCAGGCGTCGAAGACGACCTCGCCGCCGATATTGGGCAGGCCCAGGCAGTTGCCGTAGCCGCCGATACCGGCGACCACGCCGGGCAGGACGCGCTTGGTGTCGGGGTGGTCCGCCGCGCCGAAGCGCAGGGGGTCGACCACGGCGACCGGGCGCGCGCCCATCGCGATGATGTCGCGCACGATGCCGCCGACACCCGTGGCCGCGCCCTGGTAGGGCTCGACGTAGGAGGGGTGGTTGTGCGACTCGACCTTGAAGGTGACCGCGTAGCCCTGGCCGACGTCGACGACACCGGCGTTCTCGCCGATGCCGACGAGGAGGGCGTCGGACTGGGGGGCCTTCTCGCCGAACTGGCGCAGGTGCACCTTGGAGGACTTGTACGAGCAGTGCTCGGACCACATCACCGAGTACATGGCGAGCTCGGCGCCGGTCGGGCGGCGGCCCAGGATCTCCACGATCCGCTCGTACTCGTCCTTCTTCAGGCCGAGTTCGGCCCAGGGCAGCTCGACGTCGGGGGTCCCGGCCGCGTGCTCGACCGTGTCCAGAGGCGTCCGGCTCATGCGTTGACCAGCTTCTTGAGGATCGAGGTGAAGAACGGGAGGCCGTCGGTACGGCCGCTGCCGATCAGCGGCTCGACGGCGTGCTCGGGGTGCGGCATGAGGCCGACGACGTTGCCCGCCTCGTTGGTGATGCCCGCGATGTCCCGGAGCGAGCCGTTGGGGTTGAAGTCGAGGTAGCGGAACGCGACCCGGCCCTCGGCCTCCAGCCTGTCGAGCGTGTACTCGTCGGCGACGTACCGGCCGTCCATGTTCTTCAGCGGGATGTGGATCTCCTGGCCCGCGCGGTAGTCGCTGGTCCAGGAGGTCGCGGCGTTCTCCACCCGCAGTTTCTGGTCGCGGCAGATGAAGTGCAGGTGGTCATTGCCGAGCATCGCGCCGGGCAGCAGGTGGGCCTCGGTGAGGATCTGGAAGCCGTTGCAGATGCCGAGCACCGGCAGACCGGCCTTCGCCTGCTCGATGAGCGGCTCCATCACCGGCGAGAAGCGCGCGATGGCGCCGGCGCGCAGATAGTCGCCGTAGGAGAAACCGCCGCACAGCACCACGGCGTCGACCTGCTTCAGGTCCTTGTCCTTGTGCCAGAGGGCGACCGGCTCGGCCCCGGCGAGGCGGATGGCCCGCTGGGTGTCCCGGTCGTCAAGGCTGCCCGGGAAAGTGACGACGCCAATACGAGCGGTCACTTCGCGGCCTCCGCGACATCCGCCACCTTGCCGTCCACCCGAACGGTGAAGTCCTCGATCACGGTGTTGGCGAGGAAGGATTCGGCAAGATCGTGAATGCGGGCGAGCGCGGCGTCGTCGACCGGCCCGTCAACTTCCAGTTCGAATCGCTTTCCCTGACGTACGTCGGAGATGCCTTCGAAACCCAGGCGCGGCAGTGCGCGCTGCACCGCCTGGCCCTGGGGGTCGAGGATCTCCGGCTTGAGCATGACGTCGACTACGACGCGTGCCACTGGCACTCCCGGTGTGTGGTGCTGAGCAGGTTCCTTCAGACTACCCGCACCAAATTTCTACGCGGGTAGAGTTGTAGGAACCTACGTGAGCGGCATCACGATACGGTGTCGGACCTGGGCCACCGTGAAAAGTTCTGGGAAAGTTCCGGGATCCGCCCCGCGGAGACTATTGCGCCAGGACACGCGGACGGATTTAGTCGGGCTTCACTTTGCATTGCCGGGCACTGTACAAATGAATTGGCAATAGCCGATACTTTGCCCAATAACAGGCGGACAGTCGACATCTCCGGGACGTCTTGGCACGTCATCACCGGCGAGGTGTCGCACGAAGGGACCGATATTCGTGGCGCAGAAGGTCGTGGTCACTCTCTTTGACGACATCGACGGCTCGGAAGCGGCGGAAACGATCGCCTTCGGACTCGACGGCAAGTCGTACGAGATCGACCTGAACCAAGCCAATGCCAAGAAACTGCGTAAGGCCCTCGAGCCGTACGTGGCGGCCGGCCGCAAGCGGTCGAGGTCGGGCAAGGCGTACCGCCAGACGGAGGTCGCCCCCGATCCCGCGGCGGTCCGCGCCTGGGCGCAGGCGCACAAGATGGACGTGCCCGCGCGCGGTCGCATCCCCAAGAAGGTCTACGAGGCGTTCAGCGCGGCACAGTGACGCCCGCGAGGGGTGGTCCTCAGGGCCCGTCAGCAGGCCCTGAGGACAGCCGACTTGTCCGGGTGGAGTCCCCCGGGGACAACCGACTTGCGCTACCCCCCTGCTGATCAGCTAATGTCTGGAGCACGCCGAGGGGCGAGGCCGAAAGGCCCGGGCCCACGGAGTACATGCGGGTGTAGTTCAGTAGCAGAACATCCCCCTTCCAGGGGGAAGGCGCAGTGTGCAATTCCTGTCACCCGCTCTGCACCGCCGGTCCCGACCACTGAAGTGGATCAGGTAGGCTGGTGCTCGCACCGATCGGTGGGAGCCGGTCGGGAGCAGTGCGGACGTAGCTCAGTTGGTAGAGCGCAACCTTGCCAAGGTTGAGGTCGCGAGTTCGAGCCTCGTCGTCCGCTCCAGAGAGAAGCCCCGGTCCATGCGGCCGGGGTTTTTTCGTACGCCCCCTCCGCGAGCGTCCGCCTGACATTTGTCATGCCGAGTGATGACACCACGCACTGCTGCCCGCCCCCGCCCGCAGGGACGCTGAAGGCATGAACAACGACGAGCACGAACACGTGATTGAGGTCACAGACCTCCGGCGTGTGTACGGGGGCGAGTTCGAGGCGGTGCGCGGAATCAGCTTCTCCGTCGGCCGCGGGGAGGTCTTCGCGCTGCTCGGCACCAACGGCGCGGGCAAGACCTCGACGGTCGAGCTCCTGGAAGGGCTCGCGGCGCCGGCGGGCGGCCGGGTGCGCGTCCTCGGCCACGACCCCTACCTGGAGCGGGCCGCCGTACGCCCGCGCACCGGTGTGATGCTCCAGGAGGGTGGTTTTCCCTCCGAGCTGACGGTCGCCGAGACCGCGCGGATGTGGGCGGGGTGCACCAGCGGGGCCCGGCCCGAGGGGGAGGCGCTGGCGCTGGCCGGGCTGGCCGGGAAGGCCGGCGTGCGGGTCAAGCAGCTGTCCGGGGGTGAGCGGCGGCGGCTGGACCTGGCGCTCGCGCTGCTCGGCGAGCCCGAGGTGCTGTTCCTCGACGAGCCGACGACCGGCCTGGACGTCCAAGGGCGCCGGGACACCTGGGAGTTGGTGCGAACGCTGCGCGACACCGGCATGACCGTGCTGCTGACCACGCACTACCTGGAGGAGGCCGAGGGCCTCGCCGACCGGCTCGCCATCCTGCACGAGGGGCGCATCGCGGCCGCCGGGACACCCGCCGAGGTCACCGCCGGCCGGCCCTCGCGGATCTCCTTCGACCTGGCCGAAGGCTACTTCCTCGGGGACCTGCCGCCGCTCGCCGAACTCGGGGTGTGCGGGCACGAGGCCGACGGCAGGACCGTACGGCTGCGCACCCGCGAGTTGCAGCGCACCGCCACCGCGCTGCTGGTGTGGGCCGAGCGGGCCGGGGTGGAGCTGCGCCGGCTGGATGTGCGGCCCGCCTCGCTGGAGGAGGCGTTCCTGGGGATCGCACGGATGGAGGTCCGCCCGGTCGAACGAAGCCGGGAGTGGGGGAAGGAGGTGGCCACATGAGCAGCCTCGTGCTCCCCGGCGCCGCCCGGCGGCTGCGTGCCCTGGCCCGGGCCGAGCTCACCCTGCTCGGCCGCAACCGGAGTGCCGTGGTCACCGCGCTGCTCGTGCCGCTCACGCTCCCGTTCAGCGTGCAGCCCGCCGCCGGTCAGCTGGACCTCGAGGCCCACGGGCTGTCCGTGGGCGCGGTGATGATCACGGCCGCGATCGGCTTCTCCTTCCTGTTCGCCGTGTACACGTCCCTGGTGAGCGCCTTCGTCGCCCGCCGCGAGGAACTGGTCCTCAAACGGCTGCGCACCGGCGAACTCGGCGACGCCGAGATCCTCGTCGGCACAGCCCTGCCCGCCGTGTGCGTCGGCCTCGCCCAGTCGCTGGTACTGGCCGCGGGCTGCGCGGTGCTGCTCGACACCGGGACACCCCAGGCGCCGTACCTGAGCGTCCTGGGGCTCGCGCTGGGCCTGGTGCTGTCCGCCGCGCTCGCGGCCCTGACCGCCTCCTTCACCAGGACCCCCGAGAGCGCACAGGTCACCGCGCTGCCCCTGGTGTTCGTCTCCATGGTCGGCTCGGGCATCACGATCCCCACGGAGGTCATGCCCGACCGCCTCGCCTCCGTCTGCGGACTCCTCCCGCTCTCCCCGGCCATCCGGCTGGTCCGCGCCGGCTGGACCGGCGACCTGAGCGCGTATCAGGCACTTGGCGCCCTGGCGACCGCGCTGGCCTGGACCGCCCTGGCGGTGTTTGCTGTACGGCGGTGGTTCCGGTGGGAACCGCGGCGGTGACGTACGGGGGTGTGCGGGGATGAGCCGGGCGGGCGGCTGGTGGCGGCGCAAGAGCACGCCGGCGAAGGTCGAGACGTACACGCGCTGGTCGCTGCACCTCTTCAGCGTGATCGAGGTCGCGGTGATCGGGCTGCCGGTGGTCGGACAGGTGCGCACGGGCATCGCGGGCTGGTTGACGGCCATGGTCGCCGTGCACGCGGTGACCGGCTGCGTGACCGCCTCCCGGGCACTGGACTGGACCCGCGGCCGGCGCGCGCAGCCGGTGCGGCTGCTGTGGGTACTCGGCGCGCTCACCTTCGTGCTGGCGGTCGCCGCGCTCGGGCTCATGAAGTACGGGCCCGGGGGCCAGGCCATGGACGCCGCCGTCGGCACGGTCTTCGGGGGGATCCTGACCTTCGGCGCGGGCACCATGGCACTGGGCGTGCGCAGCCGGCGGCGGGTGTTCGCGGTCGTGTCCGGATTCGCGTTCGGCGCGGGCATCGTGTCGTTCCCGTTCGGTGCGCCCTGGACGGGCGTGCTGGTCGTGACGCTCGTGGTGTTCATCGGCGCCGGCTTCCTCGCCTCCACCTGCCTGTTCTCGGTCTGGCTGCTCAACGCCGTCTACGAACTCGACGAGGCCCGCGAGACCCGCGCCCGGCTCGCCGTCGCCGAGGAGCGGCTGCGGTTCGGGCGCGACCTGCACGACGTCCTCGGGCGGAACCTCTCCGTGATCTCCCTCAAGAGCGAACTGGCCGTGCAACTGGCCCGGCGCGGGCGGCCCGAGGCCGTTGAGCAGATGATCGAGGTGCAGCGCATCGCGCAGGAGTCCCAGCGCGAGGTGCGCGACGTCGTACGCGGCTACCGGGGGGCCGACCTCGGGGTCGAACTCGTCGGCGCGCAGGGCGTGTTGACGGCCGCGGGGATCGGCTGCGAGGTCACCGGCACTGCCGACGGACTGCCCGCCGACGTGCAGTCCGCGCTCGGCTGGGTGGTGCGGGAGGCGACCACCAACGTACTGCGGCACGGGGACGCCGGGCGGTGTGCCGTGGTACTTCGGGTACTGGAGGGGCATGTGGTTCTGACGGTCGAGAACGACGGGGTCGCGGGCCCGGGTGGAAGTGGCGGCTCGGGCCTCGCCGGGCTGCGGGAACGGCTGGCGGCGGTGGGCGGGACGCTTCAGGCGGGGGTCGTCGGGGAGGACGGGTTCCGTTTGGTGGCGGAGGTGCCGTTGCGCTCTCGAGTGGCCAGTGAGGTCGCGTCGTGACGTCTCCGGTACGGCTGTTGCTCGCCGACGACGAGCATCTGATCCGGGGGGCGCTGGCCGCGCTGCTCTCCCTGGAGGACGATCTCCTGGTGGTGGCGGAGGCCGCGACCGGTCCGGAGGCGCTGGCGATGGCGCGGGCCCACGCGCCCGACGTCGCCGTCCTGGATCTCCAGATGCCGGGCGCGGACGGTGTGAAGGTCGCCACAGCCCTGCGCGCCGAACTGCCCGGCTGCCAGGTACTGATCGTCACCGGTCACGGGCGGCCCGGGCATCTGAAACGGGCCCTTGCGGCGGGAGTGCGCGGTTTCGTCCCGAAGACGGTCAGCGCACAGCGGCTCGCGGAGATCATCCGTACCGTCCACGCCGGGAACCGCTACGTCGACCCGGAATTGGCCGCCGACGCGATCTCCGCCGGGGACTCGCCGCTGACCGCCCGGGAGGCGGAGGTGCTGGAGCTGGCCGCCGACGGGGCGCCGGTCGCGGAGATCGCCGAGCGGGCCGCGCTGTCACCGGGGACCGTGCGGAACTACCTCTCCTCGGCCGTGACCAAGCTGGGGGCTGAGAACCGGCATACCGCGGTACGTCTCGCTCGGGAGCGAGGTTGGGTATAGTTGCTCTCGCGCCA
This sequence comes from Streptomyces sp. NPDC051636, assembly GCF_044453765.1. Classification (NCBI taxonomy): domain Bacteria; kingdom Bacillati; phylum Actinomycetota; class Actinomycetes; order Kitasatosporales; family Streptomycetaceae; genus Streptomyces; species Streptomyces sp. NPDC051636. The sequence goes on along the minus strand of NZ_JBITDA010000005.1, from coordinate 322,574 downwards.
CGGCGCAACGCGGACGTAGCTCAGTTGGTAGAGCGCAACCTTGCCAAGGTTGAGGTCGCGAGTTCGAGCCTCGTCGTCCGCTCCAGTTCCGAAGGCCCCGGTCAAGCGACCGGGGCCTTCGTCGTGGGTTCAGCTCCAGCTGACGCCCGTCAGGCGCTCGTACGCCTCCACGTACTTCGCCCGGGTCGCCTCGACGACGTGCTCGGGCAGCGCCGGCGGGGGCTGCTCGCTCCTGCGGTCCCAGCCGGACTCGGCAGAGGTCAGCCAGTCGCGGACGAACTGCTTGTCGTACGACGGCTGCGCACGGCCCGGCTGCCACTGGTCGGCCGGCCAGAAGCGGGAGGAGTCCGGGGTGAGGACCTCGTCGGCGAGGACGAGCGTGTCTGCGTCGAAGCCGAACTCGAACTTCGTGTCGGCCAGGATGATCCCCCGGTCGCGGGCGATGTCCCGGCCACGGGTGTAGACGGCGAGGGTGGCCTGGCGCAGCCGGGCGGCGGTGTCCGCGCCGACCTGGCGGGCGACCTCCTCGTAGGAGACGTTCTCGTCGTGCTCACCGACCTCGGCCTTGGTGGCCGGGGTGAAGATCGGAGCGGGCAGCTCGGAGCCGTCGACGAGACCTTCGGGGAGGGCGAGGCCGCAGACCGTACGGGACTCCTGGTACTCGGCGAGGCCCGAGCCGGTGAGGTAGCCGCGGGCCACGCACTCGACCGGGACCATGGTCAGGGACTTGCAGACCAGCGTGCGGCCCTGCCAGTCGGCGGGGGCACCGGCGGGCAGCTCGGTGCTGAGGACGTGGCTCGGGACCAGGTCGGCGAGCTGGTCGAACCACCACAGGGAGAGCTGGGTGAGGACGCGGCCCTTGTCGGGGATCTCGGTCGGCAGCACCCAGTCGTAGGCGGAGATGCGGTCGCTGGCGACCATCACGAGGTCGCCCGCCTCGTTCTGGTACAGCTCGCGCACCTTGCCGGTGTGCAGATGCACCAGACCCGGAACCTGGAGCGGCTCGGGCTTTTCGACGAATCCGGACACGGTTCCTCCCCGTGGTTCTGTCCTATGGCTTGATTGTCCCGTATGGAACACCGGCCACGGACGGCGGGGCAGTCGCCCTCGCGCGCGGCTGTCAGTCGCGTTTGCAGATGCGGTCCAGCAGGTTGGCGGTGGCCCGCTGGATACGGGGGTCCACATGGCCGGGGCGGTCCAGGGCCGGGGACCAGGCGAAGGTGCCGGAGGCGAACACCAGGGCGCCGGAGGGGGCGCGGTAGAGGGAGGTCTCCTGGTGGCGCAGGACGCCGTCACCGTCGGTGTACGGGGAGTGGGCGAGCAGGATGCGTTCCTCGTGCTCGGGGAGCGGGGTGCGCGGGAAGTAGCGGTCGGCCTCGCCCGCGACCAGGCCCTCGATCTCGTCGCCCTCGCGCGCGCCCGTCGCCTCCCACAGCCAGTGGGAGGCGTTGCGCACGACCAAGGGATGCGGTTCGGGGACGCGTCCCGCGTACTGGATGCCGACCAGCTGCTGTTCGGGGCGGTCGATCTCCCGCCAGAGCGCCGACCGGCCCGGACCCTTGCGTTTGCGGCAGGTCAGGAGACGGTCGGGGATGCCGGAGGCGGACGGGGCCAGCTCGACCTGCCAGTACATGGTGTTGGCGGAGAGGAAGACGAGCGAGGTGCCGTTCTCCCGGGCCAGCTCCACGGTGCGGCGCATCTGTGTCGACCAGTACTCGTCGTGGCCGGGGAAGACCAGGCCCCGGTAGCGGGCGGGGTCGACGCGGCCGGCGTGCAGGTCGCGGGCGTCGGCGTAGGCGAGGCCGTAGCCGTAGCGCTCGGCCCAGCGGATGAAGTCGTAGGCGTGGCCGACGTGCAGCGGCAGGCCCGCGCCCGCGTACGGGCGGTCGAAGGACACCGTGGTCGCCGCGTCGGCCTCCCCCAGCAGACGGCCCTTGTCGTCCCAGGCGTGGTAGAGGCTGGCGCCGGTACGGCCGTCCTCCGGGTAGAGGTTGTAGGCCTGCCAGGTGATGTCGGGCAGCAGCAGGAGCAGGTCCGCGGGGTGGTTGTCCCGGACGGTGAACGGCACGTGGGAGCGGTAGCCGTCGGCCGTGGTGAGCACCGCGACGTACGCGCCGATGTTCCAGTACGACGGGACCTGCAGGCGCCAGGACAGCCACCAGTGGTGGCAGGAGACCGTGCGGTCGGCGGTCAGCGGCGGGGGCTGGACGATGCCGGAGAGGCGGGGGCTGGTGGTGATCTTCGCCGCGCCGTCGCCGCCGTAGTGGCCGATGCGGTAGATGTCGACGCTGAACTGCTGGGGCGGGTCGACGGTGATGTGGAAGTCGAGGGCCTCGCCGGGCGCGACCGCGCCGGTGGAGGTGAAGCCCTTGATCTGGCGGTGCACGTCGTCGGCGGATCGGGGGCCGGAGCCGCGGGGGGCGGGGACGCGCGGGGTGTCCCTGCCGGTGCCGGTGCCCGTGCCGGTCGTGTGGGTGTGCTGCTGGGTGGTGTCCACGTACCACGGGACGACGTGCCCGGTGTCGTCGAAGTAGGTCTCGCTGCCGCGCAGCCAGGGGACCGGGCCCTGCCCGAAGGGGTCCGTGACGGCGTGCGCGAGTGCTCCCGACTCCCAGCGGCGGATCTGGTCCGAAGCCATGGCCGCTCCCCTCCCTCGTGCCCCCGTGGTCTCGGCTTGTCCTGCCCGGCCCGGTGTTGCCTGGGCGGCTCGGTCTGCCTGTCGTATGTCGTACGCGCTTGCCATGTGCGTGGTCGGTCCCAGCACATCACATTCTGCACGCGTGCGGTCACTATTCGTTGTGAATTGACCTGAACTGGAAGAGCTTGCTCCGCTACGGTGCTCAAAGTCGCCGGTCAGACCAGGCGTACCGGCTTCTCCGGACGTATGCCCGACTCCACCAGCCAGGCCCGCAGCGGGGCCGGGTCCCCCTCCTCTATGAGGCTGAGCACCCGGGAGGAGAGGTCGGCGGCTCTCTCGCCGTTGACGAGCAGCGAGGGGCCGTCGAGCCAGTCCAGCCCCGGGCTCGCGCCCGCCGTGTCCACCGCGGCGCAGCACACCATCGCCGTGACGTGGTCGGCGAGCAGTTCACGGGCGGTGCGCGGGGGCTGTAGGGGGAACAGGGGCAGCGCGCCGTCGTCCCACCGGGCCGTGTCGGGACCCTGGCCGGCGGCACCGCCCGGGCCGGTCGAGGGGGCCGGACCGCCCGCCCCGGCGGCCTCCTCGCGGGCCACCTCGGCACTGAGCCTGGCGGCGAGCGTGGCGCTCCGCTCGTTCAGGGGGTCACCGGCGTCCATGGGCGCGTCGGCGAACGGGTCGGGGGCGGGGGCGGTGCCGGGGGCGGGCCGCTCGGGGCGGTCGGCGTCGGGGGCTGTGGACTCGCCGCGGTCTGCCTCGGGATTCTGGCGGTTGCGGCGGTCCGTCTCGGCGTGGAGCTCTCCGGGGCCGGCGGTGTCGGGGGCCGGCCGCCCGGGACCGGCCGTGGCGGAGCCGGTCCCCTCGCGGGCGTCCGCCTCGGCGGTCGCTTGCTCGGAGTCGTCCGTCTCCGGTTGGGCGCCGACCGCCTCACGGGCGTCCGGGACGCCGCTTGCGCGCTCGGCCACCTCAGGCTCGGCCCCCATCCACCCGGGGCCCTCCTTGTGAGGCGCTGCCCGCCCAGGCTCGGGGCCGTCTGTTTCCGCGGCAGCCCGGTTCCGGCCAGCCGTATCGGTGCCATCCATCTGGGTGCCGGCCATCTGGGTGCCGGCCCGCTCGCAGCCGTCCGTCTCGGCGTCCGTCCAGCCGCGGCGGTCGTCCATCTCCGCGGACGCCTGCTGACGGCCGTCCGTCTGGGCGGCAGCCCCCTGGTAGCCGTCCGTCCCGGGGGCGTCCTCGGCGTGACCGTCCCCGTCGATGCGCGAGGCGCTGGTGGCCGGTGCCGACGACAGGTGGTCCAGTACGCGGGACAGGGTGGGGCCGTAGGGGGCGGCGGGTGCGGGAGCGGGGCGGACGCCCAGGGAGTCCAGGACCCGGTGGAGGCGGGCCGCGTCGGTGCGCCATTTGCGGTCGACGACCTCCTCCGGGTACTCCTGCCAGTCCACCGGGGACCAGTCGGGGCCCGCCTCGGCGGGGCCGCCGTGGAAGAGGCGGGCGGCGAGCAGCGAGGCGGCCTCGTCCACCGCTCCGGGCTCCTCGAGCAGGTCGCAGGCGGGACGCTCACCCAGCCGGGAGGCGAAGCCCTCGGCCAGGCGGTCGCGCCGGGACAGCTCGGTGAGCGCCGCGACGACGCCCGCGTCCAGCCGGGAGGGCCAGCGGCCCATCCGCCAGGCGGGCAGCGCGACCCGGGTCAGCAGCCGGTCCCAGCCCGCGTACGCCAGGCCCACCTGCTCCTGGGCGACGATCCGCAGCCCGTAATCCACAGCCTGTGCACGCTCGGCGGCCGCGGCGGCCACACCCCGCTCCATCTCGGCCGCGTGCCCGCGGCAACCGCGCAGCAGCAGCCGGGCCACCCAGCCGACGCCGCCGAGCACCGTGCGCGAAAGCGGGCCGCGGCCGGGCGCCGAGGTCACGGCCACCGCCGCGTCCAGGCCCCGTACGAAGCGGCGGGCGGCCGCTATGTCCGGGTGCGCCGAGGGTCCCGTACCGGCGACGACGGGGGCGAGGACCGCCCGCAGCTCGCCGACCCGCATCCACCACAGGAACGGGGAGCCGATGACGAGGACGGGCGCGGCGGCCGTGCGGCGATGGTGGCGCCGCCCCGGGCCCGCCAGCTCGTCGGCGGACGCGCGCGGCGGCGGGCCGTGCGCCGGGTGGGTGCGGTCCTCCAGCCAGCTGTCGCAGTCCGGTGTGAGCGCTATCGCGGACGGCACCGGCACGTCGAGGCGGTCGGCGAGGTCGCGCACCATGCGGTACAGGTCCGGCGCGGAGCCCTCGGAGATCGGCACCGTGGGGCTCATCGCGGGGCGGGCGCGGGCGACGACCAGGCCGATGCCGGCGGCGACCAGCAGCACCACCAGCGCCAGCGCGCTCACGACCCAGCGGGCGACGTCCCAGCCCGAGCCGGCGAGGTGGCCACTGGAACCACCCGCCAGCAGGATCACGGCAGCCGCTGCGGGCAACACGGCGACGGCCAGCGCCCGGCCGCGTACCCGCAGCACGGCGAGGGCCCGGGAACGCGCGGCCTGCGCGCCCGCCTCCACACCGATACCGGTCATGACCGGACACCCCCTCCCTGCTGTCCTCGCGCTGTCCTGGCGTTGCTCACTCCCCCACTGTGGCACCCACCACTGACATCGCAATGCCGGTGGGCCAAGTGCCGGAACGCTTGCGCCGCACCCTAGTTGGGGCCTCGGCACCCGTCAGCCGGATAGGGCATCGGTCACTCGATGGAATGGCTTTGGTCAGAGGTGGACGACGCAGAGCAAGGATCAGGCCCCGGATTCGCATCCGGGGCCCGGGTGGGTACGAGGTGGGTCCGACCGGCGGTTTTACGCTCCGGCGTCGCCGGCCGCTCCGGCCGAGCCCGCCGCCTCCGCCGCCGCCTTCGCCGCGATGTCCGTACGGTGCTGGGAGCCGTCGAGCCGGATGCGCGCCACCGCCCGGTACGCCCGGTCGCGGGCCTGGACCAGGTCCTTGCCCGTCGCCGTGACGGACAGCACACGTCCGCCCGCGCTGACCACGGCGTCGCCCTCGCGCCTGGTCCCGGCGTGCAGGACGTACGCGTGCGGGGCGTCCTCGGCCGCCACCTCGTCGAGGCCGGTGATCGGGTCGCCGGTGCGCGGGGTGCCGGGGTAGTTGTGCGAGGCGACGACCACGGTGACCGCCGCGTCGTCACTCCAGCGCAGAGGCGCCAGGTCGGCGAGGGTGCCGTTCGCGGCGGCGAGCAGGACGCCGGCCAGCGGGGTCTTCAGGCGGGCCAGCACGACCTGGGTCTCCGGGTCGCCGAAGCGGGCGTTGAACTCGATGACCCGCACGCCCCGGCTGGTGATCGCGAGTCCGGCGTAGAGAAGGCCGGAAAACGGCGTGCCCCGGCGGCGCATCTCGTCGACGGTCGGCTGAAGGACGGTCTCCAGGACCTCGTCCACCAGCTTCGGGTCGGCCCAGGGCAGCGGGGAGTACGCGCCCATGCCGCCGGTGTTCGGGCCCTCGTCGCCGTCCAGCGCACGCTTGAAGTCCTGGGCGGGCTGGAGCGGGACGACGGTCTCGCCGTCGGTGATCGCGAAGAGCGAGACCTCCGGGCCGTCGAGGAACTCCTCGATGACCACCCGTTCGCAGCCGGCCGCGTGGGCCTTGGCGGCCTCGACGTCGGAGGTGACCACGACACCCTTGCCGGCGGCCAGCCCGTCGTCCTTGACGACGTACGGGGCACCGAAGGCGTCGAGGGCCACGGCCACCTCGTCGGCGGTCGTGCACACGTACGAGCGGGCGGTCGGCACGCCGGCCGCCGCCATGACGTCCTTGGCGAAGGCCTTGGACCCCTCGAGCCGCGCCGCCTCCCGGGAGGGGCCGAACACCGGGATACCCGCCTCGCGCACGGCGTCGGCGACCCCGGCGACCAGCGGGGCCTCCGGGCCGACCACCACGAGGTCGGCGCCCAGCTCGCCGGCCAGCGCGGACACGGCCTTGCCGTCGAGCGCGTCGACCTGGTGCAGCTCGGCGACCTCGGCGATGCCGGCGTTGCCGGGGGCGCAGTACAGCGCGGTGACGTCGGGATCGAGGGACAGGGAACGGCACAGGGCGTGTTCGCGGGCACCGCTGCCGATGACGAGGACCTTCACGGGGGTCAGCCTAGCTGGCGTTCCTTATGAGAGGTCGGGGGTGGGGATGCTGTGCCTTCCTACGAATGAGCCGAGGGCGGCTGGAGCCCCGCTGCGAGCTATTCGTTGGAGAACTCCTCCACCACCGTCGCTCCCAGCTCCCGCACGATGAGGTCGTGGCCGGAGAGGGCCGACTCGTCGAGGTCGGGATCATCGTCCTCCGGGATGTCGTCCTCGGGGGCCACCGGGGGCGGCGGCTCGGGAGCGGACACCGGCCGGGGGGCCGGGGCCGGGCTGGAGGCCGCCGGGGCCGGGCGCTGGGCCTGCGGGGCGGCCGGGGTGGGCTGAGGGGCGGCCGGTCGCTGCGGGGACGCGGGGCCGGAGCCGCCGTGGCCACCACCGCCGCCGTATCCGGAGGAGCCGGAGCCGCCGAAGCCTCCCGCGCCGCCCGAGCCACCGGCCGGCGGGGGTGCGGACCCGCCGGAGGGGTCGACGACGGCCTCGATCTTCCACTGCACGTTGAACTGCTCGGCCAGCGCCTGCCGCAGCACGTCCTCGCTGCCGCTGCTCGCGAAGTTGTCGCGGGCACCGGCGTTGACGAAGCCGAGCTGGAGGGTGGTGCCGTCGAAGCCGACGACCTGGGCGTTCTGGCTGAGCAGAATCCAGGTGAAGCGGCGGCGGTTCTTGACGGCCTCCAGAATGTTCGGCCAGAGCATGCGCGGGTCGAGGCCACCGCTCGGGGCGGGGCCCGGGGCCGCAGGGGCGGCCGGAGCGGGCGCTGCGGCGGCCGGGGCGAGTGCCGGTGCCGTGGCCGCCGGAGGCTGTCCGCCGCCCGCCGGGGCCGCCGTGGGCCAGCCGCCGGGGCGTCGGCCGCCACCGGCGGGGGCGGCGGTGGGCCAGGCGCCGGGGGCGGCGGCCGGGGCAGGGGCAGAGGTGCGGGCGGGGGGCGGCGGGGAGGCGGGCGCGGGCGGCGGGCCCTGCTCGCTGGAGGGGCCGCTGGGGCCAGGTGCCGCCGGAGCCGCCGGAGAACCACCCGGACCACCCTGAGGGGAGGGGGAGGGTACGGGCGAGGCAGGAGCCCCGCTTCCCGCCGGACCCCGCACTGCCGCCCGAGCCGCCGCGGCACCGCCGGCGGGCGGCACCTGGGCGTGGGCGTCGGGACCGGGCACGTACCCCATGGCCGGCACACCACCGGCACCGGCGGGGAAGTCGACCCCCCGCTCCAGCCGGTCCAGCCGGGCCATGACGGAACGCTCGTCGCCGTACGCGGCGGGCAGCAGCACACGCGCGCAGATGAGCTCGAGCTGGAGGCGGGGCGACGTGGCGCCGCGCATCTCGGTCAGGCCCGCGTTGACCAGGTCGGCGGCGCGGCTGAGCTCGGCGGCGCCGAAGGTGCCGGCCTGGGCCTGCATGCGCTCGAGGACGTCGGCGGGGGCGTCGATGAGCCCCTTGTCGACGGCGTCCGGTACGGCGGCGAGGATCACCAGATCCCGCAGCCGCTCCAGCAGATCGCCGACGAACCGCCGAGGATCATTGCCACCCTCGATGACCCGGTCGACGACCTCGAAGGCAGCGGCCCCGTCCCCGGTGGCGAAGGCTTCGACGACGGAGTCGAGCAGCGAACCGTCGGTGTACCCGAGCAGCGAGGTCGCCATGGCATACGTCACACCGTCCGCCCCCGCACCGGCGAGCAGCTGGTCCATGACGGACATGGAGTCGCGCACGGAGCCCCCGCCGGCGCGCACGACGAGCGGAAGAACACCCTCCTCAACAGGGATGTTCTCCTTCTGGCACACCTCGGCGAGGTACTCCCGAAGCGTCCCCGGGGGCACGAGCCGGAACGGATAGTGATGGGTCCGCGACCGGATCGTGCCGATGACCTTCTCGGGCTCGGTCGTGGCGAAGATGAACTTCAGATGCTCGGGCGGCTCCTCGACGACCTTCAGCAGAGCGTTGAACCCGGCCGACGTGACCATGTGGGCCTCGTCGATGATGTAGATCTTGTACCGGCTGCTCGCGGGCCCGAAGAAGGCCTTCTCGCGCAGCTCACGGGCATCGTCGACACCACCGTGCGAAGCGGCGTCGATCTCGATGACGTCGATCGACCCCGGCCCGTTCCTCGCCAGGTCCCGACAGGACTGGCACTCCCCGCACGGCGTCGGCGTCGGCCCCTGCTCGCAGTTCAGGCACCTCGCGAGGATCCGCGCGCTGGTCGTCTTGCCACACCCGCGCGGCCCGCTGAACAGGTACGCGTGATTGACCCGGTTGTTCCGCAGCGCCTGCTGCAGCGGGTCCGTGACATGCTCCTGCCCGATGACCTCGGCAAAGGACTCCGGGCGATAGCGGCGGTACAGCGCGAGAGACGACACGCATACGAGGTTATAGGCGTCCACTGACAACGGTTCCCGCCCGAGCCCGCCCGCCGACGGCACCCCGCCCCGGCAACGCAAGCGCCCCCCACGCACCCGCCAGAGCCAACCTACCCTTGCTGCCTTCCGGCCCTGGGGGAGTTCAGTCAGATAGCGCCGCGTGAGGGGCTCCGCACAGAGTACCCGATCCCGGCCTGCGGGAACGAGTTCGCGAGCACTCCCCTCGGTCATGTAATGTTTCCGGCGGAGGATTCGCCTAGAGGCCTAGGGCGCACGCTTGGAAAGCGTGTTGGGGGCAACCCCTCACGAGTTCGAATCTCGTATCCTCCGCCAGTGCCTCACCGGGCACGATGTCGAAGGGCCCCACCGTTCGCGGTGGGGCCCTTCGACGTTGTCCGTCTCGGTTTCCGTCTCCGTTGGATTTTCCTGGGCGCCGGGCGGCACCCGGAGCGCGTCTCCGACCTGCTGGGCGACCTTGCGGAGCATGGCCCCCGTCACATGCCGGGCTCCCACCCCATGATCGCGTCCACCACGACATCCGGGACGCCGAGGGTTGGAGGGGCTCGACGCCGAACACGAGCGGCGCCGCACCACGGGACAGCACAACGCCGGAGAGACCGCGTGACGAAGCGGGGAACTGAGCAGAGGCGGCGGCCCCTGCGCGTCTTCGTACTCGACTGCGAAGCCCTGTCCCTGGCCGTGCGCGGCGATCGGAAGATGATCGCCTGGCTCGACCTCGCGGCCCGGGGTGAGGCCGAGGTGGTGGCGTCTCCCATGACGCTGGTCGAGGCGTACGACGGCAGAACCACCGAGCAGCGCTGGGACTGGGTGCTCTCCCGGCTCAAGGTCGCCGACATCGGAAAAGGACGAGGCCCGCCAGGCCCGGCGCCTCCTGGCTGACACCGCGCTGCACGGCCACAAGTACGCGATCGATGCCGTGCTCGCTGTCATCGCACGCCGGCAGAAGGGGCAGGTCACCGTCTTCACCTCGGACGTGGACGGCCTGGAGCGGCTCCTCCGGACACCATCGTCGTCAAGAAGGTGTGACCCGGCGCCCTGGTCTCGGTTACCGCTGCCTGCAGCGGAGGCCCTTCGTCGTTACGGCTCGGGCGAAGCGGCGTTGCTCACCTGGGCACGGAGTGCAGTTCGCGTATCAGCTGCGGGGTGAGCAGTTCGCCGGCGCGGTCGGCGAGGACGGCCATTTCATAGCCGACCAGGCCGACGTCGCACCCTTCGGCGGCGAGGACGCCGAGGCAGCTGCCGTCGCGGATGCGACCGACCATGAGGAAGCCCCCGAGCATTTCGATCATGACGAGCTTCATGCCGTGGAAGCCGTGTGCCGTCGCCGCGTTCTGGGCGAGGCTGGTGATGCCGGAGACAACGGCGGCGAGGTGGTCGGCGCGATCTCGGCCGAGGCTGTCCGAGGCGGCCATGAGCAGGCCGTCGCAGGAGACGGCGACGGCATCCGTGACGCCGTCGGTGGTGCGCACGAACTCCGAGACGAGCCAGCCGAAACTCTGGACGGCGGTGGTCACGATGACGCTCCTTGGGGGGTTCTGGCTTCGGCGCGGGCGACACCTGCCCGGAAGCCGTTGAGCAGGGAGGAGACGGCGGTCCTGGCGGGCGGAGGTGGGGCGGAGGGGTCCTCGGCGGACACGAGCAGGCGTCCGGGGAGGGCGAGGAGTGCGGACAGGCCGCCGCCAGGAGTGTCGAAGAGCTGGACTTGTGTGCCTTCACCGAGGCGGTGGGCGAGCCGGCCGACGACGAGGTGACCGAGGAACCGGGTGGGTGCGGCGAGGAGGGCCTCCTCGCCGGATTCGGACAGGAGGGCGCCCGCACGTTCCTTGTCGGCTTCGGACATGCCGATGCCGTGGTCGACGACGGCGAAGCAGTACGTGTCGTCCTCGGTGTCGTACCAGCCGTGCACCTCGACCTGTTCGGTCGGTGGCGAGAAGTTCAGCCCGTTCTCGATGAGTTCCGCGAGGAGGTGGGCGATGTCCGCGACGGCGTGCCCGCGCACCCGCACCGGCTCCACGGTCGCGATCAGGACCCGGCGGTACTGCTCCACCTCGGCGACGGCGGACTGGACGACCTCCAGGCCGTCGGCGGGTGCTGCCGTGGGCCGCGGCGGGTTCTGCCCGGCCAGGACCAGCAGGCTTTCGGCGTTGCGCCGCATACGGGTGGCGAGGTGGTCGAGCTCGAAGAGCTCGGCGAGGGCGTCGGGGTCGAGTTCCTGCCGTTCCAGGCGGGTGATGAGGCTGAGCTGGCGACGCACGAGGTTCTGGTTGCGGCGGCCGAGATTGGCGAGCGATTCGGTGGTGTTGCGGCGCAGGCCGGCCTGCTGGGCGGCCAGGTGGAGGGCGGTGTGTTCCACCTGGTGCAGGGACGCCGCGACCTCGGCGATCTCGGCCGTGCCGCCCAGCGGCAGTGCGTCGGAGCCGTCCGGCGCGTCCGCCGGCGGGAGGAGTCGCGCAGGGTCCTGCGGGGACTGCTGGATACGGGCGACGGTCGCGGGCAGCCGGTGCCGCGCCACGTCGTGGGCGGCCTCGGCGAGCGCGCGGAGCGGGCGCGTGAGAGACCGGGAGGCAAAGGCGGCGAGGGCCGCGACGAGGGCGGCGATGAGCGTTCCCGCGACGAGACAGGCGGCGAGGCCGAGCTCGGCATCGTGGCTGAGCCGGTCGGCCCGGTGCCGTACGTCGTCACCGACCGACTGCTGGACGGCGTACAGATCGTCGACGAGTACGGTCATCGCGTCCCACCAGGTGCCGGCGTCGGCGCGCAGCGGGGAACCGTCGACGGCGCCTTCCGCCTGGTTCTCGTAGGCGGTCGCGAGTCCGGCGTCCTCGGTTGCGAAGGCCTTCTTCAGGGCCGCGCGCTCAGGTGCGGTGGCGACCTGCCGGAAGCGGGCGAGGGCGGCGACGCGGTTGGCGCGTACCTCGGTGAAATCGAGGTACGCGCGGCCGTGGAAGGCTCCTTGGGCGAACACCCCGTTGAGGAGTCCGCGTTCGAGGGCGACGGACTCCTTGGCGGCGGCCAGCTCCCGCAGCGCGGCCAGCCCGTCCCGCAGTCGACGGTCGGCGCCCGTCGCGGTCCCCGCGACCGGATCGACGGCGTTCAGGGCGTCGACGGCGCCGGTGTAGAAGGTGAGGGTCGCGGCCCGGTCGGCGGTGCCTCTGTCGGCAGCGGCACGGATGCCGGCCAGGCCCCGCAGATGCCGCTGGACGACATTCTCGACCGCGTTTTCGCGGCGCAGTTCGCGCAGTGCCGTGTCAACGCGCTTGCGCGTGGCGGCGAGCGGTGGGCGGAAATCCTCCTCCCCGCCCAACAGACCGTTGGTCAGGCCGCGTTCGCGTTGCAGCTGGTGCACCAACGCCTGGACTCGCAGGCTGAGGCCGACCTCGGCACGGGTCGCCCGGGCGTCGCCGAGGGCCTCGGCGCGGCCGTGCACGGCGAAACCGGCCACCGCCAGCAGCAGGCAGATCGGGACCGTGATGACCACCGCCACCCGGCCCCTGATGCTGCGCCAGCCGGGCAACGGCCGTCGGCGGGGAGCCGTCCGGTCCCCGTGGCGGCCCGCTGAACCGCCCTTGCCTAATCCGCGCCTGCCGGTTGCGGCAAGCAAGCCGTGCAGCGACCGTACCGGCGTCCACACCCTCATGGCCACGACGCTAGTCCGACCGCCGTAACAGCCGGTTTCCGACCTGTTAGACCATGTGGGGAATTCCGTTGCGCCGCTCTCACACCGCAGTGCAGGAGACTGTGACCCCATCGCGGCGGCCCCCCGTGCCGGCGCGGTGGGAGCAGTCGGCGGCCGGACTGACATGCCGCAGTCGGCGTAATGGCCCCGTACCACCGGTGTGCGACGGCAACCTGTAAGAACTGTGCTCGACGGGGGCTCACCATGCCCCTCTCCGGAGAGCGCACGTGGTCGCTTCGGGACGCTGGGAGGGGGGCCATGGCGGAAGGTGACCGGCAGCCTCGTCGGAGCAAGCCCGACCGGTCGGAAGGGTTCGGTGAGCGGCTGCTGGGCCTGCTGCTGGACCGGTCCCACGAGATGCCGCCGCAGCTGATCGCTCCCTTGGTCGCGGAGGAGGTGGCCAGGATCGGCGGCCGCGAGGTGTCGATCCTGCTGCAGGACTACGGACAGGAAGTGCTGGCGCCGCTGCCGGGCAGGGGACTCATGGTCGGCGGCCCCGAGCCGATCGCCGGCTCCCCCGCCGGCAGGGCCTTCCTCAACGCGACCACCGTCGAGATTCCGCAGGCGGACGGCGTCCGGATGTACCTGCCCCTGCTGGACGGCAGCGACCAGGTGGGCGTACTGGTCGTCACCCTGGACACCGTCGACGACGACGACCGGCGCCTGCTGGGCAGGCTCGCCGGACTCGTCGCCGACATGATCGTCACCAAGCACAGCTACACCGACCAGTTCTTCCGGGCCAGACGCCGGGAACCCATGAGCGTCGCGGCGGAGATGCAGTGGTCCCTGCTGCCGCCGCTGGTGATGGCGGTGCCGCAGGTCGCGGTCGCCGGGATCCTCGAACCCGCCTACAGCATCGCCGGTGACAGCTTCGACTACGCCCTCAACGACACGATCCTGCACGCCGCCGTGTTCGACGCGATGGGCCACGGCCTGGAGGCGGCCACGATGGCGACCGTCGCCGTCGGCGCCTACCGGCACGCCCGGCGCGCCCAGGTCGACCTGTCCGAGAAGTACGCCTTCATGGACCAGGCCATCGCCCAGCAGTTCGGGCCGGAGCGCTTCGTCACGGCCCAGATGATGCATCTGGACACGGTGACGGGCCATCTGCTGTGGGTGAACGCGGGCCACCCGGCTCCGCTGCTGATCCGCGACCACCGGGTCGTGGCGCGGCTGGAGAGCCCGACCACCCTGCCGATCGGCTTCGGCGGTGAACATCCCAAGATCAGCGGGCGGCGGCTCCAGCGCGGTGACCGGGTGCTGTGCTACACGGACGGCGTCATCGAGGAGCGCGATCCCGCCGGAGACATCTTCGGCGAGGACCGGCTCATCGCCTGCATCAACAGCCTTCCGCCGGCGGAAGAGGGGCTACGGGGACAGCTTCGCCAGCTCTCCCACACCCTCAAGGAGGAACGGGGTGGGCAGACCAGCGACGACGCGACGCTGTTCCTGATCGAGTGGCGCGGCGGCGCCGCCGACCACCTGGCCCTCCCGGACTGAGTTTGTCCGACCGTACGTCATGCGGGGGCATGAGCCGGGCGCTGGCACCGCGGACACCACACCGTGGTGCGTCCTGCCATCCGGGACCGGCTCAGGGGGCCGCCGCAGCGCGGGCAGGCCGGGACCGGGTCGTCGCGGTGGCCGGTGATCCAGGAGTCGCGCGGCGGGACGCAGCCGGCGGTGACCGCGGAGCGCAGAGTGCGGCGCATCTGTGTGTACAGGCGTCGGCGTTCGGCCTCGGTCAGATCCATCGCCCGGCCGGTGGGGGGCAGCCTCGCGCGCCACAGGATCTCGTCGGCGAGCAGATTGCCGAGTCCGGCCAGGACGGACTGGTCGGTGAGGACGGTCTTGACCCTGCCGCGGTGTGAACAGAGCGCGGCCCCGAACTCCTCACGGCCCACCGCCATCGCGTCGGGGCCCTGGCCGCTCAGCAGCCGTGCGACATCGGAGTCGTCGTCGGCCAGCCAGAGACCCTGCAGTTTCCGCTGGTCGCGGTAGTGGAGCCGGCGGCCGCCGCCCAGGGTGAACAGGACGCGGTCGTGGGCCTCGGCCGCATCACCGGGACGGCCGCAGACCAGTCGCCCGGTCATGCCGAAGTGCAGCATGAGGGTGGGGCCGTCCCCGGTGCGCGCGAGCAGCCACTTCCCGTGCCGCTCCGGTTCGGTGAATCGCCGGCCTTCCAGGGCCTCGCGCAGCCGCCGCGCGCTCACCCCGTGCAGAACGCCCGCATCGCGCACGTGGACGCGTTGGATGACCCTGCCCTTCGCGCAGGACTCGAGCACCCTCCGGAATCCCTCGACATCCGGCAGCTCGGGCATGGGGGACCTCCTTCCGGGGAGGCGATGGTGCTCTTCCACAGTGAGGTGTTCCCCCTGGGAAGAAGTCCCGCCCGGTAGGGCGCGCGCAGCGGTGTTATGAAGGGTGCATGAGGGTATTTTCCGGGCGCCCTCGGGGCCCGACGGGTCTGCTCGATCCGCGCAGTACGGCCGGGCGGGTGTTCCTGCTCCAGGTCGGGATCGTGGTGCTGCTGGTCATGGCCGCCGTGGTGGCCGTGATGTTCCAGGCCGCGCGGGACGCCGTGCAGCAGGGGCGGCGGGAGTCGGTCGTCGCCGCCCAGTCGTTCGCGAGTGCGCCCGGCATGGTCCAGGCTCTGCGCAGCCGGGACCCCAGCGCCGTACTGCAACCCCGGGCCGAGGAGGCGCGGAAGCGGGCGGGCGTGGATTTCGTCGTCGTCACGGACACGCACGGAATCCGCTACACGTACCCCTATCCGGGGGAGATCGGGAAGAAGTTCGTCGGCGACATCGAGTCGGCGCTGAAGGGCCGTACCGTCGTCGAGCAGGCCGGCGGGCCGCCCCTGCCGTCGGGCAAGGGGACGGCCGTGCAGGCGGTGGTCCCGGTGACCGACTCGCACGGCGCGGTCGTCGGGGTGGTCTCCGCCGGGATCACCGTGAAGAACGTGGCGCACCTGTGGATACCGCAGGTGCCGATCGCCCTCGCCGCCGGGGCGGCCGCACTGGCGCTGGCCGGGACCGGAACGACGCTGGTGTCCCGGCGGCTGCTGCGGCAGACGCACGGACTGGCCCCGGCGGAGCTCGCCGGGATGTACGAGCACCACGACGCGGTCCTGCACGCGGTGCGGGAGGGCGTGCTGATCACCGACGCCGACGGGCGGCTGGCGCTGGCCAACGACGAGGCGAAGCGGCTGCTGGGACTGCCGTCGGACGCGCTGGGACGCCACGTGGGCGAGCTGGGACTGCCGGAGCAGGTCACACGCCTGCTCACCGCGCCGGAGGCGGTCACCGACGAGGTGCACCCGGCGGGGGACCGGTTGCTGGCGGTGAACAAGCGGCCCACGTTCCCCGACTCGGGCCGGGGAGGCAGCGTGGTGACCCTGCGGGACACCACGGAACTGTCGGCGGTGTCGGGGCGGGCCGAGGTCGCGCGGGAGCGGCTGAAGCTGCTGTACGAGGCCGGGGTGGCGATCGGGACGACGCTGGACGTGCGGCGAACGGCCCAGGAGCTGAGCGAGGTGGCGGTGCCGCGGTTCGCCGACTTCGTCACGGTCGACCTGCTGGACACCGTGCTGCACGGGGGTGAGCCGACGGCGGAGGGCTGGCGGCAGCTGCGGCGTACGGCGATCGGCGGCGAGCAGCGGATGGTCCCGGCCTATCCGGTGGGCGAAGTGATCACCTTCGGGCCGGGGACCCCGCACATGCGGGCGCTGCAGCGGGGGCACGCCGTGCTGGAGGCGGACCTGCGGCAGGCCCGGGGCTGGCGGGAGCAGGATCCGGACCGCGCCCGCAAGGCGCTGGAGGGCGGTCTGCGTTCGCTGGTGACCGTGCCGCTGCGGGCGCGGGGGGTGCCGCTGGGCGTGACGAACTTCTACCGGACGGGGGACTCCCCGGCGTTCGAGCCGGAGGACCTGTCCTTCGCGGAGGAGCTGGGCGCACGGGCGGCGGTGGCCATCGACAACGCCCGCCGGTTCACCCGGGAGCACGCGATGGCGGTGACGCTGCAGCGCAGTCTGCTGCCCCGGGGACAGCCGGAGCAGGACGCGCTGGAGGTGGCCTGGCGGTACCTGCCGGCGGAGGCGGGGGTGGCCGGGGACTGGTTCGACGTCATTCCGCTGCCGGGTGCGCGGGTGGCGCTGGTGATGGGTGACGTCGTCGGGCACGGGCTGCACGCGGCGGCCACGATGGGGCGACTGCGCACGGCGGTGCACAACTTCTCCGCGCTGGACCTCCCCGTGGACGAGGTGCTCGGGCACTTGGACGAGCTGGTCGTCCGCATGGACAACGAGGACGACTCCGCCGTCGGTGCCGCGGAGGGCCACGAGGCGGAGGGGGTTACAGGAGCGACGTGTCTGTACGCGATCTACGACCCGGTGGCGGGGACGTGCACGATGGCCCGCGCCGGGCACCCCGACCCGGTGGTGGTGCATCCGGACGGGACGGTCGCCTGTCCCGACGTGGCGGTGTCGGCCCCGCTCGGCCTGGGCGGCCACCCCTTCGAAACCACCGAACTGCACCTGCCGGAGGGCTCCCAGCTGGTGCTGTACACCGACGGCCTGGTGGAGGACCGTACCGGCGACCTCGACGCCGGGCTGCGGAGGCTGCGCCGGGCCTTGGACGAGGCGGGCGGCCGCAGTCCGGAGGAGACGTGCCAGACGGTGATCGACGCCCTGGAGCCGGCCCACCGCTTGGACGACATCGCGCTGCTGGCGGCGCGTACCCGGCTGTTCCCGCGTGCGTGCGTGGCCGAGTGGGACGTGCCGCCGGACCCGGCGGTGGTGCCGTCGGTGCGGGCACAGTGCCGGGAGAAGCTGCGGGAGTGGGGGCTGGAGGAGATCGGGTTCACCACGGAACTGATCCTCAGCGAGCTGGTCACGAACGCGATCCGGTACGGGGCCCCGCCGGTCGGGGTGCGGCTGATGTACGGGCGCTGTCTGATCTGCGAGGTGTCCGACGGCAGCAGCACCTCACCGCGTCTGCGGCGGGCGGCGACCACGGACGAAGGCGGGCGGGGGCTGTTCCTGGTGGCGCAGTTCGCCCAGCGGTGGGGGACGCGGCACACGGCCCGCGGCAAGGTCATCTGGGCGGAACAGACGCTGCACGACGGCGCGTCCGCCGACGCGGCCCACACGCCGGTGGACGTTCTCCTGGAACAGTTCGGTGACGCCGCTCTGTAGCCGGCGGGGGCCGGCACTCACCGCCTGCCGTCGGCGGCCGGCGCCCTACCGCACGACCCGCACCGGTTTCGACGCGCTCCCCTGGTCCAGTTCCGACACCCGCACCGTCACCTTCATCGTCCAGGTGCCGGGTATGGGCAGGTTGAGGGAGTCGCCTGCCCAGTAGCCGCCCTTGTCGGTGAGCCTGGCGTCGACGGGGCCGAGTTTCTGGGCGGGGAGGGTGAAGGAGAGGCGGAGTTCGGGGACGGTGGAGATGCCGCCGTCGGGGCCGAAGACCACCGCTTCGACGGAGTTGCGGCCGACCCGGCCGGGGTCCAGGTTGATCTGCACCTTGCCGTGGCCGCCCGGGGTGCCGACGTCGAAGGGGATCGTGGTGACGGACGCGGCCTGGAGGCCGGTCGCCGGTGCGGTGCCGTCCGCCGCCGCCTCGGCCTCGGCCCGGCCGGGCAGGGTGCCCGTCAGCATGGTCGTGATCACCAGCACGGCCAGCCCGACGCCGGCTTCGGCCAGCACCGAGCGGCGCAGGCCGCGGTGGGGTCCGGCGGAGGCGGGGGGCGGTGAGGACGCGCCGCCCGGCTCCGGGGCCGGCGTCGGGCCGCCGACCGGCTCCGGGACCCGTTCCCGTACGGCCCCGGTCACCTCCACCGCCGCCAGCCGTGCCGTCCACCTGCGTGACCGGCCCGCCGCCGCGAGCAGCAGCGCGACCGCGGCGAGTTTGGTGAGGAGGATCCGGCCGTACGTGGTGTCGGTGAGCGCCTGCCAGGAGCCCAGGCCACGCCAGGACTGGTAGACGCCGGTGCCGGTCAGGACGGTCACCGAGGCGAAGGCGAGGCGGGAGAAGCGGGTCACCGTGGCCGTCGGCACGGTGGCGGGCGCGGGTGTCCGGTACAGGGTGGTGAGCAGCGCGGTCAGGCCGCCGAGCCATACCGACATCGCCAGCAGGTGCAGGACGGACGAGGTGATCGCCAGCGGTACCTGGATCCCGGCCGAGGCGTGTTCGGCGGCCGCCCAGGTCAGGGCGAGGGCGACGGCGAGTACGGCGCCGGCCGCGAGGACGGGGCGGCGGGGCGGGGTGGCCCGGCGGCGCAGGACGAGCAGGAGGGCCCCCGCGACGAGCAGCAGGGCCAGGCGGGCCAGCAGGAGCAGGCCCGGCCGGCCCGTCGCCGTGCGGGCCAGGGCGGACAGGTCGAAGGCGGTCGCCGGGGAGGTGCCCTCCTCGTACGGGGCGCGCAGCACCAGCAGCACCGACGTGGCCGCGACCAGCGTCCACCAGCCGGTCCGCACCGGCTTGCGCAGCGGGGCGGTGCCGGGCGGCCGGCAGAGCGCGGCGAACGTCAGCGTGCCGATCAGCAGGGCCACGGCCACGTACGCCACGTACCGCGCGATGTTGTAGAGGCCGGTGGCGGGATTCCCGGTCGGTCTCGTGTCCACCGGCACGGTCGTCGCGGAGGGCTTGCCGACGGAGAAGGTGAAGGCGCCGGAGACCGGATGGCTGTCGGCGGAGACCACCCGCCAGGCGACGGTGAAGGTGCCGGTGCCGAGCTTCGCGGGCAGGCCGATCCGGACGGTGTCGGAGCGGCCCGGCGCGTGTTCGGGTTCACCGGTGGAGACCCGGTGGTTGGTGGGGTCGTACACGCGGAAGGAGTCGTCGAGCAGCCCGACGGACTCGGTGAAGGTCAGGGAGACGTATCGGGGGGCGGACTCGCGGACGGAGCCGTCGGCGGGGTCGGTGGAGCGGAGGGCGGCGTGGGCCGACGCGGGGCCCGCTCCGCCGAGGAGGAGCAGCACCAGCATGGCCCCCAGCAGCACCAGCCCTCGAAGCCGCCGCTTTCCGCCATGCGTTGCACCGCCTCTTCCCGGTTCCCGGCCTCGTCCTTCGCCCACGTCACCGCTCCGTCTTCGGACTCGCGTACTTCCCCGTACGTACGCGGGAAAGGCCCGTGGTGCTCACCATGTGGGCCGCGCCGACACTCCGCCGTCCACCACCAGGTCGTGTCCGGTGATCCAGGAGGCGAGCGGGGAGGCGAGGAAGACACAGGCGTCTCCGACGTCCTCGGGGCGGCCCAACCGGCCCGTGGGCACCGCCTGTTGCCAGCGCCGCACGCCCTCGGGCCACGCCTCGGCCAGGCCCGCGCGGTCGATCAGGCCGGGCGAGACGGTGTTGACGCGGATGCCGTGGGGGCCGTACTCCAGGGCGGCGGCGCGGGCGTGCGTCACGACGGCCGCTTTGGAGGCGCTGTAGTGCGCGTGCTCGGGAGCGGGGTGAGCGGCCTCGATGGAGGCGATGTGGGTGACGCTGCCGCCGCCGCACTCCCGCATGATCTCGGCGGCGGCCTGGGTGCAGGCGAAGACGCTGGTCAGGTTGGTGTCGACGACCGTCCGCCACTCGGCGGCCGGCATCCCCGGCAGCGGCCGGACCGGCTGCACGCCCGCGTTGTTGACCAGCGCGGTCAGCCGCCCGCCGCCCCACTCGGCCGCCACGCGGACCAGGCGGTGGCAGGCGTCCTCGTCGGTGAGGTCGGCCTGGAGTACGACGGACCGGACGCCCAGGTCCTCGATGCGTTGCGCCAGTTCACGCGCCGGCTCCAGCGCCGTACGGCAGTGCAGCGCGACCGCCGCCCCCTCCTCGGCGAACCGCAGCGCGATCCCCCGGCCGATGCCGCCGCCGGCACCCGTGACCAGCGCGACCTGTCCGTGCAGCAGGCTCATGGACGGCACAGTTCCGCGATCCCGGCGGCCTCGGACGGATAACGCGCCGCGAGGTCCGCCGCGTTCCCGTGTTCGTACCCCTCAGGGGTGAATCCGGGCGCCATCGTGCAGCCGAAGAAGGCCCAGGCGCCGCCCGCCGCGACCCGTGCGCCCATCCAGGTACCCGCGGGCACGGTGAGCTGCGGGTGCTGCCCGGCGAGGACGTCCGGACCGAGCACGGGGTGCGTGGACGTCCCGTCGGGGGCGAGGAGCAACAGGTCGAGCGGGTCACCGAGGTAGAAGTGCCAGACCTCGTCGGTGGGCAGGCGGTGCAGGGCCGAGTAGTCGTCCGCGGTGAGCAGGACGACGATCGCCGAGCCCTCTGGGCGGCCGTCGGCACGCTCCGGCCCCGCCCAGGTACGCCGGAACAGCCCGCCCTCACGCGGTAGCGGCTCCAGACCGTAGTGGGCGATCAGGACATCGGGCGTCAGCGGCCCGTCAGGCGTCACCGTCATCCGGGAAGGCTACCTCCCGGGTGAGAAACGCCAGTTGGGCGCGCTTCTCAGGCAGGTACACGTCCGGGATGTCGATCTCCGGCAGCACGACCGCCTCTCCCGCCTCGAACCCCTGCTTGAGGAAGCGGGCGATCGCCTTCTCGTTGCGCGCGTCGGGGTCGACCACGACCCGGCTGCGGCCCAGGCCCCGCAGGACGTACGAGGTGACGGCGTCCAGCAGGGACGACGACCAGCCGGTGCGCGCGCCGCCGGGTCCGGCGGGCGCGATCAGCAGGTGGATGCCGATGTCGCCGGGGCGCACCTCGTAGCACTCGCCGACCCGGTCGGCCTCCGGCTCGTACGTCTGCAGCAGCGCGGCCGGTGCGCCGTCCTTGACGACCAGGAAGGCGTGGTGGGTGCCGAGCGTGTCCATGTGCGCGTAGGTCTCGGCGACCTGGTCCCGCGTCAGGCCGGTCATGCCCCAGAAGGCGGCCCGCTCCTCGCTCACCCAGCCGTGGATCACCCCGGCGTCGGCGTGCGGGTCGAGGGGCAGGACACGGACGGTGCCGAAGCCGTCGGTCACCTGCTCGTGGACGGCCTCGCGGGTGGCGTACGGGTCAGACATCGGTCTCCTTCGCGAGCTGGTCGAAGTCGGTGACGACGGGGACGAGGTCCCCGGCGAGCCACAGCGCGAGCTGGTCGTGGTGGTGGGGCGAGCCGGGCACGCCCGAGGCGCCGAACGGGACCACCCACCGGCTGTCCTCGCGCCGGGCCAGGTCCCACACGTACCGGGCGGCCGGGCCACGCGCGCACAGGTCGGTCAGGCCGGGCACGGCGGAGGTGCACAGCACGCAGTCGTGGTCGCCGGACAGCCCCGGCCCGTCGTACGGGCCCGTCGGCAGCGCCCGCCAGGGGGCGAGACGGTGGCGGTCGCCCCAGGTGCCGGCCGGCTTCCCGGCGGCGACCTCCTCGACGGCCGCGCGGACGGCGGCGGGGCGGTCGATGCCGTACAACTCCTCGGCGGTCAGCAGGTGTTCGAGGGCGAAGCCGATGCGCGGGAGCAGGGCCAGCCAGGGCAGGAGGACCTCCGGGTAGGCGGGCGGTTCGGCCAGGGCCGCGAACGCCGGGTGCGCGGCGAGGTGGCGTACGACCGCGCCGCGCACCGCCGCGTAGGCCGCCGCGTCCGTGCTGGTGGCGTCCATGCGGCGGTCCCAGGCGAGGAGGCGGTCGCGCAGCTCGGCGGCGTCGGGGGACAGGGCGTCCAGGGCCGCCAGGTGGTCCAGCAGGGGGGCGGCGGAGCCGAGGTGGGTGTCCCTGTGGATCGCGGGCAGGTCGCCCGGCGACCACCGGTCCTTCTCCCGCAGCAGGGTGGTGATGCGGTCGGCGCGGTGCGGCGGGGCGAACTCGACGCCGAACGGCGTCGCGGGGCCGCGCTGGTTGGCCATCACCGCGATGCCGTCGCTCAGCCCGGCGCGGGGCGTCTCGTGCCGGCCCCGCCACTCGTGGCCCGGCTCCCAGGCGGGCACCGGCCGGATCCGGTTGGCCGCCGCCCGCACCGGCACCCGGCCCGCGACCCGGTGCAGCAGCCCGCCTTCGGTGTCGGCGGCCTGGACGACGTTGACGGGCTCGGCCCAGGCGTCCAGCGCGCGGTCGACGTCGGCGACCCGGCGGGCGCGCAGCAGGGGCAGGAGGGCGCTGAAGCCGAGGTCTTCGGTGACCCGGGGCGGATAGCGCAGGGCGAGGGCGGTGGGCGTGCCACGGTCGTCGAGGGCGGGGTGGTGACCGTCGAGGCCCTCCGGGCCTCCGGCGATCAGCGGACCCCGGTCCGTCTCGATCACCTCGACCTCGGCCGGCTCCTCCCCCGCGATCCGCACGGTCTCCGTGTGCCGGTGGGCGCGGTGCCAGCCGCCGTCGGGGCCGAGGGCCTCCACGCCGGCGCCGGTGCGCCGCAGCCGCTCCCGGTAGAGGTCCTGGTAGTCGGCCATGGCGTTGGTGATGGCCCAGGCGACCGTGCCGGTGTGGCCGAAGTGGGCGATGCCGGGGACGCCGGGGACGGCGAGGCCGACGACGTCGAACTCCGGGCAGGACAGGTGGATCTGCTGGTAGACGCCGGGCTCCTCGATGAAGCGGTGCGGGTCGCCCGCGATGAGGGCGTGGCCGGTCGTGGTCCGCTCACCGCTGAGCAGCCAGCCGTTGCTGCCGGCGGTGCCGGGCCCGTCGGTGGCGAACAGACCGACGGCCTCGTCGCCCAGGTGCCGTACGGCCTGCTCGCGCCAGAGCTTGGCCGGGAAGCCCGCGAAGAGGAAGTGGGTGGCCAGCCAGACGCCGAGCGGGGTCCAGGGCTCCCAGCGGCCGGGGGTGAGGGCGGTGCGGGCGAACTCCGGGGCGTTGCCGCGAGCCAGCCCTTCGTTGACGCCGTCGACGTACGCCCGGACCCAGTCCGCCGTCTCCGGGTCCCGTCTCTCCAGGGCCGCGAAGCAGCGTCTCGCGGTGTCGGCGAGGCGGGCCCGTCTGGCGAGGAGGTCCCACGCGAGGGCCTGGGCGCCCAGGAAGGAGGCCGAGGTGCCCTGGGCGCGGTGCCGCTCGACCTCCAGCTGCCAGGCCCGGTCGAGGGCGGTGACGCGGCCCTGGGCGCGGGCGAGTTCGCGTGCGCTGTCGGCGCGCAGGTGCGGAATTCCCCAGGCGTCGCGGTAGGTCCCGGTGATCACCTTGTGCCCCCACTCCCCTCACTGCGTTTTAGGTTTGCCTAACCTAACCGACTGTGCGAGATCGTACGCGACGGCCGTAGACGCGACGGGGTCCTGGGGCCGTACAGCCTTCCGACCGGAGATCGAGGTCCTCACGGCAGCGCACAGGGCATCACGGGGGCATGATCGGGGTCATGGACGTCACCCTGCACCTCGCCCAGGACCCCGAGGCCGACGAGCTTCTCGGGCGGTCCCCGCTCGCCGCGCTCATCGGGATGCTGCTGGACCAGCAGGTTCCGATGGAGTGGGCGTTCAAGGGGCCTCGTACGATCGCGGACCGCCTGGGCGCGGAGGATCTGGACCCGCACGACATCGCCGCGCAGGACCCGGAGGCCTTCGCCGCCCTGCTCTCCGAGAAGCCGGCCGTGCACCGCTACCCCGGGTCGATGGCCAAGCGGATCCAGCAGCTGTGCCAGTACCTCGTCGAGCACTACGACGGCGACGCCGAGCTCGTCTGGAAGGACGTCGCCGACGGGCGGGAGCTGCTGCGGCGCCTGGAGGAGCTGCCCGGCTTCGGCAAGCAGAAGGCCCAGATCTTCCTGGCCCTGCTCGGCAAGCAGCTCGGCGTCCGGCCCAAGGGCTGGCGCGAGACCGCGGGCGCCTACGGCGAGCCGAAGTCCTTCCGCTCCGTCGCCGACATCACCGGCCCGGAGTCACTGGCCAAGGTGCGCGCGCACAAGCAGGAGATGAAGGCGGCGGCCAGGGCGGCGAAGGCTTCGGAGAAGTAGGCGGACGCCCCGTACCGGGCGGCAGGACACCCCCGAAGCCGGCCTCAGCCATGCGGCCCACGCCGGATGGCGGAGCGTCCGCGGCCGGTCCAAGGATGGATCATGACCGAGTCACCGAGCAGTGATCCCACCTGGGGCCGGGAGTTCGACGACCGCACCGCGCACGCGCACGGGCGGGTAACCGGTGGACATGAACCCGAGCCGCCCTTCGAAGGGCCGTTGCACGCCCTGTCCCGGGCCGCCTGGCAGGTCGTCCTGGTCACCGGCGTGGCGTCGCTGATCCTGGGTGTCCTGGTGCTGGTCTGGCCGGGGGCGTCCCTGCTCGCGGCCGGTGTGCTCTTCGGGCTCTACCTGGTGATCAGCGGCGTGTTCCAGCTGGTGTCCGCCTTCGGTACGCACAAGGCGACCTCGCTGCGGGTGCTGGCGTTCATCAGCGGGGCCCTGTCGATCCTGCTGGGACTGTTCTGCTTCCGCGGGCCGATGCAGTCGACCCTGCTGCTCGCCCTGTGGATCGGCATCGGCTGGCTGATCCGGGGAATCACCCAGACCCTGGCCGCCGCCCACGACAGCACGGTGCCCGCCCGGGGCTGGCAGATCTTCCTCGGGATCATCACCTTCGTCGCCGGGATCGTGCTGATCGACTCGCCCTTCGAGTCGGTCGCCGTGCTCACCCTCGTCGGCGGCTGGTGGCTGGTGGTGGTCGGCGTCGTCGAGATCGTCACCGCGATCCGGATCCGGGGCCGGGCCGAGCAGGTCCCGGTCTCCTTGTGAGCCGCCCCCGGGGCTGCGCCGAGCGGGCGTATCTCGCGCCCCGCGCGAGGAACGCGGCACGTCCGGCGGGGAGATG
The DNA here is from genome assembly GCF_044453765.1 of Streptomyces sp. NPDC051636. Classification (NCBI taxonomy): domain Bacteria; kingdom Bacillati; phylum Actinomycetota; class Actinomycetes; order Kitasatosporales; family Streptomycetaceae; genus Streptomyces; species Streptomyces sp. NPDC051636. The sequence goes on along the minus strand of NZ_JBITDA010000005.1, from coordinate 297,081 downwards.
ACCTGCCATGAGCACCGCACCCCGCCGCCGCCCGCGCAGCCGCGCCTGGCTGCGGGTGCTCGTGCTGCTGCTCGCCCTGCTGGTGCCGGGCGCCCAGGCGCAGGCCTCCCCCGCGCCGTCCGCGCCGTCCGCCTCGGCCGGCGAGACGGTCGAGTACGACCTCCTCGAACCGCCCCTGCGGCCTCCCTCCTGCTCCGCCCACCGGGCCGACGTGCCCCTGCGCCCCGCACCGCTCCCCGGCCCGGCCCCCGGCCACCCGCGGGGCCGCCCCCTTTCCGCGCCGCCCCGGCCGCCGCGTGCCCCGCACGACCTGCGGTCGGTGATCCTGCGCTGCTGACGGACCCGGCCCCGGAAGGTCAGTCAGTACGTCATCGGTATGACGCAAGGAACGGTGAGGAACACAGGCATGCCCACAGACCCGTACGCGGTCCTGCGCGCCCTGCTGCGCGCCGAGGCCGTACGCAGCACGGTGAAGCCGGACGTGAGGAAACCCCTACCGCAGGCCCGGCCCGCGAAGGACCGGGACCGCTGACGCACCGGCGGGGGCGGGACCACCGCCTCCGCCGTGCCGTGCCGGACAGCGAACGGGTGATCTCGCGACCGATCGGGGCTGGTGACGAAGAAGACGCCCACCCCTTTCGAGCGAATGAGGCGCACGGTCTCGCTGTCACTCGTCCCGGACCCTGTTCCCGGTATGAACCGGTATACGGCGTCTTTTCCCGCCTCGCACTGCGCCGCCGAGGCTGCGCCCGGAACGTCTTGACCGGTAGGCTTTCCGTGTGATCTTCAAGCGCATCGGAAACGGCCGGCCGTACCCCGACCACGGCCGGGAAAGCACCCGGCAGTGGGCGGACGTCGCGCCGCGCCCGGTCCGCCTCGATCAGCTCGTGACGACCAAGGGCCAGCTCGACCTGGAGACCCTTCTCGCCGAGGACTCGACCTTCTACGGCGACCTCTTCGCGCACGTCGTGAAGTGGCAGGGCGACCTGTACCTGGAGGACGGCCTGCACCGCGCGGTCCGCGCGGCACTCCAGCAGCGCCAGGTCCTGCACGCGCGCGTGCTCGAACTCGACTGACCACCCGGCGTACCACCGTTCGCTCTTTCGGGTTCCACCGACCGGCGTCGAATGATCATCTAGTAGGCATCGCCGCCCGGGCGCACTACGCTGCGCCCATGAGCATGCTGACTCCCCCTGGCATGGGCGGCCAGTACCGGATCACGGGGGACAAGTACCCGCGGATGCGCCCTCCCCGCAGGCGCGGCAGGCTCGTGTTCCTGGCCGTCGCCTGCGCCGCCGTACTCGGGGTCGTCGGCTGGGGAACCGTGCAGCTCATCGACGTGTTCACCGGCGGCAGGAAGAACACCGCGGCCGGCTCCAGGACGCAGTGCACGACCAAGGCGAGCCCCGCCGCGGGCGTGAAGGCGCTCCCGGAGCCCGGAAAGATCACCGTCAACGTCTACAACGCCACGGCCCGCACCGGCCTGGCCAAGGACACCGCGGACCAGCTGAAGAAGCGCGGCTTCCGCATCGGCGACGTGGGCAACGCGGCCAAGCAGTACGACAAGAAGGTAAAGGGCACCGGGATACTCCTCGGGCCCGCGTCCGCCCTGAACACCTCGCTGCCCGTCCTCGCCGCCCAGCTCGCCGGGGCCGAACAGCGCACCGACGCCGCCCGTAAGGGTGACACCGTCGACCTGATCCTCGGCGACGGGTTCAAGAGCCTCACCAAGCAGGCGGACGCCGCCAAGGCCGTGGCCGAACTGGCCGCGCCCGCGTCGACGCCCGCCACGAAGAAGAAGGGCTGCTGAGGCAGTCGTGGGGCCGCCGGGCGGGGCACGCGGCGCGGACCCCGCCCGCCGCCGTGGCGGCCTCGCCGGTCCGCCGACGGCCTACTCGGCCGCCCCGTACAGGCGGTCGCCCGCGTCTCCCAGGCCGGGGACGATGTAGCCGTGTTCGTTGAGGTGGTCGTCGACGGCGGCCGTCACGACCGTCACCGGCGTTCCCGCCAGCTCGCGCTCCATGACCTCGACGCCCTCCGGCGCGGCGAGCAGCACCACGGCGGTGACGTCGTCGGCGCCGCGCTTGATCAGTTCCTGGATCGCCGCGACCAGCGTGCCGCCGGTGGCCAGCATCGGGTCCAGCACGTACGTCTGGCGGCCGGAGAGGTCCTCCGGCATACGGGTGGCGTACGTGGACGCCTGGAGCGTCTCCTCGTTGCGGATCATGCCCAGGAAGCCCACCTCGGCAGTCGGCAGCAGCCGCATCATGCCGTCCAGCATGCCGAGGCCGGCGCGCAGGATCGGCACGACCAGCGGGCGCGGACGGGCGAGTTTGACGCCGGTCGTCGAGGCGACCGGGGTCTCGATCTCGACCGCTTCGGTGCGCACGTCCCGCGTGGCCTCGTAGGCGAGCAGGGTGACCAGTTCGTCGGCCAGCCGGCGGAAGGTCGGGGAGTCGGTGCGCCGGTCGCGCAACGCGGTGAGCTTGTGGGCGACCAGGGGGTGGTCGACGACGTGGAGACGCATGCCCATAACAGTAACCGCGCCGCCCCGCCCCTCGCGCTGGCATCAAACCCCCCGTCCGGGGGAAAGTGGAGGGACGGACTGGGGTGGTGTGACTGTGCCTGACCTGCCAGAGAACGAATCCGACATACCCAAGGACGCCGCCGGGACCGACGCGCGCGTGTCGCCGCCGGAGACGGACGCCCAGCGCCGGCGCCGCCGGGCCCAGTTCCTGCGCGAGCTCGCCGAGGCCCGGGAACTGCGTGACCGCGTCCAGCCGCGCCGCGCCAAGGTGGCCCGGCTGCGGCACGCGATGCGCATGCGGACCTTCCGCTGGTAGCCAAGTTCCCCCGGTTACCGGGAGTTCACCGCAAGGCAGTGCGTGGAGCGCGGGAAAAGCCGCGTACGATCCGCAGGTGGCGGCAACGAGTGCGCCGGTGACCGCGTCGCGGTCGTGCGGGCGACTCCGCGCGTCCGCACAGCCGATCCATGGGATCGAAACAGCCAGACACAGGGAGCCGAAGACGTCCCCTGGGCGCCTTGTTTCTGCCACGATTCCGAGTGGGTGGGGCTCGGAGCCTGAGCTCTCTCCGCCCAAGAACCTCCGCCGGGGGGACCCCCAACCGGCACGCCTATGACCAGTGGGAGAGTCACGGTGTACTTCGCCGCACTGCTCGCGCGCACCGAAGACGGGTGGGAAGCGAGCGACACAGAGCTCGACGATGTGGAGACCCTGTCGGATCTGGCCGACCTGGCCCGGGAAGCCTCTCCCGACGAGGACACGGTGCTCGTTCTGATCGAGCAGGAGGACGCCTGGTTCGGCGTCGTGCGCGTGGACGGCGAGGAGGACCCTCGCATCTACGTCTCGGACGCCGCCGCCGCCCGCCGCAGCGCCTACGGTGAACTGCTGCTCACCGACGAACTGCTCGGCCGGGAGCCCGGCGCCGACGACGGCCCGGACCTGGACGCCCTGGACCTCGACGGCACGGAGGACGGTGAGTCCGAGGACGACGACGAGGAGGGTGCCGCCGGGGACGCGGTGCCGCACAGCCCGGTGGGCGACAGCGAGATCCTCGACGACCTGGGCATCAGCGAGAAGGAACTGCGCGCCCTGGACGCCGACGACGCGCTGAACACGATCGCCGAGGCCCTGGGCGCCTCGGAGGTGCTGGAGACCGTCCGCTGACCGCCCGGGAACCGGACGGGACACCGGACGACAGGACCCCGGACCCGGTACGCGACCGCTGGCGGGCCGCGATGCGGCTCGCCCTGGACGAGGCCCGCACGGCCGTCCGGGGCGGGGACGTCCCCGTCGGCGCCGTCCTGCTGTCGACGGACGGTACGACGGTGCTCGCGACCGGGCACAACGAGCGCGAGGCCACCGGCGACCCCACGGCCCACGCCGAGGTGCTCGCCCTGAGGCGGGCCGCCGCGAAACTGGGCGAGTGGCGGCTGAGCGGATGCACGCTCGTGGTCACGCTGGAACCCTGCACGATGTGCGCGGGCGCGCTCGTGCAGTCCCGCGTGGACCGGGTGGTCTACGGCGCCCGTGACGACAAGGCCGGAGCGGCCGGTTCCCTGTGGGACGTCGTCCGCGACCGGCGGCTCAACCACCGCCCCGAGGTCGTCGAGGGCGTCCTCGCCGAGGAGTGCGCACGGCTCCTCACCGACTTTTTCCGCGAGCGCTGAAGTCCGGCGATTGCGGGGAGCGCGGGAAACGGATTTCAAAGCGCGGCACACCTTGCTGTAAGGTCTCCCTCGGTAGCGTGTCCGAGCGGCCGAAGGAGCTCGCCTCGAAAGCGAGTGTGGCGCAAGTCACCGAGGGTTCAAATCCCTCCGCTACCGCCGCGAAAGGGCCCCGTCCGTTGGACGGGGCCCTTTGTGCGATTATCGACAGCGCTCGGCGCAGTCAGCGACAGGGGAGGCCGCGGTGGCGGTGAACGCCAAGAAGATCACCGTGTACGTGCTCGTGGTCTTCGCGCTCTACGTGATCATCACGGACCCGGCCAAGGCCGCCGACTACGTGCAGGTAGGCTTCGAGGGCATATCGGACGCCGCCAAGGCCATCGGCGACTTCATGACATGGGTCGCCAACGGAGGAAAGAGCTAGAGCCCATGATCCGCCACCTGGTCCTGTTCAAGCTCAACGAGGGTGTCGGGCGCGACGATCCGCGGGTCGTGGCGGGCGAGGAGGCCTTCCGCGCCCTGGACGGCAGGATCCCCGAGATCCGCCACTGGGAGCTGGGCTGGAACACCAGCGACCGGCCCATCGCCTACGACTTCGCGATCAACTCCGCCTTCGACGACGCGGACGCGCTGCGCCGCTACGTGGAGCACCCGGAACACCAGGCGGGGGTCGGCCTGTGGCGGGAGTTCGCCACGTGGGTGATCGCCGACTACGAATTCTGAGCCACGGGCTCCTCACACCCGTCAGCCCTTCGCCGCAACGGCGGGGGGCTTTCCTGTGCCTTACGGGTGGTTTTTGCCTCAACTTGGCCTCAACACGGTGTTATGCGGTGCTTGCACACAGTGCACATGTCTTGTGATGCTATGACCGCTTTTGACGGATGATTGACCGATGAAGAGGTGGCGTTGACCGTGTCGGCCAGTACTGCGCCGCCCCAGGAGGAGACCCCCGCTCCCGCCCCCGAGAAGCGCCGCGGCGCCGACACCCGCGCCCTCACCCAGGTGCTCTTCGCCCAGCTCAAGGAACTCAAGCCGGGCACACCCGAGCACAACCGGGTCCGCGGGGCGCTGATCGAGGCCAACCTGCCCCTCGTGCGCTACGCGGCGGCCCGCTTCCGCTCCCGCAACGAGCCCATGGAGGACGTGGTCCAGGTCGGCACCATCGGTCTCATCAACGCCATCGACCGCTTCGACCCGGACCGGGGCGTGCAGTTCCCGACCTTCGCGATGCCCACGGTGGTCGGCGAGATCAAGCGGTACTTCCGGGACAACGTCCGCACCGTCCACGTACCGCGCCGGCTGCACGAGCTGTGGGTGCAGGTCAACAGCGCGACCGAGGACCTGACGACGGCCTTCGGGCGCACCCCCACCACCGCCGAGATCGCCGAGCGGCTGCGCATCAGCGAGGAGGAGGTGCTGTCCTGCATCGAGGCCGGACGCTCCTACCACGCGACCTCACTGGAGGCCGCCCAGGAGGGCGACGGGCTGCCCGGCCTGCTCGACCGCATCGGCTACGAGGACCCGGCCCTGGACGGCGTCGAGCACCGCGACCTCGTACGCCATCTGCTGGTCCAACTCCCCGAGAGGGAACAGCGAATTCTGCTCCTGCGGTACTACAGCAATCTCACCCAGTCACAGATCAGCGCGGAACTCGGCGTCTCCCAGATGCACGTCTCCCGTCTCCTCGCGCGCAGCTTCCAGCGGCTGCGTTCCGCCAACCGAATCGAGGCATAAGCCGAGGCACGACGGGGCGCGGGGGCGCACCGGACTGGCGCACGGGGTCACACGGGGATCACAACAAAGGATCGCAAGCACTATCGAGGCATAACCGGCGCGGGCGAATCGCTCAGCGCGTCTCTTCCCGACAGTTGTGACCCGAAAAACCGTCAGACCCCTTCTTTCCAGGGCCGATTCGCATCCGATGTGTCGACATGTCACTACAGCGTGTTGCCGACATGTGACATTCTGCGGGAAGCGCGTTTGCCGGGGCTTCGGCTCCGGTATTCAGGTGAGGGCTGCGTTCCTTCGTGGGAGCGCCGCCGCGACCGTCCCGCGACCCAAAGGGGGTGGCATGTCCGCAGAACAGGGCAGCTCGAAGGTGCTGACGCCCACGAAGAGCGAGGCAGCGCCCAAGGAGCTCGATGCGCTCGACGTGCTCGACGACGTCACGGCCCCCGAGCCCGCGCCGGCCCCGGCTCTCCCGGCCCTCCCGGCCCCGGAAGCCATCGACACCCGCACCTTGTCCCGCTCCCTGTTCCTGCGGCTGGCCGCACTCGACGAGGACAGCCCCGAGCGCGCCTACGTCCGGGACACGCTCATCGAGCTCAACCTCCCCCTCGTCCGGTACGCGGCGGCCCGCTTCCGCAGCCGCAACGAGCCGATGGAGGACATCGTCCAGGTCGGCACCATCGGCCTGATCAAGGCGATCGACCGCTTCGACTGCGAGCGGGGCGTGGAGTTCCCGACCTTCGCCATGCCCACGGTGGTCGGCGAGATCAAGCGGTTCTTCCGCGACACCTCCTGGTCGGTCCGCGTCCCGCGCCGGCTCCAGGAGCTGCGGCTGGCCCTCACCAAGGCCAGCGACGAGCTCTCCCAGAAGCTGGACCGCTCCCCGACGGTGACCGAACTCGCCGCCGTCCTGGGCGTCTCCGAGGAGGACGTGGTCGACGGCCTGGCGGTCGGCAACGCCTACACGGCGTCCTCGCTCGACTCCCCCGCCCCCGAGGACGACGGCGGCGAGGGCTCCCTGGCCGACCGGCTCGGCTACGAGGACAGCGCCCTGGAGGGCGTGGAGTACCGGGAGTCGCTGAAGCCGCTGCTGGCCAAGCTCCCGCCCCGGGAGCGGCGGATCATCATGCTGCGCTTCTTCGCCAACATGACCCAGTCGCAGATCGGCGAGGAGGTCGGCATCTCCCAGATGCACGTCTCCCGGCTGCTGACCCGGACGCTGGCGCAGCTGCGGGACGGACTCATCTCCGACTGAGGGTTCCCATTTGACGGAGCGTCATCCACTATGGCGCGATGCTTCGAGCGACGGGAGCGGCAGGGTCCGGATCGACTCATGGCCGCCGGGGCGCCGTTGTCACGGTAGCGTCGGCGGCCGTCGTCTGCCTGGGCGCGGCACTGGCCGCGTGCGGAAGCGGCGACGGCGGAGGTTACGCGGCGGTCGGCCCGGTGGGCGGACCGCCGGCCGCGTCGGCCACGGCGGCGGACCCCGGCGGGTCGGTGACCCTGGTGCCGCTCGACGGTCCTGCGACCGGACGCGGGGACACCGCCGGCCAGAGAGTTCCGGGAGTCCCGGAAGTGAACTCACCTGCCGCGGAAAGCCCTTCGCCGGCAGGGCACGGGCGGTCTCAGCCCGCCTCCACCCCGCCGGTCACCAGCGAAAGCCCCGAGTCCCGTCCGACAACCCCGAAGCCACCCTCTCCGACCCGGACCGCCGGTCCAACGGCATCCCCCGCCCCGGCCGCCCTCACCTGGGGCGAGCCCATCCGCGAGGCCACGGACGAGCGCTGGTGCGAGAAGGTGACCGTCGCCTTCCGCAACGAGGGCGGGACGGCGGTGCGGTCGGGCACGGTGACGCTCGGGACGCACGTCATCGACGCGCTCGGCACCGACTGGGCGACGGTCGAGTCGACGGAGGACCTTCCGGCGCCGATCGAGGCGGGCGCGCGGAAGGAACCCACCTGGACGGTGTGCGTCGACGCCATCGGTGTGCCGCTCGGCATGCACGTCGAGACGCGCGACGTGGACGTGGCGTGGAAGTGACTACATGAACGCCAGCCAGGCCACCGCCGCCACGATCGCGATCGCCGCGACGATGCCGGCGATCAGTCCGACGCGGGGGCCCGCCGGGGCGGCCGCCCGCTGCCGGCCCTGAGGGGCCGCCTCGTCGACGAACGCGCGGAACATCTGGGTGCTGCCTGCGGGGTCGTAGTTGCCCTGGGGGCCCTGGGTGTCAGCCATGGCCCGAGACACTAGCGAATCACGGGATGGGGCCCAAGTGGGGGCCGCCCGATAGTTGAGTTTACCAAGTTTTGGTGCGGTAGCCCTCTCCTTTATTTGCCTGCATCAACCAACAAGTCATATGGTTGCCCTAAGCAACAAACACGGGAGGTGTGATGGCCGTACAGGCGCAGTACGAGGAGCTGATCCGTCAGTTCAGCGCCTTCGGCGCCGTCAAGCGCGAGCTCGGCCGCATCCTGCCGTCGGACTGCCCGAGCGGCTCCGCCGCCGTCCTGACGCTGCTCGGCCGCCACGGCGACATGCGCATGAGCAGGCTCGCCGAGCTGCTCGCCGTGGACATGTCCGTGACCAGCCGCCATGTCGCGCACGTCGTCGAGCGGGGATGGATCGAACGGTCCTGCGACCCGGCCGACAAGCGCTCGCGCATCCTGCGCCTCACACCCGAGGGCCGTGAGCTGCTGGACGAGCTGTCCCGGCGGACCACGCACCTGCTCGCCGAGCGCCTCGGCGACTGGAGCGAGGACGAGGTCGGCCAGCTCACCCGGCTCATGGCGCGGCTGCGGGCCAGCTTCGACGACTGCCGCTCCGTACCACCCCGGCTCCCGCCACCCGCACTCGAAAAGACCACCCGTACACCCGCGACCACATAAGAAAAGGAAGCCCATGGCAACGACCACACCAGCCGGTGTGCGGGCTCACGCCAAGCACGGGGGAGGCTCCCGCGCCGACGCCCCGATGACACACCGGCAGATCATGGAGGCGCTCTCCGGGCTGCTGCTCGGCATGTTCGTGGCGATCCTGTCGTCCACGATCGTCTCCAACGCCCTGCCGGAGATCATCGGCGACCTCGGCGGCGGCCAGTCCGCCTACACCTGGGTGGTCACCGCCGCCCTGCTGTCGATGACCGCGGCCACTCCCCTGTGGGGCAAGCTCGCCGACCTGTACAGCAAGAAGGCGCTCGTCCAGACAGCCCTGATCATCTATGTCCTCGGCTCGGCCGCCGCCGGTCTGTCGCAGAACGCCGGCATGCTGATCGCCTGCCGTGTGATCCAGGGCATCGGCGTCGGCGGTCTGTCCGCCCTGGCGCAGATCGTGATGGCGGCGATGATCTCCCCGCGCGAGCGCGGCCGTTACTCCGGCTACCTCGGCGCCACCTTCGCCGTCGCCACCGTCGGCGGCCCGCTGCTCGGCGGTGTCATCACCGACACCTCCTGGCTGGGCTGGCGCTGGTGCTTCTACGTCGGCGTGCCCTTCGCGGTCATCGCGCTGATCGTCCTGCAGAAGACCCTGCACCTGCCCGTCGTGAAGCGCGACGTGAAGGTCGACTGGGGCGGCGCGTTCCTGATCTCCGCCGCCGTCTCGCTGCTGCTGGTCTGGGTCACGTTCGCCGGTGACAAGTACGACTGGGTGTCCTGGCAGACGTACGCCATGGTCGCGGGCTCGATCGTGCTCGGCGCGCTGTTCGTGCTCGTGGAGTCCAAGGCCGGCGAACCGATCATCCCGCTGCGGCTGTTCCGCAACCGCACCATCACCCTGGCGTCCCTCGCCTCGCTGTTCGTCGGCATCGCGATGTTCACCGGCACGGTGTTCTTCAGCCAGTACTTCCAGCTGGCCCGCGACAAGTCCCCGACGATGTCCGGCGTCATGACGATCCCGATGATCGGCGGCCTGTTCGTCTCCTCCACCGTCTCCGGCCAGTTCATCACCCGCACCGGCCGCTGGAAGGCCTGGCTGGTCAGCGGTGGCGTGCTGGTGACGGCCGGCCTGGGCCTGCTCGGCACCATCCGGTACGACACCGCGTACTGGAAGATGGCCGTCTTCATGGCCCTGCTGGGCCTCGGCATCGGCATGATGATGCAGAACCTGGTGCTGTGCACGCAGAACCAGGTCGCCCCGAGCGACCTCGGCTCGGCCAGCTCCACGGTCACCTTCTTCCGCTCCCTCGGCGGTGCGGTCGGCGTCTCCGCGCTCGGCTCCGTGATGTCCCACCGGATCACCGACTACGTCAAGGACGGCATCGCCGGCCTCAGCCCGAAGTACCAGGCCGCCCTGGCCGGCTCCAGCTCCTCCGGCGACAGCATCCCGGACATGGACAAGCTCCCTGCCCCGCTGCGCACGGTCATGGAGAGCGCCTACGGCCACGGCATCGCCGACGTCTTCTTCATCGCCGGCTGCCTGGCGGCCGTCGCCTTCCTGATCACCCTGTTCATCAAGGAGGTCCCGTTGAACACCAGGGGCGGGCTGGCGCAGGCCGCCGAGGGCGGGGCCCCGGCCGCCACCGAGGCTCCCGCCGCCGCTGCCCCGGCCGCCGTCCCGGCCCCGGCCGAGGAGCGGGTGCCCAGCTGGGCCGTCGCCGCCTCCGCCACCGAGGCCGGCCCCGAGGGCACGCAGCGCCTGGCGGCCGTCGCCACGGTGGCCGGCCCCGGGCAGTCCGCGTCCGGCGGCGGTACGCCGGTGTACGGCTACGTCCGCGACGCCGAGAGCGCCCCGGTCCCGCAGGCCGCGGTCACCCTGGTCTCCCTCAACGGCCGCCAGCTGGGCCGCTCGGTCGCCCAGGCCGACGGCTCCTACGCGGTGGACGCGCCGGGCGCCGGCTCGTACGTCCTGATCGCCTCCGCCGACGGCTACCAGCCGCAGGCGTCCACCGTCATGGTGGGCGAGGAGCCGGTGGCGTACGACATGCTGCTCAGCGGCACCAGCGGGCTGAGCGGCGTGGTCCGGGCGGCCGGGAACGCGCTGCCGGTCAAGGACGCCATGGTGATCGTCACCGACGTGCGCGGCGACCTGCTGGCCACCGGGAACACCGGTGAGCAGGGCGAGTTCGCCTTCGCCGAGCTGGTCCCGGGCGTGGTGACCGTCGCCGTCAACGCGATCGGGTTCCGGCCGCGCGCCCTGCCCGTCGGGATCGGCGCCACCGGCGTCACCCGGATCGAGGTCGACCTCGACGCCGGCGCCCAGCTCCAGGGCGTCGTACGCGCCCCGCACGGCCCGCTGGCCGACGCCCGCGTGACCCTGGTGGACGCGGCGGGCAACGTGGTCGGCACGGCCACCACCGGGTCGGACGGGGCGTACGCCTTCGCCGACCTGGACAGCGGCGAGTACACCGTCATCGCGACGGGCTACCCGCCGGTGGCGACGGCCCTGACGGTCTCCGGCACCGGAGTCGACGGCCACGACATCGAACTCGCCCACCCCGGCGAGTAGTCACACCCCGGCCCGTGGCGGGCGCGCTCCGAGCGGAGGTGCGCCCGCCACGGGCCGGTCTCTTTACGACCGATTTGCAGGGCTTTTCGAAGCCATCCTCAGCTGTCCATGGCTTATGAAGGAGAAAACGGGATGGGACTGACCGCGAGGATCCGCACCCGGGACGGATGGGCCGTGTCGCACGCGGTCGTCACCGTGACCGACATGACGGGCACGCAGGTGCTGCGCGCCGAGGCCGACGCCGAGGGCGCCGTGCGGGACACCACCGAGCTGGCCCCGGGGGCGTACACGGTGATCGTCACGGCCGTCGGTTACGCGCCCGCCGCCGCCAGCGCCCTCGTCACCGCCGCCGGGCGGGCCGAGGTCGGCACGATCACGCTGGCCCGGCAGGGCGGCACGGAGCTGCCCCCGCCCGGCCCGTGGACCATCGACCCGGCGCACTCCTCGGTGGCCGCCGTCGCCCAGCACCTGGGGATCTCCAGCGTGCACGGCCGGTTCACGGACTTCACCGGCTCGATCGAGATCGCCTTCGACGACGTCACCAGGTCCCGCGTCCAGGCGGTCATCCGGGCCGCCTCCATCGGCACCGGCAACGACATGCGCGACACGCACCTGCGCTCGGCGGACTTCCTGGACGCCGAGCGGCACCCCGAGATCACCTATCGCTCGACGGGCCTGACGGCGGCCGGTTCCGACCGCTGGACGGTGCACGGCGAGCTGGCGATGCACGGCGTGTCCCGCCCGGTCGACCTGGACCTCGCCTACCTCGGCACCGGCGCCGACCCGTGGGGCGGCACCCGCGCGGCCTTCCGGGCCACCGCGGAGCTGCACCGCGAGGACTTCGCCATGAACTACAACCAGCTCCTCCAGGCGGGCATCGCGGCCATCGGCACGACCCTCAAGGTGGACCTGGACATCCAGGCCGTCCAGGGCGAGTCGCTACCGCTCGGCTGAGGGCGGCCGGGTGCCGCCGACCCGGGTCACCAGATCGGTGCACAGGTCGCGGAGTTTGACGTTGCGGTCCTGCGAGGCGCGGCGCAGCCGCTCCAGGGCGATCCGGGCGTCGACCCGCTCACGGGCCATCAGGATGCCGATGGCCTGATCGATGATGCTGCGGGAGAGCAGGGCGACGCGCACATCGGCCGCCGTCTCCTGCTGGCGCTCGATGTGCAGGGCGACGTTGACCGCGTCCGCGGCCCGCGCCGCGAAGTCCCGGGCCTTCTCCCGGCCGGCGTCCAGCACGCCGGGCTCGGTGGCGTAGAGGTTGAGGGCGGCCCCCGTCTCCCCCGCCACGTCGAGCGGCAGCGCCAGCACACTGCGGACGCCCGCGTCGAGCGCGTACGTCCGGTACGCCGGCCAGCGCGTCTCCCGGGCCAGGTCCGGCGCGTACTGCTCCCGCCGGGTGCCGGCCGCATCGACGCACGGGCCCGAACCGTTCTCGTACTGCCGCTGGTCCAGTCCGCTCGGCATACCGCTGCTGCCGGCCAGGGTGAGCAGCCGGTCGGCGCGGCGCACGGTGATGCTGCAGGCCACCACGCCGGGCACCGCCTGCACCGCCCGGTCGGCCAGATCGCGCAGCAGCGTGTCGAGACCGCCACTGCGCGCCATGGCCCGGTCCAGCGTGTCGGGGGTCTCAGGTCTCATGACATAGCGGATATCCCGACTTCGGCCGCTGAAGCAGGGTGTGCGTGCCTTCACGCCCTGCTACGGCCCTAGGAGACTCCTTCTTTGCCGCTCACGATGCGGCGGGCGAGGTCGCGGAGCTTGATGTTCTCGCGCTGGGAGGTGCGGACCAGGCTGTCGAAGGCCTGCTCCGCGTCGATCTCGAGGCGTTCCATGAGGATGCCGGTGGCCTGGCCGATCAGGTCCCGGGTGCGCATGGCCTCGGTCAGCTGCTCGCGGACCGTCACCGACTGCAGGGCCAGGCTGACGTGCGCGGTGAACAGCCTTCCGACCCGGGTGGTGGCCTCGTCGAAGGCGCGCGGCTTGCGGGAGTAGGCGGTGAGCACCGTCAGCCGGCGGCGGTCGGCGCGCAGCCGCAACGACAGGACCGAGCGCAGGCCCAGGCCGGACAGCAGGGCACCGCCGCCGTCGGTACCGCTGTCCTCTATCCGCGCCATCGGGGCGTTCCACAACTGCTCCCAGTGCGGTGGCCGTTCGTCGCCGGTCGGGGACTCGGCGGTGCGCACCACCTCGTCGGTCCAGGCGATCGTACGGCGCAGGTCGCCGCGCTCAATCTCGGAGATCCCGGCGTGCTCGGCGCCGGGCAGCAGGTGCACCGCCAGCTTGACCGCGGTGCGCAGGGTGCCGTGCGGGGTGGTGGTCTCGTGCAGTTGCTGAGCCGCCACCGTGAGCGCCTCGGCCAGCTCGAAACCAACCGGCAGACCGGGCACATCAGAAAAGTCGGACGCAGCCACCACGAACCTCTTCGGCATGCACGACCACACGGCCATGCGCAGGAGAGCTCCGCAGCACATTCCCGACTGCGAGCACAGGACGGATAGCACTTTAGCTGCTCCGTTGTGGTGGAATGGGCCACAGGTCAGGAAGCGGCCTCCCCTTCAGGAATCCGGACGACCTTCTGCTGCCAGGTGAGTGCCGTGACCCTCTTCCCGAGCCCCTCCGACCCGCGCGACTTCCCCGGCCGCACACTGCTGCCGCTCCCCGCGGAAATCGACCTGAGCAACGCGGGCGCCCTGTTCACCCACGTCCTGTCCGTGACCCGGGCCCGCGCCGGCCGGCTGCGCGTGCTCGTACTGGACCTCACGCACACGCATTTCATCGACTCCCAGGGCGTTCGCATGATCGACGACATACACCACAGCCTGCTCCCGGACACCGAAGTACGGGTGGTGGCCCGCCCCTACGAACTCCCCAGCCGGGTCCTGGAACTGACCGGCCTGCGCCGCGACGTGTCCGTGTACGACAACCTGCCCGAGGCGCTCACGGCCTAGGCTGGGCCGCATGGCACCGAACATCGCGAGCAACACCAGCGTGTCCCTGGACGAGTTGCTGGACTTCGTACGCCCCCGCCACCGCGCCATCCTGCTGACCCGGCGGGCCGACGGCGGTCCCCAGGGGTCGCCGCTGACCTGTGGGGTCGACGACTCGGGCCGGATCGTGGTGTCCACCTACCCCGAGCGCGCCAAGACCCGCAACGCCAAGCGGGACCCGCGGGTCAGCGTCATCGTGCTCAGCGACGACTGGAACGGGCCGTGGGTCCAGATCGACGGCACCGCCGAGGTCATCGACGCGCCCGACTCCGTGGAACCGCTGGTGGAGTACTACCGCAACATCTCCGGTGAGCACCCGGACTGGGACGAGTACCGGGCGGCGATGGCCAAGCAGGGCAAGTCGATCATCCGGATCACCCCGGAGCGCTGGGGCCCGGTGGCCACCGGGGGTTTTCCGGCGCGGCTGGCGTCCGAGCAGTAGTCAGCGGTCCCGGTCGACCATCGCCTCGATCCCGGCGACCAGCAGGTCCAGCGCGAAGGTGAAGTCCCGGTCCATCATCTCCTGGACCGTGTCGCCGCCACGGGCGTCCATGATCTCCTTGGACTCCTGGATGTAGTCCGCGGCCTGGGGGTGCTGCTGGGCGTCGCTCATGGCCTGCTGGTAGTAGGCGTCCGGGGTCAGGCCCGAGTCCGCGGTCCGGGTCAGGAACTGGGCTTCGAGCGTGCCGTACCCGTACACGAACTGGAACACGGCCGAGATGGCGCCGGTCATGCGCTGCGCCGGCAGCCCCGTGCGGCGGATGACCCGCTGGATGCTCCGGGAGAGGGCGAGCGCGTGGGGGCCGATGTTGAGGTACTGGCCGGCCAGCGGCGACAGCCAGGGGTGGCGCACCAGCAGCGCCCGGTACTCGGTGGCCAGCGCTCGCAGCTGCTCCCGCCAGTCGGCGCCCGTGTCCTGCGGGTCGGGCAGCTGCAGTTCACCGAAGGCCGCGTCCAGGGCGAGTTCGAGCAGCTCGTCCTTGGTGTCGACGTACCAGTACACGGACATCGCGGTGACGTTCAGCTCGGCGGCCAGCCGCCGCATGGAGAACTTCGCAAGACCCTCCGCGTCCAGCAGCCGCACGGTCACCTCGGTGATCCGCTCGCGGTCCAGCCCGGACGGCTGCCCGCCCCCGCGCCCGCCCCGGCGTGCCTTCCCCTCCAGCCAGACACTGGACCGCGCCGACCGCTCGCCAGCCTTCACCATCGGCGCACCTTCCTAGAGCTGTGGGGGGCCACTTCCCAAGATGCTAGAGCTGCAACGCGCCCGAAAGAGCGCGGGACTGTGTCCGTTCCCCAGGAGCTGTCCCAGGCGGCCACGGTCCCCCGCCCTGCGCAGCAGACCCGCCGCGACCAGCCCCCCAAGTCCCAGCCGTGGCCGGGGCCGGAGATGATCGCGTACACCAGCGAGGGCCATGCGGATGGTCGACAGCAGCGCGCCGAGCAGGTCGGGCCGGTCGCCCTCGGGGTTGCTCGACTCCGGCACGATGGCCACGACGGCCACCAGACGACTCCCATACGCTGCACAAAGAGGTTCCGCGGAGATGAGGTTCACGGAGATACGGAAGAGGCGGTGGCATCCGGCCGCCGCCTCTTCCATCGGCTTTCCGTCGTCGGCCTTCCTTCGTCAGCTGCTCGCCTTCCGCGTCAGGTCGTAGAAGGTGGCCGAACCGGCCGTCACCTTCTTGAAGTTGCTCTCGACCCACGAGGTGATCTGCGACGACGTTCCACTGTTGCCACCGCCCATGCCGCCGCCGGAGATGAAGTAGTGGATCTCGCCGTCCGCCACGTACTGCTTGAACTGCGCGAGCGTCGGCGACGGATCGGTGCCGTTGAAGCCGCCGATCGCCATCACCGCGTCACCGGTGGCCAGTTGGTAGCTCGCGGCGTTCTGGGAGCCGATGGACGCGGCGACCCAGGTGTACTTGCCGGCATCCGCCTCCAGGAGCTTCTTGGCCTCGGAGCTGACGCTGGGGCCGTTGAGCAGGCCACCCATGCCACCGGCGCCGCCCATCCGGCCGCCGTGGCCCATCCGGCCGCCGTGGCCCGTCTGGCCGCCGCCGGGGAAGCCGCCGCCGTTCTGTGTGGTTCCGTTGCCGTTCTGCTGGTTCCGGCCCGGCATGCCGCCGCCGGGGAAGCCGCCGGTGCCGTTGCCCTGCTGCCCCTGGCCCTGCGTGTTGCCGTTGCCGTTCTGCTGGTTCCGGCCGGGCATGCCGCCGCCGAAGCCGCCCCGCATACCGCCGCCGGCCCCGCCGGGACGGCCACCGCCGAAGCCCATGGTGCTCGCGCCCGCCGGACCGGCCGTCGGGATGGAGCCGGTGTGCGCGGAGTTCACCGTGCTCAGGGTGTACGCCGTCGGACCGGCCAGCGCCGCCACGAGGCCCGCCGCCGCCGCCCCGAGGGCCAGCCGGCGGGTCACCCGGCCCGCGAAGACCAGGCCGAGCGCGGCGACCAGGCCGCCGACCAGCACCAGCCACTTCAGCCAGGGCAGGTAGTCGGGGGTGCGGTTGAGCAGGACGTAACCCCACGCCGCGGCCGCCACCACGGAGGCGGCGAGGGTGATCGACGCCCACGTCTCCTGCCGCTTCCGCCACAGCAGGTCGGCGCCCATGCCGATCACGGCCGCGAGGTAGGGGGCGAGGGCCACCGTGTAGTACTGGTGGAAGATGCCCGCCATGTAGCTGAAGACCACCATGGTGATCAGCAGCGAGCCGCCCCACACCAGGAACGAGCCGCGGGTGACGGACGTCCGCTTCCGTTTGCCGGTGGCCAGCAGGCCGGCGACGAGCAGGATCAGCGCGGCCGGGAGCAGCCAGGAGACCTGGCTGCCGATCTCGGAGTTGAACATCCGGTCCCAGCCGGTCTCGCCCCACTGGCCGGTGCCGCCCGCGCCGCCACCGCCACCGCCCACACTGCCGGTCTCGTCGCCGCTGAGCCGGCCGAGTCCGTTGTAGCCGAAGGTCAGCTCCAGGAAGGAGTTGTTCTGCGAGCCGCCGATGTACGGGCGGGAGGAGGCGGGCCACAGCTCCACGATGGCGACCCACCAGCCGCCGGAGACGACCAGGGCGACCGTCGCGAGGGCCAACTGTCCGAAGCGCTTCCTCACCTTCACCGGCGCGCACACCGCGTACACGACCGCCAGCGGCGGCAGGATCAGGAAGGCCTGCAGGGTCTTGGCGAGGAACGCGAAGCCGATCGCGACACCCGCCCACACCAGCCACTTCGTACGGCCGTCCGCCAGGGCCCGGACGACGAGGCAGCAGGCGGCGGCCATCAGCAGCGCCAGCATCGCGTCCGGGTTGTTGAACCGGAACATCAGCGCCGCGACGGGGGTGAGCGCGAGCACCGCGCCCGCGATCAGACCGGCCGCGGGGCTGAACCGGCGGCGCACGCCCGCGTACACCACGGCGACCGTCGCGACGCCCATGATGACCTCGGGGACCAGGACCGCCCACGAGCTGAGCCCGAAGATCCGCACCGACAGCGCCATCGGCCACAGCGCGGCCGGGGGCTTGTCGACGGTGATGGCGTTGCCCGCGTCCAGCGAGCCGAAGAAGAACGCCTTCCAGGACGTGCTGCCCGCCTGCACGGCCGCCGAGTAGAAGGAGTTGGCGTAACCGGAGGCGCTCAGG
The DNA here is from genome assembly GCF_044453765.1 of Streptomyces sp. NPDC051636. Classification (NCBI taxonomy): domain Bacteria; kingdom Bacillati; phylum Actinomycetota; class Actinomycetes; order Kitasatosporales; family Streptomycetaceae; genus Streptomyces; species Streptomyces sp. NPDC051636. The sequence continues at coordinate 279,097 of NZ_JBITDA010000005.1, read as the reverse complement.
TTGTACAGGTACAGCACGAAGGTGGCGGCCAGCAGGCCGAGGAAGGCCGGGCGCACCCAGCGCGGGTCCTCGGGCCGGCCGCGCCACAGTCTCCGTACGAAGGGCTGCTGCGGCTCACCCGGCCCGGGTGCCGGGGCCGCGGGCGGCTCCTCGGCCTGCGGGCCGGCCGGGGGAAGGACCGGGGGAGCGGTGGCCCGGGGTGGGCCCCCGCCGGAGGGGCCCGTGCCGCCCGGATGGGTCGTCTGGTCGGTGTGCGTGCTCATCGGGCGTCCCCCGGGTCGGTGTCGTGGGGACGGACCGGCTGCGGCTGCATCGTCGCGTCCCTCCAGGTGCCGTCCGCGGCTTCACCGGCGCGGAACCGGGTCGTCGTGCCGTAATTCGTCGTGTCGTACGTCGTACCGTGCTGGGGGGCCGTCGGGCGCTGGGGGAGCGAGGCGCCGTACGGGCCGGGCTGCCGCGGGACCACCGTGCTGTAGGCCGGCGAGGACGGGTGGTGCGCGGCCACGACCGCCGGCTCCTGAGCGGAGTCGTCGCGGTCCGGGAACACCCACGCGCGGAAGAGCAGGAAGCGCAGCACCGTCGCCGCGAGGTTGGCGGCGATCAGGACCGCCAGTTCCGTGGAGTGCGCGGGGTCGGAGGTGGCCGCGTTCAGCGCGGCGAGCGAGCCGCTGGTCAGCGCGAGGCCGACACCGAAGACGACCAGGCCCTGCGCCTGGTGCCGGACGGCCCCGCCCCGGCCGCGCACGCCGAACGTGAGCCGCCGGTTGGCCGCCGTGTTGGCCACCGCCGACACCAGCAGCGCCGGCGCGTTGGCGATCTGCGAACCGGAGAACTGGCGGAAGAGGCTGTAGAGCGCGAGGTAGAAGAGGGTCGACAGACCGCCGACCACACAGAACCCGACGAGCTGGCGGGCCAGCCCCTTCGGTACGTCCTCGATCTCACGGTCGCGCGGGTCGTCGCCGAACGGCCGGGTGAGCCGGTCCAGCGGCAGCGAACCGGTGGCCAGGGCCCTGCCCACCCGCCACACCCCCTTGAGGTCGTCGGTCGCCGTCTGCACGATGTGCACGGTCGAGTCCGGGTCGTCGACCCAGTCGACCGGCACCTCGTGGATCCTGAGGCCCGCGCGTTCGGCGAGCACCAGCATCTCGGTGTCGAAGAACCACCCGGTGTCCTCGACGAGCGGCAGCAGCACCTGCGCCACCTCACGCCGGATCGCCTTGAACCCGCACTGCGCGTCCGAGAAGCGGGCCTGCAGCGAGCCGCGCAGGATCAGGTTGTACGCGCGGCTGATGAACTCCCGCTTCGGACCGCGCACCACGCGCGAGGAGCGGACCAGCCGGGAACCGATCGCCAGATCGGAGTGACCCGAGATCAGCGGCGCCACCAGCGGCAGCAGTGCGTTGAGGTCGGTGGACAGGTCGACGTCCATGTAGGCGAGGACCGGGGCGTCCGACACGGACCACACGGTCCGCAGGGCACGGCCCCGGCCCTTCTGCTCCAGGCGGAAGTGGGTGACCTCCGCGATCTCCGCCCCCAGCCGCGCCGCCACCTGGGGGGTGGTGTCCGTGGACGCGTTGTCCGCGATCGTGATGCGGAACGCGTAGGGGAAGGTGCGCGTGAGGTGCTCATGCAGTCTGAGCACACATGGCTGGAGGTCCTTCTCCTCGTTGTAGACGGGGATCACTACGTCCAGGACAGGTGTACCGGCGTCTCCGGCCGGGAGGTGCTCCCGCGCCGGCAGGGTGCCGGGAGAAGAGTCGGTTCGCATGACAAAGACTCTGGTCAGACGCCCTGTTGCACCCATGTGGTGGCACTGTGCTGTAGCTGTGAGTGCGATTGCCAGTTCGTTTCGGGCGCCGGACGCGGCACGGCCGGGCCCAGCGCCGGCAGGTGCACGGTGAACACGGTCCGCCCCGGCACGCTGTCCACGGTCACCGCACCGCCGTGCGCGGCCGCGACCGCCTGCACGATGGCGAGCCCGAGGCCGGTCGACCCGGTGGACCGCGACCGTGCGGAGTCGCCTCGCGCGAAGCGTTCGAAGACGTGCGGCAACAGGTCGGGCTGGATGCCCTGGCCGTTGTCCTCGACGTCCAGGCACATCCACGGGCCGCGTCGCTGCACGCGCACGGTGATGGTCGTACCGGGCGGGGTGTGCTTGCGGGCGTTGCCGAGCAGGTTGACCAGCACCTGCTGAATCCGCGCCGCGTCCGCCGACACGAGGGCCGGCTCGTCGGGCAGGTCGAGCCGCCAGTTGTGGTCCATGCCGGCCGCACGGGCGTCACTGATCGTGTCGACGACCAGCGGGATCAGGTCGGTCTGCTCGAACTGCAGCGGGCGCCCCGCGTCGAGCCGGGCGAGGAGGAGCAGATCCTCGACCAGGAGGGTCATCCGTCCTGCCTCGGACTCGATACGGCCGAGGGCGTGCCGAGTGTCGGGGCCGACCTGTTCGCGTCCGCGTCTGGTGAGTTCGGCGTACCCGCGGATGGAGGCCAGGGGCGTACGGAGTTCGTGGCTGGCGTCGGCGACGAACTGCCGTACCCGCGTCTCGCTCTGCTGGCGGGCGTGCAGCGCGCCGTGCACGTGGTTGAGCATGCGGTTGAGGGCCGCGCCGACCTGACCGACCTCGGTGTGGGGATCGCACTCGGACTCCGGGACGCGCTCGCTGAGGTTCACTTCGCCGGTGTGCAGCGGAAGTTCGGAGACCCGGGTGGCGGTGGCGGCGACCTTGCGGAGGGGGCGGGTGGCTACGCCGACGAGGACGTAGCCGGCTGTCACGGCGGCTGCGAGGCCGGCTGCCGTGACGCTGATCTCGACGAGGATCAGGGTGTTGATGGTGCCGTCGACGTCTGCCGTCGGCAGGGCGACGTAGTACGCGTCACTTCCGTCGTGGCTCACGACGTACTCGACGCGGTACTCCTCCAGACCGGGGATGTCCAGGGTGTGCGCCCTGCCGTCCTTCGGCACCGTGTTGACGGCCGCCTTCTGCGCCGCGCTGAGGGGACCGGCGTTCATGCGCTGGAAGGAGCCGTTGCTGTCGTTCTTCCGCTTGGCGATGGCCGCGCTGGTGACCTTGCCGTTCCTCACGTAGGCGGCGATGGTCCTTTCCTGCGTGGGACCGTTGGTGAGGAGCTTCGTCACCTTGGCGCTCGCCGAGAGGTCGGCGTTCTGCACGGCGCCGCCCGGGTCCCCGGGACCGGCGGGGTCCTGCGCGTTCGGGACCTTCGGCAGCATGTGGCCGCCCCCGGCACGCATGGCGGTGTCGTGCACCTTGTCGTCCAGCTGCTCGTAAAGGTGCTGCTTCAGCGCGAGGGTGGTCACCGTGCCGATCACGGCGCACACCACGGCGATCAGCGTCACCATCGAGACGACGAGCCGCGTCCGCAGCGTGCGCGGCTTGCCCGCTCGTCGCTTCTGCGTACGCGGCCGTCGTCGCCCGCTCATGACGCGGCGGGCTTGATCAGGTAACCGGCCCCACGCCGGGTGTGGATCATGGGCTCGCGCCCGGCGTCTATCTTGCGCCGGAGGTACGAGATGTACAGCTCGACCACATTGGCCTGGCCCCCGAAGTCGTACGACCACACACGGTCCAGGATCTGCGCCTTGCTGAGCACGCGCCGCGGATTGCGCATGAGGAAGCGCAGCAGCTCGAACTCGGTGGCGGTGAGGTGGATGCTCTCCCCGGCCCTCCACACCTCATGGCTGTCCTCGTCCAGGGTCAGATCCCCGACCACCAGCACGGAGTCGGACCTCCGGTCGGCCGCACCGGAGCGCCGGATGAGCCCACGCAGCCGGGCCACGACCTCTTCCAGGCTGAACGGCTTGGTGACGTAGTCGTCGCCCCCGGCCGTGAGCCCCGCGATACGGTCCTCCACCGCGTCCTTCGCGGTCAGGAAGAGCACCGGCACGTCGGGCAGCTCCCGCCGCAGCCGCCCGAGCACGGTCAGCCCGTCCACGTCCGGCAGCATCATGTCCAGGACGACGGCATCGGGCCGGAACTCGCGGGCCGTCTGGATGGCCCCCTGCCCGTCACCCGCACTCCTGATCTGCCAGCCCTCGTAACGAAGAGCCATGCTCAGCAGTTCGGTGATCGACAGCTCGTCATCCACCACCAGCACTCGGACGGGGCTCCCGTCCGGCCTCAGCAGTTCGGTACGCCCCTGGGGCGAGGTCGTGGTCATAGGGGACACCTTCTCGGGGTCCTCTGAGAACACGCTTTCGACTGTCTGTGATTTCCCTGAGAAACACACAGGGATCTCTCAGGAAGGACCGGACTCGCCGCCCGTTTCCAGAAGTTGCGGCCCCCTGTGGCACGGACAAGCCCGGGGACGTGGTCTGCGCCACCCGTGAGAACGCTATCCGCGAGCTGTCAGGGCGCTCGTCAGAACAGCTCGTCCTGCACGCCCGCCCCGGTCCCCGCGAGCCGCCGCACCGGCACGGTGAGTTCGCCGCCTCCGGCCTGGGTCAGCTCCCACCCGGTGACCAACCGCGTGTCGAGTACGACGATCCCGCGCCCGGTGGCCAGGTGCAGATCCGGCCCCGCCGCCGCCACCAGTTCACCGTTCACCGACCCGCCCGCGACCAGCTCGGTGATCTCCCCGACGGCGGGCTGAAGCCCCTCCAGCCCGAAGGCCCCTGCGTGATCGACGGGCTGACACGGCGCGCGGGTGAGCGACTCCGGCCAGCCGTCCAGCACCACGGCCCGCGCATGCAGCTCCTCGATCTCGGCCACCCGCCGCTCCACCGACGCGGGCAACGCGGACCGCACCGCCCGCTTCTCGGCGTACGGAATCCGGTCCGGCACCCCGAGCGCGGCGCGCAGCAGCTCCTCGGTGCGCCGGGCGGCCATCAGCGGACCGGCCCCCAGCCAGCTGAAACAGACGGCCCCCTGCTCAAGCAGTCGCGCCGGCCCACGCTCCACGGCGGTGATCCCGACCTTGACCATGCCGGGCCCGAACCACGCCAGATATACGCGGTACGGCCGGCGATCGTCCGCGATCGTGTCCGCCGCCACGGAGTGCGCCCGGTCCAGCCGCGCACACTCCTCGCACCGTGCCCCCGTACTCCGCCCCGGCACCGCCGCCCGAACGGAACACGCATGCCCCCGCGCTCCCACACATCTCCGCACTCCCCCTTCCGCGACCCCGAAGGCCACCCGCTTCCCCCACGGCAGCGCACTGCTCCGCCCGCCGTCCCACACCAGCACGGGACCGTCCGCCGACCACCGCAGCCCTGAGCACTTCCATGCCTGTGCCATCACTCATGAGGGTAGGCGGCACCCCTGACAATGCCCTCCCGGTGGTCAGGACGCGGTACGGGTACGCAAAGGCCCGAAGCCGCAGACCCGCATTGCGATCGAGTACCTCGAGAAGCTGAACAAGGGGGAGTCGGCCGGCAGGGAGTGCTGAGCCGCGTACCGGACTTGTAGCGTGGCCCGTGTGAACCGCACCGATCGCCTCTACGCGCTGGTCGAGGAGCTGCGGGCCGTCGCACCCCGCCCGCGCAGCGCGCGCCGGCTGCCTCGCGGTCCCAGATGGTCATGCCGCTGTCCAGCACGTTGATCGTCAGGTGCTTGACGTGAGGCTGGACGGCGTTGAGGAGTTCCTTCGGGTCCCGCGTGCGGGTGCCTGCGGGCCGGTCGAGCGTGCCGGTCATGGACTACTCCTTCGAAGACAGGTCGTGCTGTACCGGCTCGAACCCGTCCCGCCTGTCAGCCTGTCCCAGGCTGAAGCGCGGCGCGGGCGCCTTGCGGATCCCCTTCCAGCGAGGGCTACTGGGCGACCTGGCTGGAGCGGGCGTCTTGGACTCTGTCGATGCCGCAAGAGACGATCTCATCGCGGCGGTGGACAGGCTCATCGCGGCACAGAAGGCCTTCTACGTCGCTGACGGCGGCGATTGACTGCATCGGGCCAGCATGCCGTCACGTGCCGGAATGGCAGGACGCCGCTCCTTGTATGGCTGGAAGCCGTATTCGATCATCTGCACGGTAATCGTGGTGATCCAGAGCAGGATCTTGGAGTCGGTGGATAGCCGGGCAAGGGCGACATTGCCCACTCTGCCGAGAACGTCACGCTCAAGGAGGCTCATGCTGTGGATATCGCCGTGGGCGAGCGCACTGCACGCGCTCCAGACCGCTTCGGCCTGGTCCGCCCCCTTCGGAGACAGGTCGTGCTGTACCGGTTCGAGCCCGCCCCATCTGCCAGCCTGTCCAGGACTGGACCCGCGGTGCGGGCGCCTTGCGGATCCCGTCCCAGCGAGAGCTACTGGGTGACCTGGCTGGAACGGGCGACTCGGGCGGTGCCCTGGCGGTTGTAGCCGTGGCACAGGCAGGTGCAGCGGTGCACGAGCAGGAGCCCGGTGACATGGGGCAGAGGAACGTCCTCCGTCCGGCGGCACTGTGTGTGCAGGTCCTCGTAACCGGGGCGCGCAGCGACGGCGCACTCCGGCGACAAGGAGGCGGTCTCGGTGTCCGTAGCGCTCATTGGACCGCCCTCACGACCCGGTGATGCGGGCATGAGCAGGGCGGGAATTCCTGCCCAAGGCTTCTCGCCGTCTCTCCCTCGGCGCCTTCGAAGCCGTGCGTCCCTGAGTCGCTCGTGATGCGACCCTCGTGGTCCACGGTGTACACCCTGAGCGTCATCCGGGGAGGGAGCCCGCCGTCCTCCTCCAGGCTGCCAGGGATGCTCATTCGTCACCGCCTTTCCGGAGCGCTTCTGCCAGTCGCATGGCCACATCGGCGCGTACACGGCCCAGTTCGACGAGCCCGAGAGCGGGCGAGCCGGCATCGACTGCCAGCGAGGGCAGCACGATGCCTGCCCGAGAAAGGGCTGCCCTCAGACACTCGGTGGCCACGTATGGATCGACGTCCTGAGCCTGGTCTGCTCTAGCCATGAACGCGACGGTAGGGAGCGGGCGTTGTCAGGCGCCATAGAAGTTGCGCGAAGTTGCTCGACCCCTCATTGAAGTTGCGTAAGGTTGCTGATCCAGGGCAACCCAAGCTCGGACGTAATGCGTTGGTCTGGTGGAAGCTTGGGAGATCGGTCCCCGAGGGAAGGACGTGATCACGACCCGACGACTGCGTTTCAATGGAACGGGCAGCGGCGTCAACGGATGCCCGTCCATTCACGAAGACCTCGACACAGGCGAGGTCATCGTGCACGGCCCCGCCCTCACCGACCCCGACGACATCGCCCAGCTCCGGCACCTGAACGAGGACGAGGTGCCCATCGTGGTGCCGCGCAAGCTGTTGGTCGACTTCGGCCCGAAGGAGGTGGCCCGTGTGCCCGACATCATCGGGCTGGACGAGTTCGACCAACTCTTCACGCAGTTCGAGCACACGGCCTGGCGCCTGGAGACGCGCCGCCGCTACGCATCGGACGAGCTCACGGGCACGTACGCCCAGTTCATGCGCGGCGAGCCCGTCAACTGGGAGGGAGTCGACGCGGAATGGTGCGCGGAGCGCCGCGAGCAGGTAGCCCTCGGCAAGCGGTTCGAGCGTGTCCGCATCGTCGACAACCCGCCCACGGCTGGCCAGCTCTACCTGCTCGACAACGCACGCCGTAACAGCTTCGTCGGAGAGAAGATCCTCAACCTGTGGCGAGAGGACGCCGACCGCCTTGGTCTGCCCACCCAAGATTTTTGGATCTTTGACTCCCGGCTGGTCGCGCTACTCAACTTCGATGACGCCGACAACCTGGTCAACGTCGAGTTGATCACGGAGCCTGCTGCGGTGCTGCGGTACTCCATGGTGCGCGACGCGGCGCTGCATCATGCCGTCCCGTACGAGGAGTTCGCGGCACGGCTGACCGCGCAGGAGGACTAAGGCAGGTGCGTACCGGTGAGCACGGACTACCAGCAGGCACGGAAAGCACTCGGGGTACGACTGCGCGAACTCCGACTCTCCGCCCCTGGACGTCGGCTCACCGGTGCCGAGCTCGCCGAGCAGTACGGGTGGAACAAGTCCAAGGTCAGCAGGCTGGAGAACGGCAAGCAGACTCCAACGCCCGATGACCTGCGCAAGTGGGCGGAGGCAACGGGTCAGCCGGAGGCGTACGACGAGCTGATCGCGCGCCTCCGGGGCTTCGAGTCCCACATCAGGTCGTGGCGGCGTCAGCTGGCCTCGGGGCACAAGGCGGTCCAGGACACCCACCTGAGCGCTCATGCCGACGCCTCCGTGTTCCGCGGCTGGGAGTCCTCCATGATCTTCGGGATTCTTCAGACTCCGGACTACGCCCGGTCGATCTTCACGAGATACGCGGAGCTACAGCGATCACCACGCGACACCGAGGAAGCAGTGCGGTCCCGCATGAAGCGGCAGGAAGCGCTGTACGACTCCTCGAAGCGCTTCCATCTCCTCCTGTGGGAAGCCGCCCTTCACGCCTTGATCTGTCCGCCGTCGGTGCTTGCGGCCCAGCTTGATCGCCTCGCAGGAGCCATCGGTCTGGACACGGTCGAGCTGGGGATCATCCCGCTGTCCGCCTCGCTCAAGATCCCCCCGGCCACCGCCTTCTGGATCTACGACGACCGCCAGGTGATCGTCGAAAACTGGCACGCGGAGTTGTGGATCGACGACGAGGCGAGCGTCGACACCTATCTGCGGACCTGGAGAACGCTCCGCGAGTCCGCCGTGTACGGCACTGACGCGCAGAGCCTCGTCAGTGCAGCAAGACGAGCGTTGCGCTCCTGCTGACGGGGCTGTCCGGCAGACAGCTGAGCCCCCGCCGATTTCGACTACTCAGGCCGGTGACCTGGCCTTGGACGAGCCAGTGCTACTCGGTCGTGTGGGTGGCTGACTGGAAGCCGGCATCAGCGGCGAGCTTGACGGGGCAAGAAGCTCCTTCGGCCGTCGAGTTCACGTTTTCCAGAAGGTTCGGATAGCGGAGTGCTGGGCACAGACCTGCTCGGACTGGGCAGGGCACCTGAGTGACAGCGAGCGCTGGGATGCGGCGACGGAGCTGCTGACCAACGCGAAGAGCACCGACGGCCCTGCAGGTGAGGGGACTCCCTCCACGAGCACGCTGAAGCAGTTCGAGGCCGGCCTGGGCACCCTGTGTGACAGGCGCTCCAGCGACGATCTGCTGGCTACCGTGGCCGACGAGGTGTATGCGTCCGACCGGGCCTTCTACCGGTCCTGAGACAAACAGAGCAGGACAAGCTGCGGCGCGAGGCGTACAAGCTCATGGCCTCCGCCGGGGTCCGCAAGACCCGGCTGTACGACGCTCGCCACGCCTGCCTGTCGTGGATGGCGAACAACGGTGTGCCGGACACGGTCGTCTCGGCGTGGGCCGGACACAGCGACCTGTCCTTCACGAAGCGCACCTACGTCCACCCCGACCCGCAGTCGCTCATGGCGGGCTCCGAGAAGCTGATGGACCTGCTCGGCTGAGCTGTAACCGATCCACCACGGACGGTGACGCGTGAGATTCCGTGAGACGCCAACGCAAAAGCCCTGACCTCCACTTGGGAGAATCAGGGCTCTGACCTGGCGTTTCTCTGCGCACTCGGCAGGATTCGAACCTGCAACCTTCTGATCCGTAGTCAGATGCTCTATCCGTTAAGCTACGAGTGCTTGTTTTGTTTTTTGTCCCCGCTCCCGGCCCTTCCGGCCCGCTCGCGGCGACAGGAAGAACATTACATGACTGCCGCCGCCATGTGAAATCCGTTCCCCATACCCCTTGTGACCTGCGGAAACGCCGAAGCACGGAAGCCCCGGTCCGTGGGGACCGGGGCTTCGGTGATCAGGTGCGGAGGCGGAGGGATTTGAACCCTCGATGGGCTTTAAGACCCAAACCGCATTAGCAGTGTGTTGGGACTCGTCGGACACAGACGGACCGGGACGAGCCGAGACGCTCCGCCGCAGGTCACAGCCCGTACGCCATCCGGCTGGGTTGATCCTCGTCGGAACGCGTCTTGGCCTCTTGGTGCCAGCGCAGTGCCATCAGAGTCACGCGTCGGGCCGCTGCCCGGGCGTGGACCAGGATCCGGCCGGCGGCCGCTCGGGCAGCTTTGCCCCTGGGCGCCTCATGTACCAGCGCATGAACTCTCGCAGCACCTTTGCGCGGGGGCTGCGCCCCTCGGGATGCACAGCGCGCGTCGCCTGCTCGAACGGCTCCCACTCGTCGTCAGGGGCGCGGAAGCGGCGGGGGGTGTCGTACTCGGCCTCAGCCTCGGGTGTCATGCCCGCGAGGGTACGGGTTTGTAGCCACAGGCCGCAAGGCTCTAGCCCGCCCCTTTGTAGCCACAAACCATCCCGTCGAACCCCTTGCTTTGTAGCCACAAACACTCTAGGTTTGTAGCCACAAAGACGGCCCGGGTCGGAGCTCTCACCCTCCGGCCCGGGGCCTGACGGAATCCACCGACTACACCGGGAGACCCGCTGTGACGAACTCTCTCATCCGCCGCGAGCGCCGCACCACCCGCCGCCTGCTCCGCGCCGAGCTCCGCCGCCGCACGGCCGCGCACCGCCTCGCCGCCAGCTGCCGGCGTCGCCCCCGCTCCCTCGCCACCGTGGCCATCGCCGCGGGCGTCGCGAAGGACACCGCCGCCGGCGTCGCCAACGGCCTCCGCTCCGTGGCCAAGCGGCTCGGCGTCACCCCGGCCGCGACCGCCCGCACCCGCCGCACCGTCGCCGGGGGCCGCGCCCACCGCACCCACACCGTGACCCGCTGGACCCTCGGCCAGGTCGCCCGCCTCGTCGCCGCCTACCGGCCCCGCAAGGCCGAGTACATCGCCGCCGTCACCCTGCTCACCGCGTTCGCCGGGAGTGCCGCATGACGAACTCGACCGAGACGGCCCGCACCTCGCGGGCCGTCCCCGGCCGCCAGCCTGGGGACATCTACGTGGCCGCCGCCGACGCCGACCACCACGCCCACTGCCCCGCCTGCCGCGAGCAGGCCGAGGCGGCCGAGGCCCGGTACGCCGAATACGGGAAGTCCCTCGCCCGCCGGGACCGCCGCCTGATCGCCGCCGGCCGCACCCTCACCGTGCACGTCACCGAGGCCGGCGTCACCGGCACCATCCGCAAGGCGGTGACCCGGTGATCCAAAACACGGACCGTCTCACCGCGCTCCACGCGGCCTGCCGCGAGGACTACGCCAGGGGCACCGCCCAGCGCGCCCGCGCCGAACTCGCCCCCGCTCGGCCGCTCGGACTGCCGGACCCCGGCGAACTCAACACGGCCATCCGTGTCGGTCAGCGCATGCTCGCCGCCTACGGCTCGGTCGAGGGTGCCGACGTCTTCGCCTACGCCCAGGCGCACGGTGGCCTCACCGAGGCGCTGCGGATCCTGCTGCGCGCCCTCGGCGCCGAGCCGGACGACAGAAACATCCTGGGATCGCAGGAGGTTTTCCCGGGATCCCGGGAAAACCCCTCTGAGCTGGGAGAACGCTGCCCGGCCGCGCACCCCGAGGACCTCACCCCGTGCGACGGCCCGATCGTCGTCACCATCCTCGACACCCACAACGCCGGCGCGGACGGCTGCGAGCACCACGGCGCCCGCCTCCTCGCCTCCCTCGACGGCGGCAGGGTGTACCCGCTGCCGGACGCACCGGAGAGCGCGGCGATCCGCGTCTTCAAGGCCGCCGACAGCACCCGCCCGTTCCCCTGGCTGACAAACGCGCCGCGTACCCGCGACGACCAGCTCAGCCGCGCCGAGGTCCGCGCCCGGGGTGAAGGCCAGTGACCACCGAGCCCCGCACCGTCACCGTGCACACCCTCGACCACGGCCCGCTCGAACTCCGCTGCCCCGACTGGTGCACCGGCGAGCACGAGCAGGACGTCCACCGGGCCGACATCAGCCACGTCGGCCCCGACCAGCCGCTGCAACTCCCCACCCGGACCGGGCCGGTCACCAACCTGATCACCGCGCTGGAGATCCGGCCGTTCGCCTCCGACGCGTTCCTGCGGACTGTGTTCGTCAACGTCGAGATCGGCGCGGACTGGCACCCGACCGGGCTGGCTGGTCTCGAAGCGATGGCCGACGCCCTCGCCGAGCAGGCCGAGCAGCTGCGCGACCGGGCCCGCCGCCTGGCCGTGCTCCTCACCGGGGGTGAGCAGCGGTGACCGCACGCTGGCCCGTGCGCCGGCCGACCGAGCGCGCCGCCATCGCCGCGGCGTGCCGGTCCGCCCGGCCCCTCCCCGCTGTCCCCGCCCTCATGAGCGCGCTGATCGAAGCCAACGACCGCCGCGACCGCGAAGGCATCACCCTCGCCGCGCACCGAGTAGTGCGCGCCTCTGAGCCCGAGGTGGGCGAATGAACTCCCTGACGTCGTGGGCACAAGCCCACCCGATGCCGGCGTCCCTCGCCGGTGTTCTCCTCCTCGCGGCCGCCGCTCTGCTGGCCCGGATGGTCCGCAAGGCCACGGACTGGCCCCCGGCCGCCGTCCTGGTCGCCTCGCTCGCCGCGATGGCCTGCACCGCCTACAGCGCCGACACGTCCTGGCGGTTCGCTGAGCACCGCCTCGACATGGCGTCCGCCGCCGAGCGGGGCGCGATGTTCGCCGCCGCCGAGCTGGCCCTGTTCGCCTGCGCGTTGATGGCCAGGCAAAACCTGCGCGGACCGCAGGGAGCCCCCGGTACGCCCGGCCTGCTGGTGTGGGTTATCACCGGCGTGCAGGTCATCCCCGCGTACTCCGAGTCCGGGGTCGTCGGCGGCACCGTACGCGCCGTCGTCGGCCCGGTTCTCGCCGCCGTGCTGTGGCACCTGGCCATGGGGATCGAGCTGCGGCACGCCCGGCCGGGCGCGGACTCCAGCAGCCTGCCCGCCCTGGTCGCCCGTGAGGGCCGTGAGCGGATGCTGTCCCGCCTCGGGCTGGCAACGCGGGACCGGTCGGCGGAGCAGATCACCCGGGACCGGTGGACGGTGAAGGCCGTGGGCCTGGCCGCGAAGCTCGCCGACATGGAGCCCGGCTCCCGTGGCCGTGCCAGGGTGGCCCGGCGCCTGTCCGTGGCCGTAGGGAGGGCGCAGGCCGGCGCGAGCGCAGAGCAGCGGACCAAGCTCCTCGACCTGCTCGCCGCCCGCCGGCACGCCGCAGCGCTGGCCACGATCGACCTGCCGTCCCCGTGGGTCAACCGTGGGGAAGTTGCCACGGTTGCGTCCGTCAGCTTGACGGACGCAGATGTTGCCCAGACGGCAACGACTGCCGAGGGCGCCGGGGCCAGTCGTGTCGATATCGACACGGTTGCCGAGGAGCGGCCGGAGCTTCCGCCCGCGCGCCCGGCCGTGGTGCCCGCGGGGATGCGGCTGCTGCCCCTCGTCGCCCGGCCCGAGCCGGTCGAGGTGACCGCCGAAGACCCGGCGCCCGCGTTCCGGTGGGACAACATCCGGGGACGGCTGGTGGACGTCGACGAGGGGACCGACGCCCTTCGCCGGTGCCGAGTCTGTGGCGTCGCGAACATCCCCGCCGACGTGTGGGCGCGGATCTCCCGCGTGTGCACCCTCTGCAGCAGCCCGCAGACGACCACCGAAGACGACCAGCCGACGCCCCCCGAAACGACCCCGGAAGTGGTCACCCCGGCAGACGACGACTGGTCACCCTCACCCCCCGCCGGCCCGCACGACGAGGACGGCCTCACGCCCGCGCTCGGGCCTGTCGCGGTCCCCGCCGAACAGCCCCGCCAGGTGGTAACCGAGGTCATCGCCCTCACCCCCTCTGAACTGCTGAAGAGGGCGGCGAAGCTGAACCGGGACCTGGTCAGGACGACGCACCGGCCGGTGACGATCGCCCGCCTTCAGGAGGAGTTCAACCTGAGCCGCCGTGACGCGACCGAGCTGCGCCGCCAGGTGGTCACCACGAAGCCGGAGGAGCGGTCATGAAGCCCATCGTGTTCGGTGCCATCGTCGGTCTCCTCGTCGCCTACCCGGTGCTGCTCGCCATCGTCCTGTCGGTGACCGTCGCCCTCGTCTCGCAGCCCGCTGTCCTTGCGCTCGCGGCCAGCGTCCTGCTGTGGCCCCGCGTCGCCCGCCGCGTCCGGAGGTGGACGGCATGAACGAGCCCACCCCCCTCGACAAGGCGGAGGCCGCCGCGCGGGAAGCCGCGACGGACACCGTTGCCGTGCAGCTGGCGCTGGCCGCCGTCGAGCTGGCCAAGGCCGCCACCGCCCAGCAGGCCGCCCAAGCGCCCGCCTGCGCCCACCAGCACAAGCCCGGCCGCAGCACCGGCGAATGGCTGGCCATCGGGTGCGCCGTCTGCGTCGGCGGCGTCGGGATCGCGATCGCGTCGATCGCCATCGCTATCGGCGGGATCTCCGTCGCCATCCTCGCGATCGTCCTGCGCGGCTTGTGGCGGGACTACCAGCGCGACGTTCAGAAGGGCCGCTGACTGCCCTTCCGTCCTCCGCCAGTTGTGGGCCTACGCCCACGACTGCGGGGGTGCGGTGGGGCCGGAACAGCCCGGCCCGACACCAGGAGGAAGCCATGACGCACAACTACGCCGTGAACGCGCGGATCGAATTCCAGCCCCAGGACGGTACGCGCAACGGCCACACCGACACCGCCCTGAGCCCCATCGAAAAGCAGCTCCGCGGGGCGCTCGCCGCCCACGTCGCCCAGGAGAGCGGCTGCCACCCGGACGACGTCACGTTCGTCGAGTTCAGGTTCACCGAGATCCCCATCGCCTGACCTCCACCCCCGCCCGCACCGACCCGAGAGGAACCCCATGTTCGGCACGCACCGAGCCCACGTCACCAGCACCGGCAAGGGCAACGGCCGCTACTCGTACTCGTACACCTGCAGCTGCGGCCACCAGGGCGGCAACTACAGCAGCGACTCGGCAGCCCGCACCGCCGCCCGCAAGCACGAGGGGAAGAAGTGATGGGCATCTCCCCTGGCGACCCGCACAACTTGAACGAGCTCGCCCGCGCCATCGCCCTCGGTATCCGCATCGCGCGCCGTCACGAGAAGGGCAAGTCGACCAAACGGCTTGAGGCCCGTGTCGAGCGGATCCGCGAGAAGGCGCAGGAACGCGAAGACCAGCGCGGCAAGAAGTAGCTCCACCACGGGGCGGCCGTCACCCGACCAAGGACAGCCGGCCGCCCCGAGCCCCGGACCGCCCAATAGAACGACCGGAGATCACAGCATGACGAACAACGTCGTACAACTCCACAAGGACATGCCCCCGCCCGCCGAGGACACCCACGACACCCTGACCGAAACCATCATCGACGTCATCCAAGACGCCGAGCCCCGCCCCGTCGACCCGCCTAACGCTGGCGCCGAGCCCGGCAGCTGGCTCGCCGAGAAGCAGGCCTACCTCGCCGAAGCCCCGCCCGTCGTACCCACCTTCCTGCGCAACGCCGCCGAGTTCATCGATGCCACCCGCTGGACGGTCTCCTACTACGCGCACGTCACCGCCTTCCACGCCCTCCGGGCGCCCGTCTACCTCGCCCGGCTGCTGCTGCGCGCACCGCGTGGCACCGGCCGTCTGATCGTCCGCTGGGGCAAGTGGGTCGCGGACACCGAGGCCCGGCCGGTCGAGGCCAAGGCCGCCGCCTCAGCGGACATCGAGGCCTGGCTCGCCCTGTCCCGCGAGCACTCCCGCCGCGTCCGGCCGCGCCGCATCGCCTCCATCGCCGTCGCCACAGCCACCGGTATCACCACGCTGGTCAGCGCGTTCCTGGTGCCTGGCTGGACCTTCACCGCCTACCTTGCCGCCGCCGCGGTCACCGGCTGCTTCGGCAAGAAGGGCGACAAGCCGCTCATCACCCGCTACGTCGCCACCAACGTGCTGCGCCGCCTGGACTCCACCGAGGTCTTCGACGCGCTCGCCGCGATCGGCATCGAGGGCAAGAAGGGCCGCCGCGGCGTGGAGTTCGCCTCCGAGGTCATGCGCGACGGGCCCGGCTGGCGAGCCGAGGTCGACCTGCCGCCGGGCATCGAGGCCACCGCGGTATTGGAGAAGCGGGCCGCCCTGGCGGCCGCCATGCGCCGGCCTATCTCTACCGTGTGGCCGGAGGCCGACCGCACCGCCCACCCTGGCCGCCTGGTGCTGTGGGTTGCCCAGCGCGACCCGGCCAAGGCCGGACGAAAGTTGTGGCCGCTGATGAAGGACGGCCAGGCCGACGTGTACGAGCCGCTGCCCTACGGCTTCGACCCGCGCGGCAACCTCGTAGAGATCACCCTCATGTACTCGAACCTGCTGGTAGGAGGCATCCCCGGCTCCGGCAAGACGTCCTGCGCGCTCGCCATCGTCCTCGGTGTCGCCCTCGACCCCACCGCTGAGCTGTGGATTTTCGAGCTCAAGGGCTCCGGCGACCTCGACTCGGTCAAGTCCATCTGCCACCGGTACGTGTCCGGCGACGAAGACGAAGACCTCGAGGCCGCCATGGCGGGCATGCGGTCGGGGATCGCGGAGTACCAGCGGCGTGCTGCGTTTGTTCGCTCCCTGCCCGCCTCCGAGGTCCCGGAGGGCCGCAAGGTCACCCGCGCCATGGCGGAGAAGTACCCCGGGCAGAACCTGGGCCCGCGCGTCATCGTCATCGACGAGGTCCAGGAGCTGTTCACCCACGCCGACTACAAGGAGGAAGCCGCCGCCCTCGCCACCCGCCTGATCAAGAAGGCCCGCGCCTACGGCATCATCCTCATCCTGCTTACCCAGAACCCGGACGCCCCGTCCCTGCCCACCTCGGTATCCAGCTCTGTCGGCACCCGCCTGTGCCTGGCAGTGATGGACTGGCGGGCCAACAACAACGTCCTCGGTACCAGCGCCTACGAGCGCGGCCTGCGCGCCACGGACATCAGCATCGACGAGCAGGGAACCGGCATCCTCGCCCGCGGCCGCGAGGGCATCACGGTACGCGCCGCGTTCATCAAGCAGACCGAAGCCGAAGACATTGCCAAGCGCGCCCTGGCGCTCCGCACGGCCGCCGGCACGCTGTCCGGTCAGTGCGTCGGCGAGCAGGTCGAGGAGCTGGACGTGGAGACAGTCCTCGACCACCTTCGCGCCATCTGGCCCGACGGTGTCGAGACGGTCCACTCGCACCGGCTCGTCGAGGCCCTCGCCGCCTACCGGCCGGACCTCTACAAGCCGTGGCTGGAGATGGACGCCGCCGGGGCGTCCACGGCCCTCAGCGCCGCGCTGAAGCCCTTCAAGGTGTCCACCAAGCAGCTCACCATCCGGGAGTGCTGCGGCGGTGCCAAGGGCCTCCGCTACACCGAACTGCCCCAGACCGACGACAACGAGGAGTGACCATGGGCAACGCCTACTACGAGATCACCCGGAAAAACGGCGAGCGGATCGCTGCCGGGTACAGCGTCGAGGCCGTCTGCGAAGACGACGGTTGCAACGAGAAGATCGACCGCGGACTGGCCCACCTCTGCGGCAACGAGCCCGGGGGCGACGAGTACGGCTGCGGCGGCTACTTCTGCGCGCATCACCTCTTCCTCGGTTCCGGCGCCCCGGTCTCCGAGGGGCTGTGCCGCCAGTGCAGCGACCAGTACGAGGCCGAACACCCGGACCCCGAAGAAGCCCCCGAGGACGGCGAGTAGGGGCCGCCGAGCCGGTTTCGGGAAGGGGCTGAGGTTTCACCCCGCCCCGAAACCGGTTTCGCCCCCGATATCGGGGCTGAGCTGCAGAGTTTCGGGTTTCGGGGGTAGCCCCAAGGGGCCGTAATCGGGCTGGAACCAGCCTCGCCGAGAGGCTCCGCAGGCGACACCGCCACCCATCCGGGTTACAAGACAGCCATATCGCCCGCACCCTCGCATGACCAGGCGCATGATGCCCTCCCAAGTACGACGTCCATGGGGGGACACCATGTTCAAGCGTGACCCGCAAAGAGCCGCCGAGAAGGAAGCGCAGCGGGCAGAGAAGCGCCGACTCCGCGAAGAGGCTGCGGCCACCCGCCAGGCCGAGAAAGAAGCCCTGAAGGAGTGGCGGCGCGCCCACCCTGCAGAGTCCACCATGAACACCGCGGCGATGATGCGCTCGTGGCCCTCCTCCAAGTTCGGAGAGACCTCCCTCGGTCCGATCCTCGGCGGGCAAGCGGAGTTCGTGAACGCCGGAGCGCACAAGGGGTGGACGGCGACACGCCTCGCTGCCGGCGCCGTGACGATGGGGGCCTCCGCGGCGGTCACCGGCCGGAAGAACAAGGGCGCTGCCGTCATCAATGTGACGTTCGGCAACGGTGCAGCGCGGACCTACAACGTGACGCCCGAGAACTCCACGCTGCGCGCCGCGAACCAGTACGTCAACGCGTTCAACGCCCTCGCCGCGCAGCTAGCCAGCGAGCAGGGCGGGGAGTAGCAGAGGCCCCCGGTGCGGCTGTGTCGGCCGTGCTGGGGGTTTCCGTATGTCTGCGTCAGCACCGCTGCGCTGCGACCGCGCCCGTGTACGTCTCCCGCGTCAGGTCCTCCGGCCCAATGCCCAAGTCGGCGAGGACCGCGCGGATGTCCTCCAGGGCCGCGCTCACCTCGCCCTCGTCGACGAGCGTCTCCACCTCTAGGAACGTCCCGTCAATCTCTGGCACCCGGACCAGCGTGGCCAGCATCTGGCGGCCGTGCGCCTCGAACTCGTAGTTCCGGCACCGCTTCTCGAACGCGATCACTGGCACGTGCCCGAGGCCGTGCAGGATCGCGTGCGCCGCGTCCGCGTCCTCGACGCGCGTCTCGTGCTCGGGCTTCGACCCGGACGCCTCGTCGACCGCGGCGTCCTTGAACGTCAGGACGGTGCGGGTGCTGTCCGCGCCGTGCACCGTGCGCACCCGCAGTTCCTGGTCGTCCTTCTCCAGCGACCCGTCCGGCCGGTCGTAATAGGTGTCCCGGTACACCTCGACCCGGGCCTCGGCACGCTCGTCGAGCAGCCGCATGACGGCCTCGGGCGAGTGCACGCGGGCCTTCAGCTCCGCCTCGATCACGAACCGTTCCCCTCTCGTCAGACCGTCTGCTGCGCCCCGGCAATGACCGCCTCGAACATCCTCCGAAACCCCCGGTACAGGGGCCCGTGCGGTGTCGCCATCACCTTGTACGTCGCCGACTCGTGGCCCTCCCAGCCTGAGTCGAAGGCGCCGACGAACATGGTGGAGTCTGTACGGATGAGCCGCCAGGTGGGCAGCATCCGGTACCGCCAGACGCTGATGTCGCAGGAGTCGGCGAGTTCCCGCAGCCGCGCTTCCGCCAGCCTGACGCCACCGGCGAGGGACTCAGGCGACTCGCCGATCTCGGCAGCCCGCTGCGCCAGAGCGGCGCTGTCGGGGTCGAGGAGAGCGACCCGGAGTCGTAGCCCCTTGCCGTCCTGATCGCGCGGCAGGCAAGCGCGTAGAAGGCTGTCGTTCAAGCCGATCAGCCCGAGCCCGCGGACCGCGAGGACGTCCAACTCCGCGGCTTCGCGGGCCTGTTGCCGGATCTCCTCGGCCGCCGAGTTCTGCGCCGCGTACACCCGCACCACCTCGGGGAAGGCGGCAAGGTCGAATGCGGCCCCGCCGGAACGCTTCTCTCTGCTGGCCGCGAGGCCGAGGAGGTGGCGGGCGTCGTCGGGCATGTTGAGGCCGTCGGCGATCCGCTCGTACACGTCGAGGCGGGACACCTCGCGACGCCCGTTGATGATCTCGTTGACGCGGGCCTGCGTCATGCCCGCGGCCGTGGCGATGCGGGTCTGACTGGCGCCGGCGTATTGCTGCACGTGCCGGAACACGGCCCCGATGTCCCGTGCGCGTAAGGCCTGGCGTACCTCGGCGCGCTCCCATGCCCAGTCGGGCAGTTCGATCGGCTGCAGCGAGCTCGGCATGGTGCGCTCCCCGTATCCACGAGCGAGATGGGAAACCATCTCACAGTGAGATTACCGTCGGGGGATCGTGCCGACACCGTCAGTCACACCAGCCTGACCAGACATGAAAACCCCGGCGACCGCGCGAACGGCCCCGGGGCTGGCCGACTGGTTAGGAGTCGACATGGCGCACCGTACCGCCCAGGACGCCCCAACGGCAGAGCGCCCGCCGGCAGACATTGCGCCCGAGGTCCTCGAACTGCTGGCGCTGCCGCCGTTGGACGGGCTGGCCGACGAGAAGACCCGCGGCGCAGCCTGCGTGTGGGGCGCGGAGCCGCTGAGCATCGAGACGGCCGTCGACCTCGGCGAGCAGACGAGCCTACTGAAGGGCTCGACCTCCCGGGTGGGGATGCGCTGGTTCCCGCGCGCCTGCCGACCCTGCGTCCGCCGACAAGCCATGACCGCCCTCCAGGAGCACACCGGGTCCTGTGAGCAGTGCGTCGACGACTTCAGCCAGTGCGACACCGGGCTGGCACTCGTGCGACTCGTGAGGGAGTGCCGTCGGTGAGCCGGAGGCGGGACACGGTGACGCGGGCGATGGAGGCTGCGCAGTCGGGCGGCCGCGCGGCCGGGTACTGCTGGCTCGAGCACCCCGGCGGGCGGGCGCACTGCACCAGGCCGCCGCACACCGACCGGCAGCACGTCGACTACTACAACGGTCGAACGTCTCCCACGGACGCTGCGGGTACCGAGTGGTTCGAGTAGACGCCACGCCTGGCGCGCGCCGATAGCGCCGGGCGTGGACAGGTCTCCAGCGGCCTGCCTGACGGCGATGGGCGTGGGTCAGCGCTGGAGAACGGGCGGCCGTCTCCGCCCCCCCGTCGGGGGCGGCCGCTCTAGACGGTGCCCGTCCGCCCAATGCGCTCCCCAGGCGGCAAGGGCGGGCGGGTGCCTCAGTCGTCTCCGTACTCGCGGCGCAGCTCGTCGAGGTGTGCGAAGAGGCCTGGTTCGGCATCGAGTATGGCGGCAAAGAGCAGCGCCGGCATGGACTGTGGCAGGGCTGCCTCGGCCCATGTGTGCTGGTTCGGGCAGGTGAGCCACGATGGTTCTTGACTGTCGGCGGCGTCCAGGTCCATGGCGACGACCAGCGGATGCGTGGCGTCGCACTGTGGGCAGGCGATGCGCTGGCCTGCCTCGCCGCTGCTGGGCCAGGGCACCGCCCACCTCAGTACAGGCGGGGTGCCCATCAGGCGCGCGCCCTGTCGAACTGGCGCAAGCCTTCCTTGATGTCCCGGAGCAGCGTGTTGACCACGCGCTTGCGGTCGCTGGGAGTCGTCAGGTTGGCGTCGTGGATGACGACGTCGCCGAAGGTGACAGTCACGCCTGTCCCGCCGCCACTGCGGACCAGCTGCTCGAACAGCTCGTTCTGCGAGGGCGTAAGGATCCGCTCGGGTCGCTTGGTGCCGTTGACGACCATCGTGGCGCCCTCAGCGAGCAGGCCGCCACTGTCGTACTTCGCGGCCGGTGCGAAACCCCACCGGGAAGTGAAGAGGGCGTCGTTGTAGCCGCGGGCCGTCTTGCCGTAGTGGACGCCGGCGCCGCCGCTGGACTCCACATTCACCCCGGCCAGCGTGCCCGCGGTGTGGCCTACGCCCGCGTTCGTGATACCGATCATGAAGGGTGAGTTCAGGTTCCGGACCCAGCCGGACGGGCCGGAGTTCCCGACGAACGAGCCGGTCGCCCACCGGCGGTGCGGCCGCTCACCGCGGATGACGGACTCGATCGCGGACATGAACCCGGAGCAGTCCCAGGACGGGTTGCCGTTTCCGGCCCACTGGTATGGCTTGCCGCCCTGGCTCTTGGCCCACGCGAGGGCCCGCTGCACTGCCGGGCCGCCGACGGCTTTCTTGTCCTCGTTGCCGAACCAGCCGAGCATCCCGGACAGGGCTTTGTTTGCCAGGCCGCGCATGAGGCTGCCGACGCCGCTGCCAGGGATCTGGTTGATGAGCGGCCGGACAAGGGAGTTGATGGCCTTTTGCGCGGCGGCCTTGAGTCCGCCGATGACGAGGTCTTTCGCCCAGTCGTAGGCGCCGCCGATGACGTTGCCGATACCGGATGTGACCGTGCCGACGATGCCACCGGACGCGAAGTGCTGCCCTCCGGCCTGCTCGCGGCGCCGTTCTTGTTGCCTGCTGGGGTTGCCGCCGGTGCGGGTGGGCTTGTCCTGGCCGAGCATGGCGTCAATGCCTCGGTGGCCGCCGAGCCTGGCGACTTGCTGCTTGGAGAGTATGCGTTCGCCGGGGGTGAGCATGGCGGGCACGGTGTCGGTGTTGCCTGAGCCGGGGACGACGCCACCGCGGTTGAAGCCGAGGCTGATCGTGGGCAGGGTGATTTTTGAGCTGATCTTTCCGGCGATGGCGTTCCACATTTTGCGGATGCCGTTGTTGTAAACGGTGTTCACGACGAATCGAACGGGTGAGGCGATCTTCGATTTGATGCCGTCCCAGATCGTTCCCAGGCTGTCCCGGAGCGTGGAGAACGCGGTCTTCATCGCCGACTTGAAGTCGCTGATCTTCCCCCGGATCGTCCCGAAGATCGACGACATTTTGTCACGGGCGCCGGTCCACAGGCTGTTCCAGGTGCCAATGATCGACGACTTCAGACCGGACACGCTGTCCTTGAACCACTTCCACGAGCCGGACACCGAGCTCTTCAAGCCGCCCCAGAAGCTGTTCCACTTCGAGCGGACGCTGCCCCACAGGCTGTTCCACGTATCGACGACCCACTTCTTCAGCCCCGAGAAGATCGCCTTCGTCGAGTTCCACAGCGACGTGAACCAGCTGACGATCGCCCGCACCAGGTCGGGGATGATCGAATGCCCGACGAGGACGTCATACAGCCGCTGGAACGGCTTCACGATGTACCGATCGAGCAGATCCCACGCGCCAGCGAAGAACCCCATCACCGTGTCCCAGACGCCCTTGACGGTGTCGCGGAACGTCTCAGAATGCGTCCACGCGTAGGCGAACGCAGCCCCCAGACCGACCAGGGCGAGCACGATGACACCAATCGGGTTCGCCGCCATCACCGCGTTCAGGATCCCCTGCACCGTGGCGACCGCAGCCGTGGCCAGCTCCCAGAGCTTCATCCCGGTGACGATCGCGAGGATGCCCGAGGCGATCGCCCCGACCAGCGTCTGATGATCCCCCAGGAACTGGAAGAACGACGTCAGGGGGCCCGCCACCTTGTCGGCGATCCCCGCGATCATCGACACGAACGGCGCAGCGATCGGGATCAAGTTTTCAAGGGCTGCGCCAACGACGTCAATGAGGGCCGACGCGATCGTATGCAGGGACCCGAAGATCGAGCCGAGGGCGTCTTGCATCTCCGACAGTCCGGTGACCCGACGCAACTCCGCGAAGGCGTCGCCGAGCGTGGTGAGCGCGTTCAAGCCCCCCAGCGAGGCCGCGTCCATGATGTTGCGGAGCGTCCCGAACGCGTCCGCGATGACCTTGCCGAACTGCTTGGCCAGGTCCACGGCGTGGTCGATGGCTTTCTCAAGGCGTCCCGACTTGAACGCGTCGGTGATCTTCTTGGAGATCCGATCGGACGCCCCGGCCGCAGCCGTTGTGAGCCGCTCGAACGCCGGGGACGCAGCGATCCCGATCTGCGTGAGCCCCGTGATGAACTGCGCGGGCACCTTCGACAAAGGCTCCAAGCCCTTGTTGAGGCCGTCGAATAGCTGCCGCAGCATCCCGGTCTTGCCGAGTTCGGTGACGGCGCTCATGGCGTTCTTGGCCATCGTGTTGAGCACGCCGGCAGTACCGACGAGCCCATCGTGGAGTGACGGCAGCGCGGCCGTGGCCATGCCGGTGAACGCCTGCCCGAGGCCCTTGAACAGTCGCTCTTGCACGTCGAGCTTCAGCGCGCGCCAGGCGCCGGCCTGAGCGACGACGGCCTTCACGAACTCGCGGGCACTCGGTGCGAGCTTGGCCATGGCGTTGGCTGTCTTGCTCGTGGCCTGCGCCCCCGCTGTCTGCGCCTCGGCCACGCTGCGGGCCGCGTCCGCGACAGCTTCCTGAGCGTCCCGGACCTGCCGGGCCCCGTCCACCGCGGCCTTGGTCGCGGCAGCCCGGGCGTCCGCTACGTCCCGCTCCGCCTTGGCAACCCGCTCCGCGCCTTCCTGCGCAGTGCGGGCCTGCTCGGTCTCGGCGTCCTTCAGTTCGCGGGTCTTGTCGGCGACATCCTGGTTGGCGTCGGCTACCTCTTGCTTCGCGTCCTTGACCTGCTTGGAGCCTTCGACACCCGCTTTGTTCGCCGCGTCGGCGTCCTCGGCGAGCCGCTTCTGCCTGAGTTCGATCTCGTTCAGGTTCTGGACGGCCTGGTCGTAGGTGAGCTGGGCTTCGTCCCGCTGCTCCTGGGTTGCCTTCGGGTCGGCGAGGACCTTGTTGAGTTCCTCCTGCGCATCCTGTACTCGCAGCATCCCCTCACGGCGGTCGAGTTCGGCGTCCTTCTGCTGGTTCGCGAGGTCCTCGAGCTGGCGGGCGGCGTCCTTCCTGGCGGCCGTCAGGTCCTCCTGGGCCTGCTTCGCCTTGCGCTGCGCGTCGGCGAGGTCCTGCTCCGCCTGCGCCACCTGCTCGGCCGCACGCCGGTTAGCGTCCGCGACGTCCTGCACCGTGTTCTTCAGGTTGCGCTGGGCATCCTCGATCTGCCGGGCGGCCTGCACGCGGGCCTCCGCCGCGCGGACTTCGGCGTCCTTCACACCCTGCTGGGCTTTCGCCAAAGACCGCTCAGCGTTCTCCACCTGCCGAAGCGATGATGTGGCTTTACCCGCACTCGCGGTGGCCGGCGCGAACGCCTGTTGGAAGGCGGCTCCAATGCCCGATGTACCGATCTTGATCGCGGCGAACGCGCTACCCAGAGACAGGACCGCGGGCACCGCTACTGCGGCGGCCGGGCCCATCGCGGCCATCGACTGGCCCAGCGATACGAGCGTCGGCAGTGAGGCGAGGGCAGCCGCGACAAGGCCGCTGATACGGGACGACAACAGCGCCACCGAGGCGGCGCCACCGGCGCCAACGCCCACGTTCACCGTGCGGTCGCGGGTGAGGAACCGGAGAGCGTTTGCCGCGTCTGTGGTGTCGGCCCGGGCCTGCACCGTCATCATGCGGCGGCGGGTCAGGTTCGCCAGGGAATCCGCTGCAACGCGGGTATCGACATCGATCCCGATCCGGACGGTGCGCCTCTGAGTGAGATTACGGATCTCGTCAGCCGCCACCCGCGTGTCCACGGCGGCGCGGATGTTCACCACACGGTCCGCGGTCAGCCGGTCCAGCTTCGCGGTAACCCGGCGTACGGACGTCTCGGTCAGCTCGGCGTCCAGAAGGGCTTTCAGTACGGTGCGGGAGTGCTGGTCGGCGAACTGCCGCAGCCTGGCCAGCGCTGCCGTGTCGTCGAGCTCCAGCCCGATCTTGACCGTGTTCCGCTTGGACTTCAGCCGGTCCATGGCGCGGTCGTAGCCGGACTCGTCGGCCGTGACCTCGACATAGCCCTCGGCGATGCGGAATGCCCCGGCCATCAGACGGCCACCGCCTTCACGCCATCGTCGGCGAGGAGGTCGTTGAGCGAGGTGCCGACGACGTCGGCCAGCGCGTCGGCTACCTCGATCGGCGGCTGTGCGGCGCCGCGTTCGTACGCGTACACGCTCCAGCAGGTACGCCCGACACGGTGCGCGACCTGGTGCACGGACAGGCCGGCGCGGCGACGGGCGGTGCGGAGTTGGTGGCCAGAGAAGCGGCGAGCCATGGCGGTTCCCGGGGTGCGGAGGGCTGGCATTGGGAAACCAGGCCGCAGCTCAGATCACGGTGAGCATCACGCTCGGGCATCACGCCTGTGATTCATCGACCTGCGACGGCGTTGGGTGCGCCGCCTGTTTGGAACCATACTCCACTTCCCCTTTGAATCGAAGGTTCGAATCACCTCTTGCCTTCGATTCTTCGTCGCATGGATGCTGTGTGGCATGGCATCCACTCACTCACCGCGCTGGGCACCGCTGCCGCAGGGGTTCGGCGTCATGCTCCGCAACGCCCGCGTCGACGCTGGCCTCTCCCGGCGAGCCCTCGGCGCCGCACTGCTCGCCTCGGCCGGCACCGTTCAGGGCCTCGAAGAAGAACACCGGCCGCCCTCGGCCACCATCGCCGACAGGCTCGCCAGCGTCCTCGGTCTCGACCCGTGGCAGGCGGCAGTCGTGGGCGCGGTGGCCGTCGACGATGCGGTCCTGCGGACCCGCCGCGGCACCCAGCGCACCGGCACTCGCCACGCATGACGCGACGTCGAGACGTGTGCCAAGTACGTGCCATCACACCGGTAACAGCGCAGGTCAAAGCCCACACACCGCATACCTGATGCGGTTAGAGGTTTGATCTGTGAGGCCTCCGGACACGACTGTGCCCGGTCGCCGTGACGACGACCGGGCACAAATCAGCACGCGATGAATATCAGGCCGCGGGCGGGCACTCCTCCCCCCGAGCGCGGAGGGCATACCAGTCTGCCGTCTGCATGCCGCGCGGCTTCGCCGACTCACGAGGCGCCGTCAACCGCTCCGCGTGCAACGCAGCCGACGGCGTCACGTCCTCGCTGACCTCCTCCGGCTCCGGCCTGCCCAGCGCTCGCGCGGCCAGCCGCTCCGCGGCCGTCGGCCGTCGCGTCCTCGTCTTCCGCTCCATCGCCCCTCCCTCAGCCCAGCTCGGGCGCGGTCGGCATGTTGACCAGCGCGTCATCGATCAGATGCAGCTGCACGACCGTGGGGGACTTGGCCTGCGGATCCGCCGGGAAGCCGACCCCGGCCGGATTCGCGTACTGCTGCGCATGGTCAGCCATCGCCTGCAGCGCGGCCTGCGCCTCGCCGAGCGCCCGCGTGAACCTGGCCCGCGCGTACGCGTATCCCTCGCGGTGGTGCTCAGCGTCCGCACGGCTCGTGGACTCGGCCCGGTCGTACAGGTCGCCCACCGCAGTCCGCACGGCCTCGCCCGCCTCCCGCTGCGCCTTCGGGCTGTTGGCGGTGCTCGCCGTCTTCACGGCTTCCTGCACCGCATCCAGCGCCGCGAGCGTCTTCGGCGGGACCGTCGAGCGGTCGCGCGGCATACGGAAGTGGTGGGTGCGGTCGCCGGGGACACACGCCTCGGCCGGGGTGCCGTGGAAGTCGGTCCTCATGATTCCTCCATGTCGTTGTTCGTGAGTGGCTGGTCACCGCGGATTGCGGCTTCCAGCTGGTCGTTGCGCGCCTTGGCCTCGGCCAGCGCTTCCTCGTACTCCCGCCAGTACTGGGCCCGCTCAGCCAGCGTCATCGGGCGGTGCTCGTCCAACGGCGGCACTGGCTTACCCGCGCTCCGGTGGGCCTCGTGCACGAGCAGATACAGCTCGTCGAACGGGCGGGCGCCCAGCTCACAGACCGGGCCGTGATGCACGCACATCGGCTCACCCTCGACCGGCCGGCCGAACTCAAGCCAATCGGCTGCCGCGCCGAACATGCCGCTCACCTCAGCCACCCGCCCTCGATGCCGACTACCTCGTACGTCAGCACCGAGGCCGCCGTCACCAAGCTCAGCCGGTAGGCGTCAGGGTCCTGCCGCTCAACAGCCTGCACCCCGCCCGCAGACCAAATCGGGGCGCCAAGATCCCGGCGCTCGCCGGGCTTCCCGTGCTCCAGCCAGTTCGCCGCGGTGTTCAGCACGTCGTCCATCACGAGGCCTCCACCAGCCGCAGATGCCGGGCGACCGCACGACGCGCATCCGCCATCCGCTCCCCCGGAACACCAGCCGCAGCCAGACCGGCCTCGATCGCACCGATCACGGCCTCCGCCTGCTGCTCCGTCACCCGCGCCAACCGCTCCTCGATGCCCAACCTGGCGATCGCAGAGAGGACGTTCGCCGCCCGATCCATCGCCCGCTCGTACAAAGCGACCTCGGCACGCAACTGCTCCGCACCATTCGCGGCCCTGTACCTGACCGACTCCAAGCTGTTGACCAGGCTGGCCGTCGCCTCCTGCCACGCCAGCACCTGACCCGCCAGCTTCAGCAGACCAGCCAACGGATCACCGACCGGATCGACGTCCAGCTCGGCCAGCAACGCCCTCGCCTCGACCTCAAGCTGCCGACGCTCCGCAGCCGCACGAGCCTGCGGCGACGCACCACCGTGCTTACGGCACACCGCCTGCCCCCGCATCGGACGGTTCTTACAGGGCTCCCCGTTGCTGCGCCGGGCTGAGCAGCGAGGACCCATGGACGGGCTGGGTCCCGTGAGACCCATGGAGTCAGTCACTGCCCAGTCCTTCCCGGTCCGGCGATGGCGTGCGCCAGGGCGCCCTTGTTGCCGTCGAGCCAGGCGGTGACGGCGCGCTCGGTGGCCCACGGGATTTGGGCCTGGCCCGTTGCGGACAGTTCGAACCAGTCGAGGACTGCGGACTTCACGCCGGCCTCGATGGCGTCGCGGCCGGAGGGGGTCTGCAGCCATTCGGTGACGGCTTCCTTCGCTCCGGCTTTGATGGCCTCGTACTCAGTGGTCATGGGGTGTCCGTTCCAATCGGGCGGGGGAGGCGGTACTGGCTGAGGCTGAAGACCGCCCATTCGTCCTCGGTCATGTACCGGTGGAAGTTCGGGACGTTGCTGGCGACGGCGGTCCTTCCTTGTCCGTTGACGTACTGGCCGACGAGGTGGCCGTCCTCGCCGACGGTCCAGGCGATCAGTGGGCGGTGGTGGTAGATGGTTTGGCCGTCCGGGGCGATGCCGGTGAAGACGGCGATGTAGCCGGTTGCGGGGATGAGGTCAGACATGGGTTCTCCGAGGTGTTCAGGGGGCTCAGCGGGATGTCGAGGCGACTTTGGTGATCTGCTCGGTAAGCGACTCGATCGCAGCCTCCTTGCTTCCGCACTCGCGGGCCAGGAGTTCGCCAGCGGCTTCGGCAAGGTGCACGGTCAGGGGCAGCAGGTCATGGACGCCGCCGGGGCAGAGCCGGTTGAGGACCTCATAGACGTCGGGGGTGTTGGGGCTCTGCAGCTGGTGGATGGTCAGCTCCATCGCTGCGCGACGGGTCTGAGGAAGGTTGCTGGCCATGTGGATCTCCTTGGGGGTGTCAGTGCGAGATGCCTGGCGATTGAGCTTCTGTGCGTGTCGTGCGGCCAGGCCGTGCTGTCGGGCCTCGGCCAGTTCCTGCCGGCGCCGCTGCTCCTCGGCCGCTCGACGGCGGACCGCCGCGATGCGGGCCTGTATCTGCTGCTCGACGTGGCTGGTCATGCTGCACGTCCCTTGGGCCAGTTGCGGGAGTCGCGGAACCAGGAGGCGAGGAGTGCGGATTGCTCCCAGCCGAGTCGGCGGTAGAGGGTCTCTGCTTCGTCGCGGTACGGGCCGGGGTCGGGTCGGTTGTAGACGTAGCCGCGGAGTGCGGTGGCGATCAGGGTTGCCTGGTTCCAGCCGTGCTCGCCTACGAGGACGGCAGCGATGCGACGGAATTCAGGCTCTGCACTGAGGTCTTCGGTCGGCGTGTGGCCGGTGGGGCTCGCGACGCCGTCCCCGTCCCTATAAGGGGACGGGACGGGGGACGGGGTCGCTGACTCCGTCCGGGACGGGGTCGGGACGGGGTGGGACGGGGTCGCTGAATTACGCATAACCGCAGATGGGAGGTGGCGTGACCCCGTCCCGTGATGGGCAGTCAGATCAGGAATGGCGTCCCAAGATCGCCGGGACGGGGTCGGCAAGCTGCTGACCTGCACACATTGCTGCGCTCGGTCGCTAGTTACTACTGCGCGGGACGGGGTCGGGACGGGGTCACTGATCATCTGCCGCCTCCTTCGCCACGCGGTGGAGAACGGCGTTCCTCGGCCCCGTCGTGACCTCCACGCGCCCTTCGTGGACCAGGCGGGTAAGCGCCCGACGAGTGACGCTCGCTCGGCCTTCCACCAGCTCTTCGATGGACGTCTTACTGAGCGGCTCGGCGGCCTTCGAGAGCACGGCGATCACCGCCTCGGCGCGCTCCTTGATGTCCGCCTCCGCCTTGGCCTTCTGCGCCTCCTCGGCGCTCGCCTCGGTCGGAGTGTCATCGGACTGAATGGGCGGGTACAGCACGGCCTCGATAAGGCCCGCCTCTGTTGCATCCACCACCAGGTCTGCGAACCAGAACAGCCCCGACTTGTGCGGCAGCGCCTCCCTACGAAGCTGTCCCGGCCGGTCCTTAGCGATGCGGATCCGGGAGATGCCCTTGACGCCGATACCGAACGGCTTGACGTTCTCCATCAGGTACATCACGCCGTTGAGTCCGTTGAGCTTGTGCACGCCGCCGATCGCGTACCGGCCTCGGTTGTCCGCCGACTTCACCACGTGGTCCAGCGTCAGCACCGCCGGGCCCGCATCCTGGAGGGGGCGCAGCACTCGCCGGCCGAACACCGCGACGTCCTTGTTGTCGTTGATGTTCAGGCCGTGCAACGACATGCCTTCGGTGACGCCGTCGACCACGGCGAGCGTGGGACCGAGCTGCAGCACTTCGGTGAGGTCCGCCAGGTCTACGACGTTGAGGGGCTCCTCCGGGCGGATGTAGTGGAACCGCTCGAGCAGGTCGTCAATCGCCGCACCCATCGGCAGGAGGCGGCCGATGACCCCGGCCGCCTCGTCCTCGAAGTCCAGGTAGACCACGTGGTTGCCGCGGTTGAGTTCCTGCAGTACGAGAATCAACGCGAACCACGTCTTGCCCGCCTCGGACTCTGCGGCAACCGTGCTCATACGCCCCGGGTACAGCACCCCAACGCCGTCGACACGGGCTCCCACAGAGGGAACTGCGGGCTTGAACGTGCCGTTCACGAACGGCGACAGGTCCTGACCGCGCCACGACCGGCGCGACTGCTCCGGCGCACTCTGCCGTGCGCCATCCTGCTCGGCTTCCTCCGGCCAGGGCACGGCGCTCAGCGGGAGTAGGAAGTCGTGCCCGAGGACGCCATCGCGGTGGGTCGCTGCCGCGAGGCCGCAGACCCCGCCGTCCTTCGCGGGATGGACGCAGTACTCCACTCCTTGACCCAGCGCCTGCATGAAGGCGTCGGCATCGTTCATGCAGCCGCCTGCCTGTTCTGCAGGTCGACCTGCTCGCCGTCGACGAGGTGCCGGTACCAGCCGGGCCTGCCTGGGATCGCCACGGCCGGCCATCCTGCAGACGCCTGCACGGGGCGAGGCGGCAGCGGTTTGGCGAGGGCGTTGAGCTCGGCGATCGTCGGCCTGTTCGCCAGCGACTCGCGGCCGCGAGCTGCGTCGCGGAACCAGGTCATCAGTTCTTCCTCGTCCCCGAACTTCCGCCAAGATTCGGCGGCGGTGATGACCGCGGCGGCCCGGCGGGGGTCGGTGCTGGGCAGTTGACGCCAGGCGGGGGACCCGTACTTGGGCGGGTCCCCCTGGCCGTCGAGGAGCTGGGTTACGGCGCTCGACGCCCACAGCGCTACCGGGTCGGTGTCGGTGGTGCTCGCTACGCTGGTGGTGCCGCGGTTGGGCGTCGCGGTCTTTTGCGCAGGGCTCCGGGTTTCCGGGGCCCTGTTGTGTTGGATCACTTCGTGCCGTCTTTCGCGAGGGCGCGGCCGGTGCGGGTTGGCTTGCTCTCTCTCCCTGGTGGGAGCGGCCTCGCGGTGGTCAGGGGTTTGCCATGCTCAGAGGCGGGGTGCCGTGCCCCCGCCCGGCCACGAGCGGGCGGGGTACACGGCGGTCGGGACGGCTGGTCACGTACGGCGCTCCACCTCGTCCGCGGAGTCGTCGTAGCCGAACTCCAGCCAGCCGCCGGGGTGCGGACGGAACTGGACCTCGAACGGTGTCGCGCCCTCCGTGGTGACGAGGACCGTCCCACCGGGCCCCGTCTCCAGGACGCCGACCGTGCAGTTGGCCTTGGCCTGCTGGACCTGGTCGACCTCGATCTCCTTGCGGGTGAGGTCTTCGCCGTCGTCTGCGTCGGTCGGCCAACCGGTGACGGCGAGGACCCCGATGGAGGGCTCCACCCATCCGGCGCAGGTCTCGCAGACGGGGATGCACCGGCAGGTCGTTGCCCGGGATCCGGCTGGCTGCCACCCGTCCGGGGCCGGGTTGGGGTGGAGCGGGTCGGAGCAGCGGGGGCAGACACCCGCGTCGATGGCGGTCGTGATGCGCTCGGCGCACTGGACGGCCAGCTCGGGGATCGCGGGGTGGAGGTCCGTCTCGAAGGCGTTCGTGTAGATCTCGCGGGCCGAGGCGATGACGCACTGGGGCCGGTACGGGTGGGCGCCTGAGACGGTGCGGGTCGGGTTGCTCATGCCTGTGCCGCCTTCTGCTCCGTGCGGGCCTTGTGGTCGGCGAAGACTCGGGTGGCCATGGCGTCGACCTGGTCGAGCATCCGGCGGATCTCGGCGGTCTTCGCGTGGACCGAGGCGGCGTCGGTGAACTCGGCGTTGTGCACGTAGATGACCGCGTGGTGGTCTTCGGCGTGGACCTCGCCGGACAGGGCGGCCATGCCGGCGGTGATGACCGGGGTGACGCCGTCGTCCTCGGTGACCTTGAGGCTGTGGGAGTAGTGGTCGTAGTGGCCCGGCTCGACGTCCTCGCAGTCACTGAAGACGGGGCAGGCGTTGGCCGCGACGACGTTCTCGGGGCGCTCGCTCGGCTGCGCGGGGATGTACGGCAGGGCGCGGCCGGTCGGCGTGAAGTCGACGGCCGGGATGCTCAGGTGCTGTGCCATAGTGAAGACATCCGTTCTGTTGGAGCCCCGGTCGGCTGTGAGAGGTCTCGCCGGGGCTTCGGCGTGTGATGGATCGGATAGGCCCCCGTCGCGCTGGTGCGGGAACACCGGCGGTCTGATGGGGGCCGCTTTCATGCCCCTCGAAGGGGGTAAATCGCTGCCGCACCGTCGACCCTGCAACCGCATTGAGACTGCGATTGCATGGCCTTGACCTGCGGCGATGCGGGGTGTTGGCACTGGTGCGGCACGGCCGGGATTTCCTGGTACGTGGGCACCGGCGGCGCCTCGACCCCGTACAAAGTTGCGATCAGGTCCCGGGTCGGAATCTTGATCTTCCGGCCGAGCGAGAGCACGCGCGTCGCGGTCCACTCCCCTCGGCGGATCGCCGCGTAGACCGTGTCCTTGTTGACGCCGAGGATCGCGGCCACGGTCGGCACGTCCGTCACGGGCCCGAGTGCCTCGATGGCCTCGCGGGTCCAGGCGCTCACGACGCGGACGCCTTGGCCGTCGGGATCTGCAGGTAGGCGAGGACCTCGCTGCGGTCGTAGCGCACGAGTCGCGGGCCGATCCGGCGCGGCTGGGGGCCGATGCCGGCGCGTGCCCAGCGCTTGATGGTGTCCGGGTGGACGCGGGCGAGTGCGGCGTACTCACGCCGGGTCATCCCCGCATCCCGTTCGCTGAGATGCCGAACTTCGGCGGATTCGTTTTCCACACGAACAAGGGTGCACGAGGGGGTGGAAGGTGTCAACCATCCCCGCTATCGTCATCTCAGCAAACGGTCACGACGATGAAAGCGGGTGCGCGTGGAGGCAGAAGAGTGGAAGGCCCGCCTAGTGCAGGCCATCGCTCAGCAGGTGCGGAAGGTTCGGCTCGAACGAGGCATCAGCGTCCAGCGGCTCGCAGACATCTGCACGGACGAGTACGGGGTGCCGATGAAGCGCTCAGTGCTCGCCAACTTCGAAGGTGGCCGCCGGCCAGCGCTGAGCCTGGTGGAGGTGCTCGTCATCGCCCGGATCCTTGAGGTCCCGCCCGTCCAATTGCTGTTCCCCATTGGGCTGCAGGAGACGACCGAGGTGCTGCCCGACAAGGTCGTCGATACCTGGGCCGCGCTGAAGTGGTTCACCGGCGAGACTCCGCAGCTGCCCGGCGACCAGCCGAGTGACACGGTCGAGCAGAGCGCCGCGCCCGTCCGGCTGTTTCGCCGGCACGACCAGCTCGTCGCCGACTGGCAGCGCAGCAACCGGCAGTTGCAAGAGATGCTCGCCACGATGGGCACGGCCCCGGACTCGCACATCGTCCAGCTGGCCAGCCAGTCACTGCACCAGCTTGGCGAGTCCCTCCAAGAGGTCCGCCAGCAGATGCGCCGCCGCGGGCTCACACCGCCAGGCCTCATCCCTGAGCTGGCCTACATCGAGGCCAGCCAGGACACGCCGCAGTACACGCCACTCCCCGAAGAGGAGGACGAGAGTTGAAGCCCTACAAGGCATGCTCGTGTCGAGACCCGGAGACCAAACGGCTCCTCGGCAAGAAGTGCCCCAACCTGCCCAAGAAGGGCCACGGCGGCTGGTACAGCAGGTACGAGGCTCCCAAATCCGCGGACGGGAAGCGCCGGCAGCCACGCATCGGCCCCTTCGACACCGAGCGCGAGTGCAAGGCCGAGCTGGCCAAGGTGCTCGGCACGGCCGCCCAGCCAAAGGCGCACGACGAGCGGAAGACGACGTTCGGCGAGTACCTCGAGCGCCGCTACGCCTGGCGGAAGTCGGAGGCCGAGACCGGCGAGGGCCTGAAGAAGTCGACGCTGGACGCCGAACGCGAGGCCATCGACCTGTACGGGAAGCCGGGCCTCGGGCACATCAAGGTCGTCGACCTCACCGACGAACACCTGCGCGAGCTGTACGCCGCAATGCGGAAGTTGAACCGGCCGGAGGAGCAGGGCGACAGGAGCGAGATCCTGCGCCGCCTGAAGGACGCCCGCGCCATGCGGGACGGCCGCCGACTTCACACCCGCCCGATCAGCGAGGGCCGCATCAGGCGCGTGCACGCCGTCCTCACCGGCGCCCTCAACGACGCCGTCAAGCTGTCCAAGATCCGGCCGGACAACCCGGCCGACGGGGTCTGGCGGTCGAAGGGTGGCAAGCGGAAGTCCGGCCGGGCCAGGCCGCTGCTGTGGACCTCCGAGCGGGTCGAGGCGTGGGAGGAGAACGGCGTCGTCCCCGCCAAGGTGATGGTGTGGACGTCCGACCAGACGGGCGCGTTCCTCGACTTCGCTGAGGCCTCCGGCGAGCGCCTGTACCCCGCCTTCCACCTGGACGCGTACTACGGGCCGCGCCGCGGCGAGCTGGTCGGCGCGGAGGAGAAAGACCTCAGCCTTACCCGGAAGCGGCTGCACGTCCTGCAGTCGCAGTCGGACGACGACCTGGACGACACCAAGACCGAGGCCGGCTACCGGCAGATCCCTCTCGACGACGAGACCGTGCGCGTCCTCAAGGCCTGGCACAAGCACAAGCTGGAAGAGCGGATGGCGTGGGGAGCGGCGTACCAGGACTCCGGCCGAGTCTTCACGTACGAGGACGGCCGCGCCCTGAAGGACGACTACCTCTCCAGCCGCTTCCGGATCCTGCTGGAACGGCACGCGAACATCCGCGCGAAGGCCGCCGAGGGGTGGAGCGTCGAGCGGATCGCCCGGAAGTACCGGACGGCCGAGGCCGCCGTCGAGGTGGCCCTGCGGATGGCGCTTCCGCCGATCCGCTTCCATGATCTGCGTCACGGTGCGGCGACGATGCTGCTCGCCGCTGGGGTGCCGATCAAGTTCGTCAGCGAGATCCTCGGGCACGCCTCGGTGTCCTTCACGATGGACATCTACGCGGTCGTCGCCGAGGAGATGGCGGAGGATGCTACGCGCCGCATCGCCGCCTTCATCCCGCGCCAGAACCGCCTTTCGGCGGTTGGTGCCAACACCGTGCCATCTGGGGGCTGAAAGTGGCTCAGAACGCGACTCAGGGAGCCCAGCCGCTACGGGCCGAACTCCCTGGTCAGATGGCGGAGGCGGAGGGATTTGAACCCTCGATGGGCTTTAAGACCCAAACCGCATTAGCAGTGCGGCGCCATAGACCGGACTAGGCGACGCCTCCAGCACAACCGCTCCCGCGAGCGCGCGAGTGGTGCGTGCAGATGATGACACAGTCGAGCGTGGTGTCACCAATCGACGTCCACGGTACTAGGCAGGCGGGCCGCAGGGCAAAGCCCTTTCGTGTCGGCGGCGGGGGGCGGCCGGGGCCGGTGGCGCAACGTCCGGGCGGGCGGCGCGTTGGGCAGGGCATGTCGATCCTCATCTCGCGAGTGGGCGGGGCAAGCGTGGCGAGCCGTCGGGTGCCCGGCGCCGCCGTCGCCGCCACCGTCACCGCCGCCATCGCCTCCCTCACCGCCGTGGCCGCCGCACCCGCTCTCGCCGCCGCCTCGGCGTCCCCTCCCGCACGGGCCTCCGCGCCGGGCGACCACCTCACCGTCACCGTCCGCAACGCGGGCGGCGGCCGGGACGGGACGTACCAGGTGTCCTGTCATCCAGGAGGCGGCAGCCACCCGGACGTGGGCGGTGCGTGCCGGGTGCTGGACCGGAACACGCGCTGGGGGCGGGACGCCTTCGCGCCGGTGGCGCCGGACAGTGTGTGCACCATGCTGTACGGGGGGCCGGCCACCGCCCGTGTGACGGGGACCTGGGCCGGGCGGCCGGTGGACGCGACGTACGACCGGAGCAACGGGTGCGAGATCGCGCGGTGGGACCGGCTCGTCCCTCTCCTGCCCGAGCCGCGTGCCTAGGGCGGCGCACGGGCGTTTCATGGCGGAATCCCCAGTCCCGTAAAGGTCATGCGAAGGTCTCGCGTACCGAGGGGAACACCAAAGCGCGAGCCCAGGCGCACGCTCACATGTTCCCCGTCACTTCGTCGTGCGACCTCCCTCTCATCCGGCGTCGCGAGCGCAACCGCTGCGCTTAGACTCCCTCGCGTGACACGTCGCGGGCCGGTTGGCAAGATGGCCCGAGCGGTCGGCAAGGTGCGGTAACAGGGAGGAAGCGTCTCGTGAGCAGCAGGCCATCCCGAGGCGCTGCTCGCCTCGCAGCCATACTGGACGCGCTGCCCGACGCATTGGTGCTGGTCAACGCCAATGGGACCGTCGTCAACGCCAACACCATCGCGCTCGAGGCCTTCGAGGCCCCGGGGACGGCTCTGGTGGGGCGCGGGCTGCTGGATCTGCTGCCGGACTTCGACTCCCGGCTCATCCCGGGCTCCATGCGGCGGCCCGACCACATGGACCCGCGGGGACGCACCAAGCCGACGCGGATGATCGCTCGGCGGACCGACGGGAGTGAGTTCCCGGTCGAGGTCACCAGTGCGAATCTCGAGAACGGGCAGCAGGCCTACGACGGTTACGGCTACACCGGTGACGAGTTGCTGATGCTCGTCGTGCGGGACCTGTCGGGGACCGTGGACACCGAGGCGGAGCTGGCCCGCTCGCAGCGGCAGACCGAGATGATCCTGCGGGCCGCGGCGGAAGGTGTCGTGGGCACCGACACCGACGGGCGGATCGTCCTCGTCAACCCGGCCGCCGCCCAGATACTGGGCTACCGGGCCAGCGAACTCGGCGGCAAGGAGCTGCACACCCTCGTACTGCACTCGCGCGCCGACGGCTCGCCCTTCCCGTACGACGAGTCGGCGCTCGCCGACACCCTGCGCTCCGGACGCAAGCACCGGGTGCGCGGGCAGGTGCTGTGGTCCAAGGCCGGGGACAAGGTCTCGGTCGACCTCACCACCGCGCCCGTACGCGACGGTGATCAGCTGGTCGGCGCGGTGATGACCTTCACCGACCGGCGGCCGTACGACGCGCTCGCCGAGGAGAAGGCGGCCCTGGAGAAGGCGCACGCCGAGAAGCTGGAGCGGCTCTCCGAGGAGCACGCCTCCGACCTGACCGCGCTGCGCCAGGAGCACGTCACCGAGCTCGAGGAGCTGCGCGAGCGGCACGCGGAGGAGCTGGCGGCCGGCGAGGAGCGGTACGCCGCGCTCGGGGAGCGGGAGAAGGACCGCTACGAGGCGCTGGCCGGGCGGCACGAGCAGCTGCTCACCCTGCTAGGGCGTTCCCTGCGCGGGCCGCTGGACGAGCTGCGCCGCGAGCTGGCCGCGCTCGCCGCGGACGACGCGGGGCAGCTGTGGCCCGAGGCCAACCAGGTGCTGCACCACCTCTCCGCCGGCTACTCGCGCATCACCCAGCTCATCGACAACGTCCTCGGCTACCAGCAGCTCGACGCGGGCACGGAGGACGTCGTCCGTTCGAAGGTGATGCTCGACTCGGTCGTCGCGGCCGGTGTCGACGGGGCCGTCGAGCTGATCGGACCGGGGCGGGTGCAGTTCGCCGTGCACGCGCCGCCCATCGAGGCCGAGGTCGACCCGCAGCGGCTCGCGACCGCGCTCGCGCACCTGGTCGCGGACGTCGCCGGTGTCGACGCGACCGGCAACGCGCCCGTCTCGGCGGGCGGTTACATGGACAACACCGTCGTGGTGGCGGCGGCGCAGCGCGGTGAGGTCGTACGGATCGAGGTGCGCGGGCCGTACGCCGGGGGCGACCCGGTGCACGAGCCGATCGTCCGCGGGATCGTGCGGGCGCACGGTGGTGTGCTGCAGACGCACGAGGTGCCGGGGATGAGCGGCAGTGCGTACGTGCTCGAGGTGCCGATCGGGGGTGGGGCGGGGGCCGTTCCCGCCCAGGTTCCGGGTCCTGGTGCCGAGGTGGCCCTGTTCGGCGGTTCGGCCGCCGACGAGGAGACCGGCGAGCACACCTCCGGTGGCGGGCGGCGGCGGGCCCGGCGGGCCTCCACGGACGCCTTCCTGGAGAGCGAGGTTCCGGCCGGGTCCGGCGGTGACGGGGCGGAGACGCCCACGCCGACCGGGCGACGCCGCAGGCGTGCGGTCGAGGAGTCGGCGCAGGTGGCGGCGCAGGCCGCGGTCGAGAGCACGGAGGTCTCCGGCGGCACCGGGCGGCGCCGGGGACGGCCCGCCGAGGACGCCGGTGCCGGTGCCGGTGCCGGTGGCCAGGGGATCGCCGAGGGTGCCGTCGTGACCGCGGCCGAACATGCCGCGGGGACCGCCGCCTCGAACACCGGCCTCGGCGGGACCGTACCGCCGCAGGGCGTGCCCGCGCCCGGTGGACGTCGCGCCCGGCGCGACGGCGGGGAACCGCAGGCCCTGCCGGCCGCCCTGCCCGCGGCCGGTGCCCAGTCCGGCCCCGAGTCCGGCGTGGCGGCCGAGGCCGCGCAGCCGACCGGGCGCCGTCGGCGTGCCCTGGCCGCCGCCGCGGAGCGTGCCGCCGCGCAGGAGGCGGGCGGCCGTACGGTCTTCGCCCTGCCGCCCGCCGAGGCGGACCGGCCGGCGGGCGCGCCGGAGGCGCAGGGGTTGGTGCCGGTTCCGGGGCAGGCGCAGGCCGTGGGGCAGGTGCCCGGCCAGATGCAGGTTCCGGGGCAGGCGCAGGCCGTGGAGCAGCCGCAGGTCGCGGAGCAGGTGCCGGGACAGGCGCAGGGGCCGGGCGCGGGGGCGCCGGGGCCGGTTCCGGCCGGTGCGGGTCCCGTTCCGGCGGGTGCGCCAGGGCCGGTTCCGGCGGGCGCGGGTCCCGTTCCGGGTGGCCCGGCTCCCGTTGCGGCCGGCATGCCCGTCGACGAGGGGCGGCACGACGCCGTCGCGCACGACCAGGCCGAGGACCACACCCCGCCCCAGCCGCATCCCACCAGCGCGCCGACGGGCCGCCGCCGCAGGGCCGTGGCCCAGCAGCAGCCGCAACAGCCGGCGGCGGCCACCGGTACGCCCGCGCAGGGGGTCCCGGCCCAGGCCGTCCCCGGTCAGCAGGCCCAGCCCGGTGTCGCCGTACCCGCGCAGGGCACTGTCGGCCAGGGTGCGCAGGTGGCTCCGGCGCCGGGGAGCTCGGTCCAGGTGGCCCCCGGTCAGCCCGTAGCGGTTCCGGCGGGCCTCGGTCAGACGGTCCCGGCGCAGGTCGCTCCCGGTCAGCCGGTCACGGCCGCCCAGGCCGTACCCGCCCAGGCACCGGCGGCCCAGCCGACCCCGGCCACGGGCACTCCCACGGCCACACCCTCGGGCGCCCCCACCGCCGCGGCGGTCCCCGCGCAGAACTCCGGGCAGCTCCCCGCCGCCCAGCCGCTGCCCGCGGAGACGGTTCCCGGCCAGGCCCTGGCAGCCGGCGCCACGCCTGCTCAGACCGCGCCCGCTCAGCCCACCCCGGGTCAGCTTCCCCCGGTCGGCCAGGCCCCGGCGGCCCACCCGACCCCGGCCACGGGCACTCCCACGGGCACTCCCTCGGGCGCCCCCACCGCGACCCCGCCCGGCGGCACGCCCGCCCCCCAGCCCTGGCCCGCTGCCGAAGACACCTCCGGCGCCCCCGCCGCCGTACCGCCGAACGGCACCGCCACCCCGGCCTCCGGCACCCCCCTCCCCCCGGAGCACGCCGCCGCGCAGCCCCGGGCCGCCGCGCAGCCGTTGCCCGCTGAAGCGGGCGGGGCGCCGGTCGACACGAACTCGACGCAGGGGCAGGCGTTCAGCGTGCGGACGCTGGGGCAGGGCGTGCCGTTCAGCAGGCAGGCCGCGCAGGTGCAGCAGCCGACGGCCACGCCGCCCCCGCACCAGCCGGGCGGTTCCGGCCGGCGCCGCAAGCTGGGCACGCCCCCCGACCCGGCCACGCGCCCGGAACAGCGCCCCGAGCAGAGTGCCCGTCCGCATCCGCCCGCCGAGCAGGCACCGCTGCAGCCGCCGGCGCAGCCGCCGGTTCAACCGCCCGCGCAGCCGTCCCTGGCCGGGCAGTCCCGGCTCGCCCCGGCCACGGAGGGCGCCGGACGGTCGTACGCCATAGGCGCCCCGGACGAGAACGCCGCCGAGGGACCCGAGCCGCTGGACGGTCCGGGCGGGGCGGTCGAGGTCGCGGACACCCCGCGTCCGCAGCCGCTGGACGACGAGCTGCCGCCGGAGCCGCTGGACAACCCGCGCCGGCTGCTGGTGTGGCCCGCGCCCGACGTCACCACGCAGCAGGCGCTCAGCGACCGCGGGTACCGGCCCGTCATCGTGCACTCGCGCGAGGAGGTCGACGCGCAGATCGCGGCCTTCCCCGCCGCGCTGTTCGTGGACCCGCTGACCGGGCCGATCACCCGTACGGCGCTCCAGTCGCTGCGGCAGGCGGCGGTCGCGGCCGAGGTTCCGGTGCTGGTCACGGCCGGGCTCGGGCAGGCGACGCGCGAGGCGGCGTACGGCGCCGATCCCGCCGTCCTGCTGAAGGCCCTCGCCCCGCGCGACAGCGAGCAGCACCCGCCGCGGGTGCTCCTCATCGAGGAGCACGCGGAGATCGCGCTGGCCCTGACGGCGACGCTGGAGCGGCGCGGGATGCAGGTCGCGCGGGCCGCGAGTGACGCGGACGCGGTGACGCTGGCCGGACAGCTCAGGCCGAACCTGGTCGTGATGGACCTGATGCAGGTACACCGGCGCCGGGCCGGGATCGTGGACTGGCTGCGCGCGAACGGGCAGCTCAACCGCACCCCGCTCGTCGTCTACACCGCCGCCGTCGACCAGGCCGACCTGCCGCGGCTGGCCTCGGGCGAGACCGTGCTGTTCCTCGCGGAGCGGTCCACCAGCAGCGAGGTGCAGACCCGGATCGTGGACCTGCTGGCGCGCATCGGCACCAACTAGCGGGCTGCCTCAGCGGGCGACCAGCCTGCGGGCCCCCTCCTTGATGGAGGCCCGCAGGCGCTCGCGGTCGGTGTCCTCGCCGCCCGCGAGGATGCGGCTCATCTGCGGGACGACGGCGATCCAGTTGGTCAGCGCGGTCAGCAGGATCAGCAGGTCACCGGCCGGGATGGCGTCCGTGATCACGCCTCTGGCCTGGCCGTCCGCGAGCGTGGCGACCTTGCGGGCGTAGTGGTCCTGGCGGGCGGCCTCGTCGGGCAGCTCGGCGGTGCCGTACTCGATGCCCTCCCAGAAGAGCAGCCGCAGCAGCTCGGGGTGGGCGGCGTGGTAGTCGAGCAGGCGGTCGACCCAGCCCTCGATGTCGTCCGCGTCGACGGGGACGGCGGCGGCGAGGTCGACCATGCAGGTGCCCAGGACCTGGGTGAACAGCTCCGCCTTGTTGCCGAAGTAGGCATAGATGAGCTGCTTGTTGGCCTGGGCCTCGGACGCGATGCGGTCGATACGCGCGCCCGCGATGCCGTGCCGGGCGAACTCGGCAACCGCCGCCCGGAAGATGCGGGCCTTGGTGGCCTGGGGGTCCCTCACTGCTGCCATGCGATCAGGGTAGCGGCTAGTAACCAACTATTTGGTTGACAGGGAATTCCGGTGCCCTGCACGCTGTTCCGGTATCCAACCAACCAGTTAGTTGCGAGAGTCGGCCGTAAGGAGTACTGGGGTCATGTCGTCAGCAACCTCGGACCACGAGACACGCGAGGCACAGGGGGCCCGGGGCGCCCAAGCCGCCGCCCAGGGGGCCCAGGGGCGCGGAGTCCCCGCCCGCGGGCAGGCCGCCTCCGGCCGGCTCCTCCTCGTCCTCATCGCCGTCTGCACCGCCGTCACGGCCGCCAACATCTACCTCGCGGCCCCGCTGCTTCCCCTCATCGCCCACGACTTCGACACCGCCCCCTCGGCCGTGACCTGGATCGCCTCGGTCGCCCAGTTCGGCTATGCGGCCGGTCTGCTCTTCTTCGCCCCGCTCGGCGACCGCGTCGACCGCCGTCCGCTCGTCGCCCTGCTGTCGCTGGCCACGACGGCCGCGCTGGCGCTCGGCGCGGCCGCGTCCGGCACCGCCGGCCTCGCCGCCGCCGTCTTCGTCTCCTCCGCGGCGACCGTCGTCCCGCAGCTGCTCGTCCCGCTGGTCGCCGAACGCGCCCCCGCCCACCACCGCGCCCGCCATGTCGCGGCCGTCATCGCGGGCCTGTTCACCGGCATCGTCGCGGCCCGGGTCGTCGGGGGCCTGGCCGGGCAGGCCTTCGGCTGGCGCTGGGTGTTCGCCGGTGCGGGCGTGCTGACCCTGGTCCTCGGCCTGGCCACCGCCGCCGCCCTGCCCAGGGAGCACCGCCGCCGCACCGGTCCGCTGTTCGCCGGACTGACCGCCCTGCCCGGGCTGGTCCGCCGCTCGCCCGGACTGTGGCGGGCGTGCGTCAGGCAGGCCGGGATGTTCGGCGCCTGGAGCGCCCTGTGGACCTCGCTCGCCCTGCTGCTGACCGGCCCGGTGTACGGCCTGTCCACCGCGACCGCCGGTCTGTTCGGCCTCTTCGGCCTCACCGCCAGCGCGGTGGCCCCGCTCGCGGGCGGCCTGGTCGACCGCTTCGGCGCCGCGAGGGTCGTGCGCTCCGCCTATCTGCTCGCCGCCGTGTCCGTGCCGCTGTTCTGGCTCGGCGGACACGTGCTCGCCGCGTTGTTCGCCGCCGCGATCGCCATCCACGCCGCCCTGGTCGCCTCCCACGTCGCCAACCAGACGCTGGCCCTGACGACCACCTCCGCCCCGGCCACCGCCAACACCGCCTACGTCGTCTCCAGCTTCGCCGGCGGCGCCCTGGCCTCGACCCTGGCGGGCCTCGCCTTCAGCCACTGGGGCTGGGGCGGAGTGAGCGCGGTGGCGGGGCTGTGGCTGGTGCTGGGGTGGACCACCACGGCGGTACGACGGTGACGGCGCCGTCCGCCGAGCAGGGCCCCTTGGGGGGCCCGCCCGGCGGATGCCTGTGGCGGTGTATGCGCGGGTGCCTTTGCGGGCGCCCGGGCGAATCAGAGCCGGGTGATGTCCAGCTCCCCCTCCGCGTAGCGCTTGCGCAGCACCTTCTTGTCGAACTTCCCCACGCTCGTCTTCGGCACCGACTCGACGACCGACCAGCGCTCCGGGAGCTGCCATCTGGCGATGTGGGCCTCCTCGGCGAGGAAGCCGCGGAGGGTCTCGAAGTCGGCGGTGGCGCCCTCCTTGAGGACGACGGTGGCCAGCGGACGCTCGCCCCACTTGTCGTCGGGGACGGCGACCACGGCGGCCTCGGCGACGTCCGGGTGGGACATCAGGGCGTTCTCCAGCTCGACGGAGGAGATCCACTCGCCGCCGGACTTGATGACGTCCTTGGCGCGGTCGGTGAGGGTGAGGAAACCGTCGGGGGAGATCGTCCCCACGTCCCCCGTCTTCAGCCAGCCGTCCTCGCTGAACTTGTCGGCGGGACGCAGGGGTTCGGCGTCGGGGCCGTTGTAGTAGGCGCCGGCGATCCACGGGCCGCGGACCTCCAGCTCGCCGGCGGACTCGCCGTCCCAGGGCAGGCGCTCACCGCCGGGGCCGGTGAGACGGCCCTCGACGCCGGCCGGGAAGCGGCCCTGGGTGAGCCGGTAGGCGAACTCCTCCTCGGTGCCGACCGCGTGGGCCGGCGGCCGGGCGACCGTGCCCAGCGGGGACGTCTCCGTCATCCCCCAGGCGTGACAGACCCGCATACCGAGCTTGTCGAAGGCCTCCATGAGGGAGGGCGGGCAGGCCGAGCCGCCGATGGTGACCTGGGTGAGGGACGTGACGTCCCGGGGCCGGGCGGCAAGTTCGCCGAGCAGACCCTGCCAGATGGTGGGGACGGCGG
Source organism: Streptomyces sp. NPDC051636 (assembly GCF_044453765.1). Taxonomy (NCBI): domain Bacteria; kingdom Bacillati; phylum Actinomycetota; class Actinomycetes; order Kitasatosporales; family Streptomycetaceae; genus Streptomyces; species Streptomyces sp. NPDC051636. The sequence goes on along the minus strand of NZ_JBITDA010000005.1, from coordinate 235,048 downwards.
CGGCGTGCGTGGGCCGCTCCCGCTCGATCATCTCGGCGAGCGGCGCGGGCTGCAGGAAGCGGTCCGGCATCAGCATGTTGACACCGGTCATGAAGGTGGCGTGCGGCAGGCCCCAGGCGTTGACGTGGAACTGGGGGACCACGACCAGCGAGGTGTCCTGGTCGGTCAGGCCCATCGACTGGGTCATGTTGACCTGCATGGAGTGCAGGTAGATCGAACGGTGGCTGTACACCACGCCCTTGGGGTCGCCGGTGGTGCCGGAGGTGTAGCACATGGCGGCGGCCTGGCGTTCGTCGATCTCCGGCCAGTCGAAGGTCTTCGGCCGGTCCGCGATCAGCTCCTCGTACTCGTGCACCTGTGCCTGCGCACCGTCGAGCAAAGAGCGGTCGCCCGGACCGGAGACGACGATGTGCTCGACCGTCGGCAGCTTGGGCAGCAGCGGCGCGAGCAGGGGGATCAGCGAACCGTTGACGATGATCACGCGGTCGGCGGCGTGGTTGACGATCCACACCAGCTGCTCGGCGGGCAGACGCAGGTTGAGCGTGTGCAGCACCGCGCCCATGGAAGGGATCGCGAAGTACGCCTCGACATGCTCGGCGTTGTTCCACATCAGCGTCGCGACCCGGTCGTCACCCCGGACACCGAGCTCGTCCCGCAGGGCGTTCGCCAGTTGCACCGCTCGGGTGCCCGCCTCGGCGAAGCTGCGCCTCTGCGGCTCCCCCTCCCCGGTCCAGGTGGTGATCTGGGACCGCCCGTGCACCAGCACCCCATGCACCAGGATGCGGGTAACGGTCAGCGGTACGTCCTGCATCGTGCTCAGCACGGCGTCCTCCCGGGGGCGACATTGCCTACGGCGGTAATAGGGGTGCGCTGATTCTGCGCACATACCGCGCGGTATGTCACTAGGGGTTCGAAAACTTTCGAGCCCTGGGAGGGCGCGTGCGGGTACTGCCGGCCGGTCCGGCGGGGTCCTAGCGGACGAGCCCGAGCTCGGGGTCCTCCCGCAGCTTGCCGAGCGCCCGCGACACCGCCGACTTGACCGTGCCGACGGACACCCCGAGCACCTCGGCCGTCTGGGCCTCGCTCAGGTCCTCGTAGTACCTGAGGACTACCATCGCCCGCTGCCGAGCCGGCAGCTTGCCGATCGCCCGCCACATCGCGTCGTGCAGCGCCTGCCGCTCGGCAGGGTCGTCCTCGCCGGGCACCGGCTCCGGCAGCTCGTCGCAGACGAACTCGTCGACCTTGCGCTTGCGCCACTGCGACGTGCGCGTGTTCAGCAGCGCCCGGCGGACGTAGCCGTCCAGCGCGCGGTGGTCCTCGATCCGCTCCCACGCCACGTACGTCTTGGCGAGCGCGGTCTGCAGCAGGTCCTCGGCGTCGCTCGGGTTCGCGGTCAGCGACCGGGCGGTGCGCAGCAGCACCGGCTGGCGGGCCCTGACGTACGACGAGAACGACGGGTAGGGCCGGGTCTGCCTCGCTGGTGCAGCGACGGCCGACGCGCTGGTGCAGACGGGTGTGGTCATGGCTCCACGCTATGAGCGACGCCTGTCACCGCGGATCGGCCCCAGGTCCCGAAGAAGAGTCCCCCTCAGGTTGTAGGGGTGGGGCCGGCCCCACCTCCTGAAGGTGGATGGGCGACCGCCTCGTCCTACGGGTTTACCCGTGCGGGCTCATCCGTCCGCCGTCAGGACCAGCCCCGAGGTCGGCACCCCCGTCCCCGCCGTCACCAGGACCCGGGCCGCCCCCGGTATCAGGTTGACCGCCGTGCCCCGCAGCTGGCGCACGCCCTCCGCCACCCCGTTCATCCCGTGCAGGTACGCCTCCCCCAGCTGGCCCCCGTGCGTGTTCAGAGGCACCCCCTCCTCGGCCACGAAGTCCGCCGCCTCCCCCCTTCCGCAGAACCCGAACTCCTCCAGCTGCATCAGCACGAAAGGTGTGAAGTGGTCGTACAGGATCCCCACGTCGACGTCGGCCGGGGCCAGCCCCGAGGTCCGCCACAGCTGGCGGGCCACCACGCCCATCTCGGGCAGTCCGGTCAGGTCGTCGCGGTAGAAGCTGGTCATCTGCTCCTGGGCCCGGCCCGCGCCCTGGGCTGCCGCCGCGATCACGGCGGGCGGGTGCGGCAGGTCGCGGGCCCGCTCCACCGACGTCACGACCAGAGCCTGGCCGCCGTCCGTCTCCTGGCAGCAGTCCAGCAGTCTCAGCGGCTCCACTGTCCAGCGCGAGGCGGCGTGGTCGGCCAGGGTGATCGGACGGCCGTGGAAGTACGCCGCCGGGTTGGTCGCCGCGTACGCCCGGTCGACGACGGCCACGTGCCCGAAGGCCTCGGGTGTCAGCCCGTAGGTGTGCAGGTAGCGCTGGGCCGCCATCGCCACCCAGGAGGCCGGGGTGAGCAGCCCGAACGGCAGGGCCCAGCCGAGCGCCACGCCCTCCGCCGACGGCTCCCGGTGCTGCACCCCGGAGCCGAAGCGGCGCCCCGACCGCTCGTTGAACGCCCGGTAGCAGACCACCACCTCGGCCACGCCGGTGGCGACGGCGAGCGCCGCCTGCTGGACGGTCGCGCAGGCCGCACCGCCGCCGTAGTGGATGCGGGAGAAGAAGGACAGCTCCCCGGTGCCGCAGGCCTGCGCCACGGTGATCTCCGGGCTGGTGTCCATCGTGAACGTCACCATCCCGTCCACGTCGCCCGGCGTCAGCCCCGCGTCGTCCAGCGCGGCCCGCACCGCCTCCACCGCCAGCCGCAGCTCGCTGCGCCCGGAGTCCTTGGAGAACTCCGTCGCCCCGATGCCGACGATGGCCGCCCGCCCGCCGAGAGTGTCCCTCGTCCGCACGCTCATGCCGCACGCTCCGGTGGGACGGTGACCGTCACCGTGCCGGTCACATGGCGGCCGATACCGTTCTCCCCGACGACCCGGACCGTGGCGGTGGCACCGTCCGCCTCCTCGACCGTGCCCGAGAGCACCATCGTGTCGCCGGGGTAGTTGGGCGCCCCCAGCCGGATGGCCACCTTGTGGAGCACCGCCGTGGGCCCGAAGTGGTCCGTGATGTACCGGCCGACCAGGCCGTTGGTCGTGAGGATGTTCATGAAGACGTCCGGGGTGCCCTTCCGTCGCGCCAGCTCGGGGTCGTGGTGCACGTCCTGGTAGTCCCGCGACGCGATCGCACCGGCCACGATCAGCGTGCGCGTGATCGGGATCTCCAGGGGCGGCAGCTGTGCGCCGGCCTTCACCTCCGTCATGCCTCACTCCCCACTCGCGATCAACTCCTCCAGTTCCTGCAGCACTTCGCTGCCGCAGCCCAGATACGCGTCCAGCTGCCGCCCCCACGGGAAGTGCCGGTGGACCGGGTGGCCGAGGCCGTCCCCCGCGCCGCCGTGCAGATGCCGGCCCGTGCGGACAACGCGCCGGCCGGCCTCGGACGCCCACCAGGCGGCGGTCAGCGCGGGCGTGACGTACGGCAGTTGGGCGTCCCGCCGCCAGGCCGCCTCGTACGCCGTCACCCGTATCGCCTCGGTGTCCATGTGCGCGTCGGCGGCCCTGAGCTGCACGGCCTGCCGGGTGCCGAGCGGGCGGCCGAACTGCTCCCGCGTGTTGACGTGCGCCACGGCCCGCGCGATGGACCCCGCGCACACGCCTGCCTGTAGTCCGGCGAAGGCGGTACGGGCGGTGGCCAGGACGTCGGCGGACGCGTCCTCACCGCCGAGCCGCTCGGCGCCTGCCCCGTCGAGCGTGAGCCGCCCGGCCGACCAGGGCGCGGTCAGCTCGACCGGCGTGACCTCGGCATGCACCCGGAGCGGCACGAGCCACAGCCGGTTCTCGCCGTCGGCGAGGAGGACGTGCGTGGCGTCCCGCAGCCAGGGGACGACGGGGACGGTGCCGCTCAGCCGGGCCCGGCTGATCACCCCACCTCGCGCGAAGACCCGTACGCCCCCCTGCGCGGGAAACGCCCCGCTCACCACCGCATGCCCGTACCGCACGCCCGGCAGCAGCCGTTCCCGCTGTTCCGGTGTGCCGTGGGCGAAGAGCGCCAGCAGCCCGTACACGCAGGTGGCCGCGTACGGCACCTGGGCCGTCGTGCGCCCCTGTTCCTCCAGGAGCAGCACCAGGCCGAGCAGGCCCACTTCCTCCACCGCGCCGAACAGATCCGCGCCGCACAGGGCCTTCCACAACTCGGGGTCGCTGCCGGTGCCGGTGGCCGTCAGCCGCTCGTGCGTGGCCAGGTCGGCGAAGATCCGCGCGGCCGGCTCGCGGGCCCCGCCCTGTGCCTCGGTGGGCGTGAAGTCCATGTCACCCCTCGCCCTCGACGACCCGGAACACCGGCAGGTCCAGCGCGCCCTCGTCGTCCTCGTACCGCAGGAACTCCACCCGGACCGGCAGCCCGATGCGCACCTTGCCGTACGGCACCCCGACCACGTTGCTCACCATCCGCACGCCCTCCGCCAGCTCGATCAGCCCGACCGCGTAAGGAGGCTCGAAGGCGGGGAAGGGCGGGTGGTGCATCACCACGTACGAATAGACCGACCCCTCACCGCTCGCCTCGACCGTGTCCCAGTCCAGGCAGCCGCAGGCGTTGCAGCCCGGCAGCCAGGGGTGGCGCAGCGTGCCGCAGGCGGTGCAGCGCTGGATGAGCAGCCGGTGCTCGGCCACGCCCGCCCAGAAGCCGGCGTTGTCCCGGTTGACCACCGGGCGGGGGCGGCGGGCGCGGGCCTTCCCGGGGGCCTTCCGCCGGGCCGGTGCGTACTTCAGGACGCGGAAGCGGTGGGTGCCGGCGAGGTCGCCGGCCACCCGCACGTCCGTGCGCGTGGTGATGAAGTACCCCGTGCCCAGCTTCGTCGTCTTCCGTCCCGACACCGTCTCGATCACCGTGTCGAAGGTGACCTCGTCGCCGGGCCGCAGGGGCCGCAGGTACTCCTGCTCGCAGTCGGTGGCAACGACCGAGGTGCAGCCCGCCTCGTCGAGCAGGGCGAGCAGTTCGTCGTACGCCTCGGTGCGGCCCGTGTGGCCGGACAGGCCGCCCATGGTCCACGCCTGGAGCATGGCGGGCGGGGCGATGGCGTCCGGCCCCTCGTACGCCGGGTTGGTGTCGCCCATGGCCTCGCACCAGTGCCGGATCATCGGCGCGTTGACCGGGTCCTTGCCCCGGCCGGCGACGGCGGACGGCCGCCCCTCGTACGCCTTCAGCCTCGCTTCCAGCGGGTCCGGCCCGTCACCCGGCGCCGCCGTCCGGGCGCCGTCGCTCGCGGTGGCCTTCATCGCCGCCCCCTCGTCATCCCGAGCCGCATCGTCGCCACGATCTCCCGCTGCACCTCGCTCACCCCGCCCCCGAACGTGTTGATCCGCGCCGCCCTGTTCAGCCGCTCCAGCTCGCCGTCCCCGCACACCCCCGGGGAGCCGGATCGGACGAGTCCCGTCCCGCCCACGATGTGCTGACACATGCGATACGTCGCGACAGCCGATTCCGTTCCCGCGAACTTCACCCCGCCGGCCGCGCCGGGGGCTGCTCGACCGGTCCCCACGTCCCCCACCAAACGCCAGCTGAGCAGGCGCGATGCCGCCGGCCGGGCATGCGTCTCGGCCAGTTGAAAACGCACCCACGGCTCGTCAACGCGACGCCTTCCCGTCACCGGATCGGGGGTACGGGCGGCGGTCAGCGCGACCGCGAGGAACTCCTCGGCCTGCATGCCGATCGCGGCGAGGGCGACGCGCTCGTGATTGAGCTGGTCGGTGATCAGCGACCACCCCTCGTTCTCGGCGCCGACCAGACTGTCCGCGGGGACCCGGACCCCGCCGTAGTAGGTGGCCGTCGTCGTCTGGCCGCCCACGGTCACGATCGGCGTCCAGGAGAACCCGGGCGCGTCCGTGCGTACGAGGAGGAGGGAGATGCCGCGGTGCTTGGGGGCCTCGGGGTCGGTGCGGCAGGCGAGCCAGATCCAGTCGGCGTGCTGTGCGCCCGCGGTGAAGACCTTCTGCCCGTCGATCAGCCAGCCGTCACCCTCCCGCACGGCCCGGGTCCGCAGCGCGGCCGGATCGGTCCCGGCGGACGGCTCGCTGTAGCCGATCGCGAAGGCGAGCTCGCCGCGCAGGATCCGGGGCAGGAAGAAGGCCTTCTGCTCCTCGCTGCCGTACTTCATCAGTGTGGGCCCGACCGTGTTCGGCGTGACCATCGAGACCGGGGCGCCGGCCCGGTACGCCTCGTCGAAGAACACGAACTGCTCGCCCGCGCCCCGTCCCTGGCCGCCGTACTCGACCGGCCGGCCGAGGCCCAGCCAGCCGTCGGCGCCGATGCGGCGCAGCAGCGTGCGCCGCTCGTGCGGGTCGGTGTCACCGGGGGCGCCGCACGGTCCCGCGGGCATCAGGTCCCGGAAGCAGGCGCGGAGTTCGGCGCGCAGCCGCTGCTGGCGTTCGGTGGGCGCGAGGTGCACGGCGGGGCCTCCCGATCTCGGACGGGCCTCGTACGACAGTTTCTGACTGTCCGTCAGACAGTGCCGGGTGTCAAGGTCGTCCAGGGAAGCGGACACGTCTGCGCGGCGGCACCGAAGCACCGCCGCGCAGACGCGTCATGACCCACTGAGCGCACACCACAAGGGTCTTCAGTCCGTTTTCACACCTGCGGGCTCACCCCAGGCGAGGGAAGCGGGCTGCGGCCTGCTCCGCTTTCCCTGCTGGAGGGCAGCGAAAGCGGAGCCCTTGGCCCGGGCGGTGCTGCTCCGGTTCGAGGCGCCGGAACCGACCGCCTTCTGTTGCGTGGCGGACGAGTTGCACACGGGCGGTACGGATGATCGCCATGCTGCTCCTCCAGAACGAGTGCGTGAAGTGCGGCTCCGGCCAGGGTGGTTGGCCGACGCCGGCGGTTGTGCACGATGCTCGAATCCAGGGTTGCCCACCGAATCCCCTGCGAACCACCCCGGAAGCCGCGATTCGCACGCAAGCGTGACGACAGGTCGATAAACCCTTTTCACCACCTCTGGCAACCGAAGTAACAGGCCAGGACAGTGCGGGACATGACGACCGCCTAGCGCCGCAAGCGAGAAAACGTTCCGGCGCACGTCCGGCCAACCTCTCCCGCACGGCGAGTCGTCCCGGTGAGCCACCACCGACCCCCCTTCCCTTTTTCGAACATACGTACGAACATGGAAGCATGGCCACCTCCGACCGGCAGACCACGACGCTGGCCCTCGCACACGCCCTGTCAGCCGCCGAACGCGGACTGGCCGTCATCCCCCTGTCCCGGACGAAACTCCCGGCCCTGCGCTCCCCTCACCGCGACGACCCCTCCGCCCCCGCCTGCCACGGCGAGTGCGGTCGCCTCGGTCACGGCGTGTACGACGCCTCGACCGCCCCGGCACGCATCCGCGAACTGTTCGCCGCCGCCCCCTGGGCCACCGGCTACGGCATCGCCTGCGGCCTGCCCCCGCACCACCTGATCGGCATCGACCTGGACACGAAATCGGGCACGGACTCCCCGGCCGCCCTGCGCGAACTGGCCCTGCGCCACCTGTTCACCATCCCCGAGACGGTCGTCGTCCTCACCCCCAGCGGCGGCCGCCACCTCTGGCTGACCGGCCCACCGGACGTCGTCGTCCCCAACTCCGCCGGCCGGCTCGCCCCCGGCATCGACATCCGCGGCGCCGGCGGCTACCTCGTCGGCCCCGGCTCCCGCACCGACCACGGCGTCTACGGCACCGCCCCCGGCACCGCCCACCTCGCCCCCGCCGCCTGCCCGCCGACCCTCCTCCGCCTGCTCGTTCCGCCCCCGCGCACCGCGCACCCCACCCCACCGTCCACCGGACACCACGGCCAGGGCCTGATCCAGTTCGTCCTCGCCGCCCACGAGGGGCAGCGCAACACCCGCCTTTTCTGGGCCGCCTGCCGCGCCTACGAGAACGGCATCGGCCCCGCCCTCGTCGCTCCGCTCGTCGACGCGGCCCTCCACACGGGGCTGTCCGAGCGTGAGGCACGGGCGACGATCGCGTCGGCGGCCCGGATGACGGGGCACCGCCCGTAAATCCACGGGCTCCCATCCGGGGCTGCGGGGGAACGGGAGGGGCCGGCTCGCGACCAGGAGCTCTAGGGTCAGAGCTGTGATCGGCCGCCTGCCCCTGGACGAACAGCTCGTCGCCCTGAAGTCCGCCCTCTCCCGCAATGAGGTCCTGCTCGAGGTACTCGACCGCACGGCGTCCCTGGCCCTGCCCGGCTGGTACATGACAGCGGGATGCCTGTTCCAGACCGTGTGGAACGTGGTCACCGGCAGGCAGCCCACCCGTGGCATCAAGGACTACGACGTCTTCTACTTCGACAACGGTGACCTGTCGTGGGAGGCGGAGGACGCGGTGATCAGAGCGGGGAAGGAAGCCTTCGCCGGTCTGCCCGCCGAGGTCGAGATCCGCAACGAGGCCCGCGTCCACCTCTGGTACGAGCAGAAGTTCGGCGTGCCGTGCGCTCCGCACCCCTCCACCGAGGCGGCCATCGACTGCTTCGCCGCGACCACCTGCTGCCTGGGCGTGCGCCTGGAACCCGGGGGGCGCTGGCGCGTCTACGCGCCGCATGGACTGTCCGACGTTTTCAACCTTGTTGTACGACCCAACCCGGTGCTCGCCCCGAAGGAGGTGTACGAGAAGAAAGCGGCTCGGTGGCGGCAGCAGTGGCCCGAGCTGACGGTGCTGGACTGGCCTACTGCTTCACATGGCAGGGGTGCCTCTCAGCGAGAGGCACCCCTCTGTGGCTGCGGAGGTGGTGGGATTTGAACCCACGGTGACATCGCTGCCACGACGGTTTTCAAGACCGTTCCCTTCGGCCGCTCGGGCACACCTCCCCGCGCCGCCCGGGATCGGCGGCGCGGGGACAAGAGTAACGGGTGGGCACGCGCGCGTGGGTGATGTACCTCGCCACGAGGGAGCTCGGCATGCTCACGACACCGCACGAGGTTTCGCCCGGGCACCGGGGCGTGACGCCCGCCATGGACCACGCCGTCTCCGCCAAGGAAGCGGAGCGGACCATGAAGGCCCGGATGCGCCTGTCCTCCGCCGAACGGGGCGCCGGTGCGAAGTCGTCCGCTTGGAGTCGCGGGACATGCGGGTTTCCCTGCGGAACACGGTCCTCGGCGCGGGCTGGACCCGGCGAGGGGTTTTCGAGCTCCGACCACGCGCGAGGGGTGCCCCTCGCCGAGAGGCACCCCTTGCGTGCGTACGTGGCCGGAGGATCAGCTGTCGCCCACCCGCGAGCCCAGGGTCAGTTCGACCGTGTGATCCTTGCCGTCGCGCTTGTAGGTGATCGTGACCTTGTCGCCGGGCTTGTGGGTCCAGATTTCGCCGATCAGGGTGGGGCCGGAGTCGATCACGTCGTCGTCGAGCTTGGTGATGACGTCACCGGGCTTGAGGCCGGCGTTGTCCGCGGGGCCGCCGGACTCGACCGCGGCGGAGCCGGCCGCGCCCTGGTCGGTGATCTTCGCGCCGTCCGTGCTGTCCTCCAGGGAGACGGACGCTCCGATCTTGGCGTAGACGGGCTTGCCGGTCTTGATGAGCTGCTGTGCGACGTACTTGGCCTGGTTGATCGGGATGGCGAAGCCCAGGCCGATCGAACCGGACTGGCCGGAGCCGCCGAGGCCACCGCTGCTGGAGGACTGGATCGCGGAGTTGATGCCGATCACCGCGCCGGAGGCGTCCAGCAGAGGGCCGCCGGAGTTGCCGGGGTTGATGGAGGCGTCGGTCTGCAGGGCGCTCATGTAGGAGGCCTTGCTGGTGGAGCTGCCGTCGCTGGAGGCCACGGGACGGTTCTTGGCGCTGATGATGCCCGTCGTGACCGTGTTGGACAGGCCGAAGGGGGCGCCGATCGCGATGGTCTCGTCGCCGACGGCCACCTTGTCGGAGTCGCCGAGGGCGAGCGGCTTGAGGTCGGAGGGGGCGTTCTTGAGCTTGATGACCGCCACGTCGTAGCCCTGCGCGTGGCCGACGATCTCCGCGTCGTACTTCTTGCCGCTCGGGAAGGTGGCCGTGAGCTTGCCGCCGTCCACCGCGTCCGCCACCACGTGGTTGTTGGTGACGATGTGGCCCTGGGTGTCGAAGACGAACCCGGTGCCGGTGCCGCCCTCGCCGCTGGTGCTCTCCGCCTCGATGGTGACCGTGCTCGGCAGGGCCTTGGCGGCCACCGAGGCGATCGTGCCGGGAGCACGCTTGACCTGGGAGGCGCTGCTGGAGGCGGAGACGGTGGTGGAGCCGGTGTCGTCGTTGTTCTTGGCCAGGGTGTAACCGAGGCCGCCGCCCAGGCCGCCCGCGACCAGCGCGGCCGCCAGGACCGCCGCGAGCAGCCCGCCGCGCCCGCGGCCGGACTTCGGCGCGGGCTGTTGCTGGTACGAGGAACCCCAGCCGGAGCCCCCGCCGGAGCCGCCGTAGCCCGCACCGGTGCCGCCGTCGGCGTACGAGGGCGTCGCGGGGGGCGGGGGCGGCCAGGAGCCGTCCGGGGCGGGGCCGGAGGGGTGCGCTCCCTCGGCGTGGCCCGCGGATGCCTGCGCCGCGCCCTGTTCCGGCGCGCCTGCGGTGGGCACGGCTGCCTGCGGGGAAGCAGCGGGAGATGCCACCGGCACGGGAGGTGCGGACGGGGCCGGGGGTACCGCGGTGCCCTCGTTCTCGGTGCTCACAGCTCTTCTCCTCGATCCACGGCTGTTGTTCTCGGTCGCACTCGGTCACGCTCGTTCACGCTTGTCGTCGACCCGGCGCGATGCAGCTGTGCATGTGCTCATGTGCTTTTGTCTGCTGTCAGCTTTTCCCACGGGCCGTCAGAGCACCATAAGCGGTGACTGTGGGTCCGCGGCTATTCCTTATATCGGACATGACAGGCAAAGCACCCGCATCCCGGGAACATCTCAGGTGCTTCTCAGAATGAGTGTGCGACGCCGTCGGTCCGACACGCATCCCTCCTCGGTGGCACCATGACGCGGTGACCACCCACGCACGACAGCACCACATCCAGGTCGTCGCCCACCGGGGAGCCTCCGAGGACGCCCCCGAGCACACCCTCGCCGCGTACCGGAAGGCGATCGAGGACGGTGCGGACGCCCTCGAATGCGATGTCCGGCTGACCGCGGACGGCCACCTGGTGTGCGTCCACGACCGGCGCGTCAACCGTACGTCCAACGGGCGCGGAGCGGTGTCGGCCCTGGAGCTCGCCGATCTGGCCGCCCTGGACTTCGGTTCCTGGAAGACCCCCGAGACCTGGCGGAGCCGCGACGAGGAACCCGACTGGGAGCACCGCCCCGAGGACCGCGAGGACACCTCCGTACTGACCCTGGAACGGCTGCTGGCGTTGGTCGCGGACGCCGGGCGCCGGGTGGAACTGGCCATCGAGACCAAGCACCCCACGCGCTGGGCGGGGCAGGTCGAGGAGCGGCTGCTGCTGCTCCTGAAGCGGTTCGGCCTGGACGCCCCGGCCTCGGCCGCGGAGTCACCCGTACGCGTCATGAGCTTCTCGGCTCGTTCGCTGCACCGCGTGCGTGCCGCCTCGCCGACGCTGCCGACGGTGTACCTGATGCAGTTCGTCTCGCCCCGGCTGCGGGACGGGCGGCTGCCCGCGGGCGTCCGGATCGCGGGCCCCTCGATCCGGATCGTGCGCAACCACCCGGCGTACATCGAGCGGCTGAAGCGCGCCGGCCACCAGGTCCACGTGTGGACGGTGAACCGGCCCGAGGACGTCGACCTCTGCGTCGAGCTGGGCATCGACGCCATCATCACCAACCGCCCGCGTGATGTGCTGCACCGACTCGGTCGTAGGCCTTGACCCGGCCGCGCACCTGAAGCATCCTCGCTTTTCGGCCACACCAACGAAATCCAGCCGCACCCTTACGGGGAGTGCTCCGGCGCGTTCGATCCGTATTCGATCGTGACGAATGCGTCACCGGAAGAGGACTGGCCGGTTTCCGGTACAGGCCAATGGGGCATCCACACCGTGGCGTGGGGCGAAGGAGGTCTCGGGGGTGGCGTTGGTGGTGGCACAGGAGGTGCCCACGTCGTCGAGCATGGCCGTGCCCCATGGCCCTGCGGGCGTGGGGGAAGCCAGGCGCCGGATGCGCGCGCAGCTGCGCAGAGGTGGGGTCTCGGAATCGGTCATCGACGACGCCGTACTGATCCTGTCCGAACTTCTGAGCAATGCCTGCAAGCACGGCCGCCCCTTGGGCGACGCGGCCGTCGGTGACGGCGACGTCCGGGCCGCATGGCAGGTGGACCCGCGCGGGCGTCTCATCGTGGAGGTGACGGACGGCGGCGGCCCGACCCGCCCGGCTCCGGCCACCCCGTCGGTGACCGCGCACGGCGGCCGGGGGCTGAACATCATCACCGCCCTGGCCGACGACTGGGGTGTACGGGACGACACCCGGGGCGAGGTCACGGTGTGGGTGGTGGTCCACGGGGACGTGCACGATCCGGATGCCGGGCACCGCCGGGACGACTTCGCTACGCGCGTCACCGCGCCCCGGGTCTCGGCGATGGCCGCCGACCTGGACTTCACGGACGCCTTCGACGACCTGGACTGACCCACCGCCCGGGCCGCCTGGTCCGCGGCCCCGTCGGCCACGCGTTCGCGTTGTCCACAGCTCCCGGTCACCCGCGACGCGAACGGCTAGGCTCGCGCCCGTACGAGACGAGCCGTAACCGGGAGACACCCACGATGGCCAAGAAGCGACCCCAGACGAAGGCCAAGCGGCCGCAGCTCACTGAGCAGGAGATCCCGGTCGTCGGCGCCCGCGAGCCATGCCCCTGCGGTAGCGGCCGCCGCTACAAGGCGTGTCACGGCCGGGCCGCCGCGCACGCCGTGACCGAGCTGGTGCACCGCCCGTTCGAGGGGCTGCCGGGCGAGTGCGACTGGGTCGCGCTGCGCGAGCTGGTGCCCGCCGCCACGGTCGAGCTGCCCCTGAAGGGCGGCCTGCCCGAGGGTGCCCCGTCGGTCACGCTCGCCACGGTGCTCCCGATGGCCTGGCCGGCCCTGCGCCGCGACGACGGCTCGGTCCTGCTCGGCCTGCAGAACGACACGGCGTCCGGCGACATCAGCCGCGACCTCGCCGACACCCTGCAGCGCGCCCTGGCCGCCGATCCGGGTACGCCGGTGCAGGGCCGCCGCGCTCCGGCCGACGGTCCGCGGCTGCAGGATCTGATCGATCCCGAAGGCGCGTTCGAGCCAGTGGTGCACAGCGGCTTCGAGTTCTGGGTTCCGGACCCGGAGAACGCCACGCCCGAGGTGACCGCCTCCCTGGAGCGGGCCAACGCCGCGGCCATCCCGACCGTGAAGCTGACCGGCGTGGACGCCGCGTACTGGTGCGAGACGCCGGAGAAGAACCACCTGCGCTGGGTCATGCCGCACCCGGAGGAGCAGCTTCTGGACGCTCTTGCCCGGCTGCACGCGGCGGGCCGTTCCAGCCTCGGGGAGGGCACCCGGCTGGTGGGTTCCTTCCGTGCTCACGGGCTCATCGTGCCGGTCTGGGACCTGCCGAGCGGGGTCGGCGCGGAGGACGTCGAGAAGCCGGCCGCCGAGTTCGCGGAGCGCCTCGCCGCCGCCCTGGCCTCGGACGCGCCGCTCACCGCGGACGAGCGCCGGGCGCGCGGCGGCCTCACCAACCGGCAGGTCACGCTCAGCTGACGCACAGGCCGCGGCTGACCGGTCGGTCAGCCGCGGTCAGGTCGCCGGACCGGGTGACTCCTGTCACAACTCACCGACGCGACGGGCGGATCCGTGTCCGAATAGCCGAGATCGAATTTGCGAACCGCCGATCTCTTGTTACCGTTCCAGTAGCCCGGTTGCTGGTGCATCCCCCGTCGCCAGCAACCGGGTCTTTCCATGTCCGCGTCCGGTGTACGGAACGCTGTCGTCCGTCAACTCCCCGCGGATAGCCCGGAGTTGCTCCCGGAGCGCAGCAGCAGCGGCCCGTCGGCCCCCCGTGCCGCGAACTCCGTGACGGCCGTGTAGGCGTCCGGTCCGCCCCGGCTGCGCTCCCTGGGTGTCTCGCACGTGGCGGGCTCGTCGTCGGCGCCCGCGTCGCAGTGCGTCTGCACGGTGCGCCCGCCCGGCCCCATGAGGCTCAGGACGGGGTCGAGCGCCTCGCCGGTGGCGTTGCGGTAGTAGGTACGCGCCCAGGTGTCCGTGCCCTGGGTCAGGACGCAGGTCTGCGCCTCGACGCCGTGGGGCGAGGTGAGTTCGGGGCCGCACCGGGCGGCGGTGGCCAGACCCAGGCCGAGCAGCAGAGGGGCGGGGGTCCCCCCGCCCGAGCTGAGCCGAGGGTGGGGGCGGGTGGGGGCGGGCGCGGCGGAGGGATCCTTGGCGTCGCCGTGCGGAACCGTACGGTCGACGCGCGCGGACGTGCGTACGACCGCCCGCCCAGCGTCGCCCACCTGCCCCGCGGACGCCACGGCCAGCGGCAGCGCGACCGCGCCCGCCACGACGCCCGCCAGGGCGAGCAGACGAACGTTCATGGACGGAAGATAACGATCGAGGGCGCCTCGCCGGTCCGCGCGCGCCCGACACCCTTACAACTCGGGTGCGTTCACACCCGTACGAGTGAGGGCGTCGACCACGGCGTCCACCACGGCCTCCACGTCGGGCACCCACGGCGCGGCCGAGCCGGGCAGCGGGGCGCGCTCCCAGCGGATGGCGCCCTGGCCGGTCTCGGAGGGGGGCAGGGCGAGGTAACCGCCCTCGCCGTGGAAGCGGAGGGAGCCGGGGACGAAGTCCTTGGCGTAGAGCAGCTCGCCCAACTGCTCCATCGAGTACGGCTTGACGAGCAGGGACCAGCGGGTGGACGAGGCGATCACCGGGCCCAGCCGCATGCCGGCGCGGTCGAGGGCGTCGAGGGCGCGGGCCGCCGCGGCGGCCGGCAGGCTGACCGCGCAGGGCGCCTTGCCTCCGGTCGCGAGGACGATGGGGGCGCTCGGCCGGTTGGCCCACCACCAGCGCACCATGCGCTCGTCGGTCGTGGCCGCAAGCAGGCCGGGGTCGAAGGGGTGCGCGCCGGGCACCGTGCACTCCGGGTCGGGGCAGGCACAGCGGGCCCGCCCCTGCGGGTCCGGGGCCACGCCCGGGAGCACGGGCCACTGCCATTCCGTCGCGAAGGTCAGGGCCGCGCTGATCAGCTCAGGCCTCCCGTCGTTCCGCCCGGACAGGAGCCTGCGTCGCCTTCCGAGGATCTCGCGCATGAGCGCTCGTTCCTTTCCGTTGCACCGCTGGCAACACCGTGGACCACATCACGTCATGTGTCGATCACTTCACTGGGCGTACCTGTTGGCGCATCACACCCCTGCTCAGAGCAAGGGGAACCCCAGGGGGCCGGACGTTGGCCGCGTCCGCGTCCCTACTGCGTCTATCAGAAGCACGGCCGCTGCGTGGGGTGGCGAAGTCTGGCGTTTTGCCGTCGCACGTATTTCTCTTCGCCTCCGCCGCGGGAGGATGGGGCACGGTCGTCGGTGGCTAAGACGCCCGGGTCCGTCGCCAGGTTCCGGGTGGTCCCCAACCACCCCTGGCCTTCTCCGAGTACGTACCCATCACGACCGCTGTGACGCTCCGTGGAGCAAGCCCAGTCGACCGCAATGAACCAATACCTGAGGCAGTTTCAAGCCAACTTTGCCGTAATGCAAGACCCCATGAGCGTACCCACGAGAGACCCATGGACACCAGGAATCCCAGCAGGACAATGCTGGACATCCCCTCACGAGTGCGTGTACATGTGGAGACACTGCTAGCGGCGCAGAAAGACATGGGGTTCGCGATGCTTTTGAGCAATACGCACCGGTCTGAAGGCCGGACGCCATGAACGCCCCTCACCCTCCGAAAGTGGCCGGAATCGATTCAACGCTTCCCACGCACGCACACACTGCCGCACCCGCATCCGCCGCCCCCGGCACCCCGCCAGTTCCCACCGCCCACCCGCCGAACTCACCCCACACGCCGAGCGCCCCCGCCCCGGGCACCCTGCTCCAGGACCGGCTGGCCGGCTGGGTCTCGGACCTCACGACCCTCCACGAACTCACCGAGCGCCTGGTCCGCACGACCGCGCTCGATGCCGCACTCCAAGAACTGCTGCGCGCCGGTGCCGCCCTGGTGGGCGCCCGGCGCGGTCTCGTCGTGCTGGAACCCGGCGACGGCCTCGGCCCCCGCACGACCATCGGCCTGGGCCTGGGCCGGGCCGATCTCGGCCACATCGAGACCGTGCCGCGCCGTGCCCTGCCGTACGGCGAGCTCCTCGACACCGCCGCCGGACTGCCCCGCGGCAACGGCGACACCGGCGAGAGCGTGTGCCCCGACCTGTTCGCCGAGGACGGCCTCGACCCCCGGCACCGAGAGGTGGCCGCCCGCCTCGGTTACGCTGCCAGCTACGCCCTCCCGCTCACCACCGAGGCGGCCGGCCGTCTGGGCGCCGCCGTGTGGCTGTACGACGAGCCCGCCGAACCGGACGAACGCCGCCGCCACCTCGCCGGCCTGTACGTCCGGTACGTCACCGAGCACCTGGCCCGGCTGCTGGAAGTCGAGCGCACGCGCGCGAGCATGGCCACCATCGCCGAGGAACTGCTCCCCTCCCGGCTGCCGAGGGTGGCCGGCGTCCAGCTCGCCGCCCGGCGCCGCAGCGGCCCGCGCGGCGGCGGCGACTGGTACGACGCGTTGCCGCTGCCCGACGCCGCGCTCGGCCTCGCGGTCGGCTCGGTGACCGGATCCGGGCCGAGCGCGCTCGCCGCCATGGGACGGCTGCGGGCCAGCTTGAGGGCGTACGCGGTGATGGAGGGCGAGGACCCGGTCGCCGTCCTGTCCGACCTGGAACTGCTGCTGCGCCTGACCGAGCCCGCCCGGTCCGCCACCGCCCTGTTCGCCTACTGCGAGCCCGCACTGCGCAAGATCACCCTGGCCGGCGCCGGGCACAGCCCGCCCCTGCTGATCGGCGAGCGGCGCACGGAGTTCGCCGAGACCTCCGTGTCCGCGCCGCTGGGGATGCTCGCCTGCTGGGAAGCGCCGAGCGCGGAGATCCAGGCGGAGGCCGGAGACACGGTCCTGCTCTACACCGACGGGCTGCTGCACCGCACCGGCGACCCCATGGACCGCGCCTTCGCCCGGCTGCAAACGGCCGCCGCCAGCGCTCCCCGGGCCCTGCGCCACGACCCCGGCGCCCTCGCCGACCACGTGCTGTGCACGGTGCTGCCGGACGGGCTCGACGCGGCGGACAGCGAGGAGGACGTGGTCCTGCTGGCGGCACGCTTCGACTAGGACCTGTCCTGGCCGGCCCGGCTCTTGTAACAGGTCTTCCGCCCCTGTGCCCCTTCCGTACGCCCGTACGATGGGGGCCAGTGCCGTATCGAGGAGGATGACCGTGGCGGAAGAGCTCCCGGAGACCCCGGAGACCGAAGCCGAAGAGCCCGTCAAGCAGCGCAAGAACTGCCTGTACCCGGGCGTGTCCGACGAGCTCGCCGAGAACATGAAGTCCGGCTGGGCCGACACGGAGCTGCGCGACCTGCGGCCGATCGAGCAGGCCGGGCACACCGCGCGCCGCCGTGCCGCGCTGTCCGCCCGCTTCCCGGGCGAGCGCCTGGTGATCCCGGCGGGCAACCTGAAGACCCGCTCGAACGACACGGAGTACCCCTTCCGGTCGTCGGTCGAGTACACGTACCTCACCGGCAACCAGACAGAGGACGGCGTCCTGGTCCTGGAGCCCACGGCGGACGGCCACCAGGAGACGATCTACCTCCTGCCGCGCTCCAACCGCGAGGACGGCGAGTTCTGGCTCTCCGGCCAGGGTGAGCTGTGGGTCGGCCGGCGCCACTCGCTCGCCGAGTCGGAGGCGCTGTACGGCATCCCGGCCGCCGACGTGCGGGAGCTGCCGGAGAAGCTGAAGGAGGCCACCGGCCCGGTCCGCGTGGTGCGCGGCCACGACGCCGGCATCGAGGCGGCCCTCACCGACAAGGTCACCGCCGAGCGCGACGAGGAGCTGCGCGTCTTCCTCTCCGAGGCCCGGCTGGTCAAGGACGAGTTCGAGATCGGCGAGCTGCAGAAGGCCGTCGACTCGACCGTGCGCGGCTTCGAGGACGTGGTGAAGGTCCTCGACAAGGCCGAGGCGACCAGTGAGCGCTACATCGAGGGCACCTTCTTCCTCCGCGCGCGCGTGGAGGGCAACGACGTCGGCTACGGCTCCATCTGCGCGGCCGGCCCGCACGCCTGCACGCTGCACTGGGTGCGCAACGACGGCCCGGTCCGCTCCGGCGACCTGCTCCTGCTGGACGCGGGCGTGGAGACGCACACGCTGTACACCGCCGACGTGACGCGCACGCTGCCGGTCAACGGCCGGTACACCGAGATCCAGAAGAAGATCTACGACGCCGTGTACGACGCCCAGGAGGCCGGTATCGAGGCCGTCAAGCCGGGTGCGAAGTACCGCGACTTCCACGACGCCGCCCAGCGGGTGCTCGCCGAGCGGCTCGTGGAGTGGGGTCTGGTCGAGGGCCCGGTGGAGCGCGTCCTGGAGCTGGGCCTGCAGCGCCGCTGGACGCTGCACGGCACCGGGCACATGCTCGGCATGGACGTCCACGACTGCGCTGCCGCGCGCGTGGAGACCTACGTGGACGGCACGCTGGAGCCGGGCATGGTGCTGACGGTCGAGCCGGGCCTGTACTTCCAGGCCGACGACCTGACCGTGCCGGAGGAGTACCGGGGCATCGGTGTCCGGATCGAGGACGACATCCTGGTCACCGAGGACGGCAACCGTAACCTCTCGGCAGGCCTGCCGCGCCGCTCCGACGAGGTCGAGGCGTGGATGGCGTCGCTCAAGGGCTGATACAAGCCTGATGGCCGGGTACCGGAGGGGTGCCCGGCCATTCACGTGCCGGGCCCTGTCGCCGCATTCCCGTCGTCCGCCCGCAGGGCAGACGGGAATGCGGCGACAGGGCCTGAGGGGGAGGGTTTTCGTGAACGAGTTCCTGTCCGGTGTCGGCGTCGATCTGCATCTCGAACCGGACGGCGCGAACGGGCGGCGGGCCGGGCTCGAGCGGGCGCTGCGGGACGCCGTGCGGGACGGGCGGCTGGCGCCCGGGACGCGGTTGCCGGCGACGCGGCGGCTCGCGATGGAGCTGGGGATCTCGCGGGGAACCGCGAAGGCGGCGTACGACCAGCTGGTGGCCGAGGGCTATCTGACGGCCCGGCAGGGGTCGGGCACCCGGGTGGCCTCGCTGCCCTGCGTCGACACCGACGCGCCGGAGGCGGTCGTACGCGCGCGTGCCCCGCGTTTCGACCTCCGGCCGGGCAGCCCGGACGTCGGGGCGTTCCCGGCGGCGGCCTGGCTGCGGGCGCTGCGCCGTGCCATCGTGACGGCGCCGTCGCTGGCGTACGACTACGGGGATCCGCGCGGCCGGATCGAGCTGCGCACGGCGCTGTCGGGTTATCTCGGGCGGGCGCGCGGAGTGCTCGCGCCGCCGGGCCGGATCGTCATCACCTCCGGGTACGTGCAGGGGCTGGCGCTCCTCACGCGGGTTCTGGACGGCGGCGCGATCGCCATGGAGGACCCGGGGCTGCCCTTCCACCGGGACGTGGTGCGGCACAACGGCGGGAGCGTGGTGCCGGTGCGGGTCGACGACCGGGGGGCATGCGCGCGGGACCTGGGCGAGGAGTCGGCCGTGGTGGTCACGCCCGCCCACCAGTACCCGACGGGCGTGACCCTGCACCCGGAGCGGCGGCGGACGCTGACCGACTGGGCACGCGCGCGTGGCGGGCTGATCGTCGAGGACGACTACGACGGGGAGTTCCGCTACGACCGCCAGCCCGTCGGCGCCCTCCAGGGCATGGCGCCGGGCCGGGTGGTGTACCTGGGCACCGCCTCCAAGACGCTCGGGCCCGCGCTGCGGCTGGGCTGGATGGTGCTGCCGCCGCACCTGGTGGACGCGGTGGCCGACGCCAAGCTGCACAGCGACCACCACACCGAGACCATCGGGCAGCTGGCGCTCGCCGAGCTCATCGACAGCCACGCCTACGACCGCCACGTGCGCGCGTGCCGGCTGCGCTACCGGCGCCGCCGGGACCAGCTCCTGGAC
This sequence comes from Streptomyces sp. NPDC051636, assembly GCF_044453765.1. Classification (NCBI taxonomy): domain Bacteria; kingdom Bacillati; phylum Actinomycetota; class Actinomycetes; order Kitasatosporales; family Streptomycetaceae; genus Streptomyces; species Streptomyces sp. NPDC051636. The sequence continues at coordinate 215,013 of NZ_JBITDA010000005.1, read as the reverse complement.
CGGCTGGGCGGGCGCCGGGTGCGCGGGATCGCGGCCGGGCTGCACGCGCTGGTGGAGGTCGCCGACGAGGCCGAGGCGCTGTCCCGCGCGGAGGCGGAGGGCCTCGCCGTGGGCCACCTGAGCGGCCACTGGCACGCCCCCGGCGAGGGCCGGCCACAGGGACTGGTCGTCGGGTACGGCACGCCTCGCGAACGGGTGTACCCGGAGGCGCTTCAGGTGCTGGCGAAGGTGCTGGACGGCGGCTGAGCCCGCGCGGGCGGCAGGCGTCGTCGGCCGGGGGCCGTCGCCGAGGTCACGGAGTCGGGGCGTCGTCGTGCAGGATCCGCTGGAACAGCCGGTGATCCCGCCAGGTCCCGTTGATGGCCAGATAGCGCGGGGCCGTGCCGATGTGCTCGAACCCGCACTTGGCCAGCACGCGCTGGGAACCGGCGTTGTCCAGGACGGTGGAGGCCTCGATCCGGTGCAGCCCCACGGTCTCCCGGGCCACCCGGCACACCGCCTCCACGGCGGCGGTCGCCAGCCCGCGCCCCTGGTGGCCGGCGGCGATCCAGTAACCGAGACAGGCGCTGCGAAAAGGGCCGAGGACGATTCCGGACAGCGTAGTGGTCCCGACGATCCGCCCGTCGGCGGATTCCAGGACCCACGGTACGGTCCGCTTTTCGGCGCATTGCCGCAGCCGGTCGTCGAGTACGGTCTGCTGACCGGCGACGGTGAAGAAATTCTCGGGGCGGCGGGGTTCCCATGGTGCGAGATACTCGCGGTTTTCCAGGTAAGCCGCGGCGAGTGCCGGGGCGTCGCCTTTCGCGGCGATCCGGAATATCACATCGCGTGTTAATTTCTCGGCCGGTATGTCCATGCGCTCACCCTAGCCGCGTCAGGCCGTGCGCAGGAGGCGGGTGTCGAGAGTGCCTGGCAGAGTTCCGGACCGCCTGGTCGTGGTGCGCGCCCGGGTCGGAGAACGGCCGCCCGGTCGGTCGGCCCGGTCAGGAAGTTCCTCAGGTGCACGGAGCAGACGCGTTCCCGCCGCTGTGACGTGTGCCCGTTTCCCCGAGAAAGGGCGATCGGGTTTTCCGCGGCGTCGCGCAAGGGCCGGCGTTTCCGACAGGCCGATGAAGCGGCGGGCCGCCCGACGACCGCACCGGCGTGCCACAAAATCCGGATTCCAGAGAAACGAGCCACCGGCAGCGAATCCAGGAACAGCGCCCCCGCCAGCAGTCCCGCGCTTCCCGGGGCTCCACGCGCGCGTGGAGGTCGGCGGCGAGGCCGTCGGCCGTGACCGTGCCGCCGAATCACCGCGCTGGCACGACGCCGGGTGAGGGAGGTGTTCCCGTGTCTTCCCGTTATGGCCGGGGAACGTACGAACCGGGCTTGTCAGGGACATGAGCCGCGGCTGGGGGTGGGCTGTGAAAGCCGGGGAGACCGATGGTCCTCAGACGGCCACCAGGGGCGCGTCGTCCCGCCACTTGAGCATCTTGTCGAAGCTGACCACCGTGCCGCCCCGGCCCGGCTTGGGCCCGATGTGGACGTGGTCGGCGAGTTCGCGGATGAGACACAGGCCGCGCCCCTGCTCGGCGTCCGCGCGCGGTAACCGGGTGCCCGCGTTGCGGGCGAGCCCCGGGCCGGAGTCGGTCACCTCGATGCGGCACTTCTCACCGTCGAGGTAGGCCGTCACCCGGTACGCCTCCGAGGAGCCGTCGCGCGCACCGTCACCGCCGTGTTCGACGGCGTTCGCACAGGCCTCGCTGAGGGCGACGGACAGGTCGTACGAGACATCGGGGTCCACGCCCGCGGTTTCCATCGCGCCGAGGAGCAGTCGCCGGGCGAGCGGAACGCTCGCGGCCTCGCGCCGCAGATGGAGTGACCACCAGATGCTCATGCTCCAGCCTCCTGGCTGCGGCTCGACATACCGATACGTATTGCCGCGTGTGGCCGTGTGTAAGCACACCGTTGACGTGACGCCGCCCATACGGGGGATGCGGCCGAGGACGAATCGGTGTATTGAGGGGCGGCCCGGCGGCGGCTCTCTCCCGGACCTGCCGCAGGGCGCGGGTAAGGACAGTGCGATGATGGGCGCGCCATGACTGCCCCCCACCCCCGCACGACGCGCTCCGGAGCGGAACTCCGGATTCTGCGGGCCGCGGTGTTCGCCGCGGTCTGCGTCGTGCTGGCCGCGGCGGGGCACGCCCTGGCCGCCTGCGCCACCTTCCCGCTGTGGACGCTGGGCGCGGGATTCCTGGGCTCCCTCCTGCTGGTGGCCCCGCTCACCGGGCGGGAGCGCTCGCTGCCGGGGATCGCGGCGCTGCTCGCCCTGGCCCAGACCGCGCTGCACACGCTGTTCGGGCTGGCCGAGCAGGCCACCGCCGCGACGGCGTCCGGCGCGATGTCCACGATGTCGAGGGGCTCGATGTCGATGGGCCCGGTGTCCGGGATGAGCGACGCGGCCATCGTGGCCCGCGCCGCGCGACTGCTGTGCGGGACCAGCGCGGCCTCCCTCACCCCCGCCCACGCGTACCGGATCCTCGCCGAGGCGCATCTGGCCGGCGGGGCGGACCTGAGGCCGGGCATGGACATGAGCGCCATGCACCACGCGGCAAACGCCACCGGCTCCCCTGCCTCCCTGCTGCCCTCCCTGCCGATGCTCCTCGGCCACCTCCTCGCGGCCGTCACCGTCGGCTGGCTGCTGCGCCGCGGTGACCTGGCGGTGCTGCGGCTGCTGGACCTGTCGACGCACGGAGTCACCGAGGGGGCGCTCGTACGTTCCCTGCGCGGGGCGCTCGCGCTCGCGTGCGCCCTGTACGCCGGGTTCCCGGGCGCTGCCGACCCGCGCGCGCGTGGCCGTCGTACCGCTGCGGAGGACTCCCCCGCCCCGCACACCACCGCACTCCAGCACACGGTGATCCGGCGCGGCCCGCCGTCCGCCGCCGCACTCGACCTCGCCGCCTGACGCGACGGGACCACCACTCCACGCCACATCCGTGCGGAGCGGGGCCGCCGTCGTGCGGCACGCGCGCGTGCGCCGATCGATCTCCCGGCCTCCCGCGCGTATCCCTCCTCACCACCGGAACTCACACCGGATCTCACTCAGAGTGGAGTGCTCCCTGCCATGAAGGCTTCTCGTCTCGCCGCCGCCGCTGCCGTCGCCGGCTCCTTCGTGCTCGCCCTGTCCGCCCCAGCGTTCGCACACGTCACCGTGCAGCCGGAGAACACGCCCGCCAAGGGCGGCTACGCGGTCGTCGACTTCAAGGTCCCCAACGAGCGCGACGACGCCTCGACCACCAGGCTCGAGGTCAGCCTCCCCACCGACCACCCGCTGGCCTCGGTGATGCCGCAGCCGGTCGACGGCTGGACGGTGAAGGTCACCAAGTCCAAGCTGGCCAAGCCGATGGAGATGCACGGCGAGAAGATCACCGAGGCGGTCACCAAGGTCACCTGGACCGCCGACGACGGCAAGGGCATCCCGGCCGGCTGCTTCCAGAAGTTCCCGCTGTCCGTAGGCGCCCTGCCCGACGACACCGACGAGCTGGTCTTCAAGGCGATCCAGACGTACTCCAACAAGGAGGTCGTCCGCTGGATCGAGGTCCAGCAGGACGGCCAGGAGGAGCCCGAGAACCCCGCCCCGGTGCTCGAACTGGCCGCCGCCTCCGAGGACGAGCACTCCCATGGCTCGACCGCCGCCGAGGACACCGCCGGCAAGAAGACCGGGACCGCGGCAGCCTCCGGCGACACCTCCTCCGGCGGCAGCGACACCACCGCCCGCGTGCTCGGCGTGGTCGGCATCGTCGCCGGCGTGGCGGGCGTGGCCTACGGCGTGCTCGCCGGACGGCGGCGGTCCAACGCCTGATCCCCCACCGATCCGCGCCGCGCACCGGGACCGTGCCACGCTTGCGTACGGCCCCGGTGCGCGCCGGAGCTCTCACATCTGGGACATTTCTCTATGCGCAAGAAGACGTTCGCCGCGGCCGCGCTGCTCGCCGCCGCCACCTTTACCCTCTCCGCCTGCGGCAGCGGCGACGACAGCAAGTCGCCCGTAGCCGTGGTCTCCGAGGAGCCCGGATCGGACAAGGCCGCGACCGTGCTCGACCAGCCGTTCGAGAAGCCGGACCTGGTCCTCACCGACACCCACGGCAAGAAGTACGACCTCCGCAAGGAGACCAAGGGCCACCCGACGCTGCTCTACTTCGGCTACACCCACTGCCCCGACATCTGCCCGACGACGATGAGCAACATCGCTGTCGCCAAGAAGGCGCTGCCCAAGGCCGAGCAGAACGACCTGCGGGTCCTGTTCGTCACCACCGACCCGGACCGCGACACCCCGTCCGAACTCGGCAAGTGGCTCAAGGGCATCGACCCCCAGTTCATCGGCCTGACCGGCGACTTCTCCACCATCCAGGCCGGCGCCCGCTCCGTCGGCATCTCCATCGAGCCGACGAAGAAGGACAAGAACGGCAAGGTCGTCTCCGTCCACGGCACCCAGGTCATCGCCTTCTCGCCGAAGACCGACGGCGGCTACCTCCTCTACGGCGAGGACGCCGACGTCGACGACTACACCAAGGACCTCCCGAAGATCATCAAGGGAGCGAACCCGTGAGGCGCTCCGCCCTGCCCGTGCTGGCGCTGACAGGCGCCCTGGCCCTGGCCGGCTGCGGCGGCTCCGGCGACGGTGACGCGAAGGCGAAGCTGTCGGTCAGCTCCTCCTACATGCCCCAGCCGGTCTCGGCCGACATGGCGGCCGGATTCCTGACGATCACCAACAAGGGCGGCACGCAGGACGAGCTGACCTCGGTCACCAGTGACACCGCCGGCGAGATCACCATGCACGACACCGTCGGCGGCGCGATGGAGGAGGTCACCTCCTTCACCGTGCCGGCCCACGGTCAACTCGTGTTCAAAAGCGGGGGCAACCATCTGATGTTCGAGAAGCTGAAGCGCAGGCCGAAGCAGGGCCAGACGATCCCCCTGACGCTCACCTTCGCCAAGTCCGGCCCCCTCACCGTCGAGATGCCGGTGAAGTCCGCCACGTACAACCCGTCGACCGGACACTGAGGGAGGGACCACCTTGACGCGGACCATCACCCCCCGCCTGCGCACCCTGGTGCTGCTGTTCCTGGCCGTCACCGGCGCGCTGCTGGCCGGTGCGGGGCCCGCCTCCGCGCACGCCGCGCTGACCGGCAGCGACCCCGCACAGGGGGTGGTGGTCAAGAAGGCGCCCACCCAGGTGTCGCTCACCTTCTCCGAGAAGGTGGCCATCAACGACGACTCGCTGCACGTCCTCGACCCCAAGGGCAAGGAGGTCGACGTCGGCAAGCCCTCCGACATCAGCGGGACGACGTACGCCGTGCAGCTCAAGAGCGGCCTGGCCGACGGCACCTACACCGTCACCTACCAGGTCGTCTCGGCGGACAGCCACCCCGTCTCCGGCGCCTACACCTTCTCCGTCGGCGCGCCCTCCCAGACCACCGTCTCCGTCTCCGGGCAGACCGCGGGCGGCGGGGTCGTGGGCCGGCTGTACGGGTTCGGGCGGTACATGTCGTACGCCGGCTACATCGTGCTGGTCGGCGGCGCGGCCTTCGTGCTCGCCTGCTGGCAGCGCGGCTCCGGGGTGCGCGCCCTGCAGCGGCTGGTCGTCGGCGGCTGGCTCACACTCACCGCGGCCACGCTCTGGCTGCTGCTCCTGCGCGGCTCCTACACCGGCTCCGGCAAGGTCGCCGACATCTTCGACCTGAACCTGCTCGGCCAGGTCCTGCAGACCAAGACCGGCGCCGCGCTGGTCTCGCGGCTGCTGCTGCTCGCCGCGGCGGCGCTGTTCCTCGCCGTCCTCTTCGGCGCCTACGCCCGCCCGTCGCCGAAGGAGAACGAGGAGAAGCGCGACCTGGCCTTCGGGCTCGCGATCGGCGGGACCGTGGTGGCCGCCGGGCTCGCGGCCAGCTGGGCGATGGCCGAGCACGCCTCGACCGGGCTCCAGCCGGGCATCGCCATGCCGGTCGACGTGCTGCACCTGCTGGCGGTCGCCACCTGGCTGGGCGGGCTCACCGCCCTCCTCGTCGCGCTCTACCGGGCACCCGCGGAGACCCCCGTGGAGACCGCGGCCGTACGCCGCTTCTCCCGCATCGCCTCCGGCTCCGTCACCGCGCTGGTCGCGACCGGCATCTACCAGGCCTGGCGCCAGCTCGGCTCCTGGTCGGCGTTCACCGACACCCGGTACGGGCAGCTGCTGCTGGTCAAGATCGGACTCGTGGCGCTGCTGGTCGGCATCGCGGTGCTCTCCCGGCGGTGGACGGCACGGCTCGCCGACACGGCGCCCGCGTCGAAGGCGAAGCAGTCCAAGGCCGGGAAGGCCGAGGTGAAGGAGCGCGTGACCGCGTCCGCCTCCACCGCCGGGAACGCCAAGCGCGCCGCCCAGCTCGCCCGGCAGCAGGCCGCCCAGGACGCCGCCCGGCAGAAGCGGCTGCGGGACGCCGACCCCCACCGCTTCGGCCTGCGCCGCTCGGTCCTCGCCGAGGCGGGCGTCGCCGTGGTCCTGCTCGCCGTCACCACGGTGCTCACGCAGACCGAGCCGGGCCGCACGGAGCAGGAGGCCAAGGCTGCCTCGTCCTCGTCGTCCTCCTCGCCGTCGTCCTCCTCGGGCGCACTGACCCTGGACATGTCCTTCGACACCGGCGGCCAGGACGGCAAGGGTGTCGTACGCCTCGACCTCGACCCCGCGCGCGTGGGCGGCAACGAGATGCACGTCTACGTCCAGCGGCCCAACGGCCGGGCCTTCGACATCCCCGAGGTGAAGGTCGCCTTCATGCTCACCGCCAAGAAGATCGGGCCCCTGCCCGTGACCCCCGACCACATCACGACCGGGCACTGGGCGGCGACCGGAGTGCAGATCCCCATGGCCGGCGAATGGAAGATCGCCGTGACCGTGCGCACCTCCGACATCGACCAGGTGACCGTCTCCAAGAACGCGCAGATCGGCTGAACCGCACCATGGCTGACCAGTCCATTCCGGAGACCCTTACTCCCGAGGCCGCCCTGCCGGAGCCCGTCGCCGAAGACGGCGGCTCCCGAGCGGGCATCTCCCGCCGCACCCTGCTCGGCACGGCCGGTGCCACCGGGCTGGTGCTCGGCGCGGCGGGCGGGGCCGTGGGGTACGCCGCCGCGCCCGCCGGGGCCACCCCGCTGACCTCGGTGGGCGCCGGCCGGGTGATGTTTCACGGGAAACATCAGCCCGGCATCACCGACGGCCTCCAGGCCCGCGGCCACCTCGCCGCCTTCGACCTGGCGGCGGGCGCGGGCCGCAAGGAGGCGGCCGCGCTGCTGCGCCGCTGGTCGGCGACGGCCGAGCGGCTGATGGCGGGCGAGGCCGCCGCGCACGACGACACGGACGTGGCACGGGACGCCGGCCCGTCGTCGCTGACGATCACCTTCGGCTTCGGGCACAGCTTCTTCTCGAGGACCGGCCTGGAGGAGCAGCGTCCGGTCTCCCTCGACCCGCTGCCCGACTTCTCCTCCGACCACCTCGACAAGGCGCGCAGCAACGGCGACCTGTGGGTGCAGATCGGCGCCAACGACGCCCTGGTCGCCTTCCACGCCCTGCGCGCGATCCAGAAGGACGCGGGCAGCGCGGCCCGCGTCCGCTGGCAGATGAACGGCTTCAACCGCACCCCGGGCGCCACCGCCCACCCCATGACGGCCCGCAACCTGATGGGCCAGCTCGACGGCACCCGCAATCCGAAGCCCACCGACTCCGACTTCGAGAAGCGGATCTTCGTCCCGGTCTCCGGCTCGAGCGACCCCGCCTGGATGGCGAACGGCTCGTACGCCGTCGTGCGCCGGATCCGCATGCTCCTCGACGACTGGGAGAAGCTGTCGACCGCTGCCCAGGAGGCGGTCATCGGGCGCCGCAAGTCCAACGGGGCGCCGCTGTCGGGCGGCACCGAGACGACCGCGATGGACCTGGAGAGGACGGACGCCACCGGTGACTACGTCGTCCCGAGCAACGCCCACGCCCGGATCACCCGGCCCGACCAGAACGGGGGCGCGGCCATGCTCCGGCGCCCCTTCTCCTACCACGACGGCATCGACGCCGACGGCACACCCGACGCGGGCCTGCTGTTCGTCTGCTGGCAGGCGGATCCGCTGCGCGGCTTCGTGCCGGTGCAGCGCAAGCTCGACCGGGGCGACGCCCTGTCGAAGTACATCCGGCACGAGGCCAGCGGGCTGTTCGCGGTGCCGGGCGGCGCCGCCCCGGGGGAGTACGTGGGACAACGGCTGCTGGAGGGATGAGGTCACGCCGATTCACTCCGGACGGGGATGGTCATGAGACACCGGGGCCGGTTTTCCGCGCGGCCATTAGGGTGAGGACATGCCAGCGAGCTATGCGTATCTCGGCCCCGAGGGCACCTTCACCGAAGTCGCCCTGCGCACGCTTCCGGAGGCGGCCACCCGGGAGCTGATCCCGTACGTGTCGGTGCAGTCCGCGCTGGACGCCGTGCGCGCCGGCGAGGCCGAGGCCGCCTTCGTGCCGATCGAGAACTCCGTCGAGGGCGGTATCACCACCACCCTGGACGAGCTGGTCGCGGGTGCACCGCTGATGATCTACCGCGAGGTGCTGCTGTCGATCACCTTCGCGCTCCTGGTCAGACCGGGCACGAAACTGTCCGACATCAAGACCGTCACCGCCCATCCGGCCGCCCAGCCACAGGTCCGCAACTGGCTCAAGGCCAACCTCCCGGACGCCGCCTGGGAGTCCGCCGCCTCCAACGCGGACGGCGCCCGGCTGGTCCAAGAGGGCCGGTACGACGCCGCCTTCGCGGGCGAGTTCGCAGCGTCCCGGTACGGCCTGCAGGCCCTGGAGACCGGGATCCACGACGCGGAGAACGCGCAGACGCGGTTCGTGCTGGTGGGCCGCCCGGCCCGGCCCGCGGCCCCGACCGGCGCGGACAAGACGTCCGTGGTGCTCTGGCAGCGCGACGACCACCCCGGCGCTCTGCGCGACCTGCTGGGCGAGTTCGCCACCCGGGGCATCAACCTCATGCTGCTGCAGTCCCGCCCGACCGGCGCCGGCATCGGCAACTACTGCTTCTGCGTCGACGCCGAGGGCCATATCTCCGACCGACGGGTGGCCGAGGCGCTGACGGGGCTGAAGCGGGTCTGTCTGCAGGTGCGGTTCCTCGGCTCGTACCCCCGTGCGGACGTCACCCCGGGCGGTGTCCGGCCCACGCTGCCCGGGACCTCTGACGAGGAGTTCGTGGCGGCGGCGGACTGGGTCGCCCGGTGCCAGGACGGCCGGTTCTAGAGTTATCCACAGAGGTTATCCACAGGCGGGCTTCTCGCGCTTCTCGACCTGGGGACAAGTCGACACGGAAGCGGGACTTGGTCGACAAATCGCCCTGCGGCCCGCCACCGTGGCCGACAGCACACGCCTCACCCTTCGTCCACTCGTTTCCTTTGGTTCATCTTTTGGGGCGACCTTTTTGCACCCGAAAGTGGGTGTCAGAGCCCTTTGCGCCGGGAATTCCTCACTTCGATCACCACTTCCGGAGTGATCAATTCCGGAATCCACAGGCCTTCCGCACAGCCTGTGGATAACTCTTCGGAAGGTGTGGATTCCTGTGGACAACCGATGCCTCAAGTCCCGTTCTCCACAAGGGAATCGGGTCAACGTGCCGCCTGTCACATGACCCGTCCCAGGGAGTGAGACGATGCTTATTGACACATGGCGCAATTCCCTCATAACGGTAGGTAAGCCGTAGTTCGCCGCAGTTCGGGAAACCGAGTCGTGGGCCCGAACGCGGCACCGGTAGCCTTGACCGCGTGATTGACCTTCGCCTGCTCCGTGAGGACCCCGACCGAGTGCGCGCCTCCCAGCGCGCCCGTGGAGAGGACGTCGCGCTCGTCGACTCCCTCCTGTCCGCCGACGAGCGGCGCAGGTCGTCCGGCGTCCGCTTCGACGAGCTGCGCGCCGAGCAGAAAGCGCTCGGCAAGCTCATCCCGAAGGCCTCCGGGGACGAGAAGGCCGAGCTGCTGAAGAAGGCCGGCCAGCTGGCCGCCGACGTCAAGGCCGCCGACGCCGAGCGCGACGCGGCCGACGCCGAGACCCAGGAGCTCCTGCTGAAGCTGGGCAACCTCATCCACCCCGACGTGCCCGTCGGCGGCGAGGAGGACTTCGTCACGCTGGAGACGCACGGCACGATCCGCGACTTCGGCGCCGAGGGCTTCGAGCCCAAGGACCACCTGGAACTCGGCCAGCTCCTCGGCGCGATCGACGTGGAGCGCGGTGCGAAGGTCTCCGGCTCGCGCTTCTACTTCCTCACCGGCGTCGGCGCCCTGCTGGAGCTGGCCCTGGTCAACGCGGCGATCACCCAGGCGACGGCCGCGGGCTTCACCCCGATGCTGACCCCGGCGCTGGTCCGCCCGCAGTCCATGGCGGGCACCGGCTTCCTCGGCCAGGCCGCCCAGGACGTCTACCACCTCGACAAGGACGACCTGTACCTGGTCGGCACGTCCGAGGTGCCGCTGGCCGCGTACCACATGGACGAGATCCTCGACGCCGACAGGCTGCCGCTGCGCTACGCGGGCTTCTCGCCCTGCTTCCGCCGCGAGGCCGGCTCGCACGGCAAGGACACCAAGGGCATCTTCCGCGTCCACCAGTTCGACAAGGTCGAGATGTTCTCCTACGTCACCCCCGAGGACTCGCAGGCGGAGCACCAGCGCCTGCTGGAGTGGGAGAAGCAGTGGCTGACCTCGCTGGAGCTGCCGTTCCGCGTCATCGACGTCGCCACCGGTGACCTGGGCGCCTCGGCCGCGCGCAAGTTCGACTGCGAGGCGTGGATCCCGACCCAGGGCAAGTACCGCGAACTGACCTCGACCTCGGACTGCACCGAGTTCCAGTCCCGCCGCCTGCAGATCCGCGTCCGCGAGGGCAAGCAGGTACGTCCGCTGGCCACGCTCAACGGCACGCTGTGCGCCGTACCGCGCACGATCGTGGCAATCCTGGAGAACCACCAGCAGGCCGACGGCTCGGTGCGCGTGCCCGAGGTGCTGCGTCCCTACCTGGGCGGCCGGGAGGTCCTGGAGCCGGTCTCCAGGTGAGCACCGGATTCCCCTATCGGCTCGTCGCCACCGACCTCGACGGAACGCTGCTGCGCTCCGACGAATCGATCTCGCAGCGCACCCGTGACGCGCTCGCCGCGGCCACCGCGGCGGGCGCCGCGCACATCGTCGTCACCGGCCGCGCGGCCCCCTGGACCCGGCACATCCTCGACGACCTCGGCTACGACGGTCTCGCGGTCTGCGGCCAGGGCGCGCAGGTCTACCACGCCGGCGAGCACCGCCTGCTGACCTCGGTCACCCTGGACCGGCAGCTGGCGGGCGTGGCCCTGGCCAAGATCGAGGCGGAGGTGGGCCCGCTGTTCCTGGCGGTCAGCCGCGACGGCCTGGACGGCGAGGTGCTGGTGGGACCTGGCTACGCGGTCACGGGCCGGCTGCCGGCGACTCCGTGCACGGACGCGTCGGACCTGTGGACCGCCCCGCTGAACAAGATATACATCCAGCATCCGACCCTCTCGGACGACGAACTGGCCGAGGCGGCCCGCCAGGCCGCGGGCGGCTTCGTGACGGTCGTCCTGGCGGGCGCGGGCATCGTGGAACTCCTGCCGCTGGGCCTGTCCAAGGCCACCGGCCTCTCCCTGGCCGCCCGCCGCCTGGGTCTGAAGGCCGCCGACACACTCGCCTTCGGCGACATGCCCAACGACATCCCGATGTTCGCCTGGGCCGCCCGGGGGGTGGCGATGGCCAACGCCCACGCGGAGTTGAAGGCGGTGGCGGACGAGGTGACGTCCTCCAACGAGGAGGACGGGATCGCGGTGGTGCTGGAGCGGTTGCTGGGCTGAGCTGATCTTTCGCTTCTGCGGAGGATGCACGGATCGAACGTGCGCGGGCTTTCCAGCCCGACCGTGGCTTAGCAAGCCAGTGCCTTACCACTCGGCCAATCCTCCGGGAAGGCGGCCCACGCGAGCGCAGCGCGCCGCGTGCTCGAAGCGGCCGCCCCGGGCAGCTTCCCCGTGCGGGGCGGACTCGGACGGAGCGGGTGACTACTCCGGAGCCCGCCGCGGGCTGCCCTTTCGGGAGCTGGACGTACTGTCGTGCATGGACATCGCCCGGCTCCTCTCCCGGACCGTGTCGCCGGTTCCCCGACCGGCGGCGTGAACACAATCACTGTGCCGGTACGACGAGTTGGGCGCCACCGAATTTCGACGGCACTACCGGCGGCGCCACCTGCGCCGACGCGCCTTGCTGAAGAACCACCCCGCCGGCGGCTCGTCCGACCGCCACGGCCGCGGCTCGGGCTCCTCGGCGCGCCAGCGGGCGGCGAGCATCCGGGCACGGGCGGACGGCTCGGTGGTCTCGGCGGAGCGTATGAACTCGTCGTCCAGGACGGCCCCGTCCCAGTCGTCGTACCACGGCGCCTCGTCGGCCATTTTCGTGCCTCCCCAGCGGTGCATCCCCTGTGCCGAGTGTGCCCGGACGGAGGTGAAGCCCCCGTCAAGACGGGTCCGCGCCTACTCCTCACCCGCGAGCGTCAGCGACCGCAGCTTCTGTCCCGCGTACCAGGTGGCCAGCACGGTGACCGCGACCAGCAGCACCGTCGCCGTGCTCAGCCCGACGTCCGAGGTCACAAGATCGCCGCCTGCCACCTTGTGGGCCACCGCCAGCGCCCACTGCTGGACGCTGAGCGTGCGCGCTCCGGGCACCAGGGAGCCGAACAGGGCCTCCCAGACGAGCGCGTAGACAAGACCGAAGACCACCGCGTGCCGGGACACCGTGCCCAGCAGCAGGAAGACCGCCGCGTACGCGATCGAGGCGACGAGCGCGGCCACCGTGTAGCCGACGGCGACCTGCTGACCGTTGCCGTTGAGGATCAGGCCGGCTATGAGCGTCGGCACCGCGGAGAACACCATCGTCACGGCGATCGCCACGATCAGCTTGGTGAAGATGATCGCCGGCCGCTTCAGCGGCTTGGACAGCAGATACACCACGGAGCCGTCGTCGATCTCCGGCCCGATCGCGCCGGTGCCCGCGATGACGCCGATGATCGGCACCATGGTGGCGAGCGCGAACCCGCCCAGCACGTCCGACGCCGTCTGGTCGTCGGCTCCGGTCAGGGCGCGCACCGCCACGGAGATGACGATGAGCAGCAGGGGCAGTGCGCCCAGGATGAGGGCCCGGCGGCGGCCGAGCAGGGCCCGGTAGGTGAGCCGGGCGACTGTGGGGTCGTACATCTTCGGCCTCCTACGCCGCGACGAGATACGAGAAGACGGACTCGAGGGACTCGTCGGACGGCGAGACCGTGAGCAGCCGGATGCCGTGGTCGCGGGCGACCCTCGGCAGCAGCGCGGTGAAGCGGCCGAAGTCGACGGCCTGGATGCGCAGCGCGCCCTCCGTCAGGTCGACCTCGATGCCGGATGTCGACGGGTCGGCGATCAGCGCGGCCGCGAGCGCGCGGTCGTCGCTGGAGCGCACCAGGTAGCGGTGCGGGCGGTCGGTCATCAGGCGCCGGATCCGGCGGAAGTCGCCGCTGGCCGCGTGCCGGCCGGCGACGACGACCTCGATGTGCCGGGCGAGCTGTTCGACCTCCTCCAGGATGTGGGAGGAGAACAGCACCGTACGGCCCTCGTCGCCCATCCGCCTGAGCAATTCCATGAGCTGCATGCGCTGGCGGGGGTCCATGCCGTTGAACGGCTCGTCGAGCAGGAGCAGCGACGGGTCGTGCACGAGGGCGCTCGCCATCTTCACGCGCTGCCGCATGCCCTTGGAGTACGTGGCGATCTTCCGGTCCTGCGCGTACTCCATCTCGACCGTGGCCAGCGCCTTCTGGGCGGCCTTGACGCCGAGGCCGTGCAACTCAGCGTTGGCGACGACGAACTCACGGCCGGTGAGGAAGTCGTACATGGCCTCACGCTCGGGGACGATGCCGATGTGCCGGTAGATGTCCTCGTTGCGCCACACCGGCTGCCCGTCGAGGGTGACCGTGCCCGTGGAGGGAGCGAGGAAGCCGCCCATCATGTTGATCAGGGTGGACTTACCGGCGCCGTTGGGGCCGAGCAGGCCGGTGACGCCGGGGCCGATGGTCATGGTGATGTCGTTGACGGCGACCACGTTGCCGAACCAGCGGGAGACGTGGTCGAGGGAGAGCGTGGTCATTACAGGCCCACCTTCTTGTAGCGGCGCATCAGCAGGCCGTAACTGGCTGTGATGACGCCCAGGGCGACGAGGACGTACACCGCGCCCGCTCCGGTGGACGGGCCTTCGCCCCCGGGTCCGGAGGAGGTGGCGCCGAGGAAGGCGGACTGCACCCCGTCGATGAGCGTGACGGGCGAGAACAGGCCGATCCAGGGGATCGCGCCGCTGCTGCCGTTGACGTCGGCGATGGCCTGGAGGGTGGTGACCGCGCCGTAGGAGATGGTCAGGACGGCGATGACGGCGGCGATGCCGAACCCGCGGCGCGGGGTGACGGAGGCGATGACCAGGCCGATGCCGGCGAAGAGCAGCGAGAGCAGTGCCACGGAGACGAGTCCCTGGGCGAATTCCTTGGTCTGGTGGGCGAGGTCGAGCTTGGCCAGCAGCGCGCCCGCGTAGAGCACGAGCAGCGGGGATGCGGTCAGGATGAACATCGCCGAGGCCAGCGCCGCGTACTTGGCGCGGACGTAGTCGGCGGTCTCGATCGGCCGCGAGAAGTACAGCGGCACGGTCTTGAAGCGCAGGTCGCGGGAGACGGACTGGGGTGCCTGCGAGGCGACGTACAGGCTGATGACGGCCTGCATGATGATCGCGTAGCGAGTGTAGGGCACCGGCAGTTCGTGCGCCTTGGTGGCGACCGCGACGGCGACCATGATGGCCGCGGGCACGCACATCACCGCGAACAGCAGCATCGGCAGCACCTTGGACTTCACCGAGCGGCCGAGGCCGTAGGCGCCGCGCAGGGACTGCGAGTACAGGGACCGGCGGGCGTAGGCGCGTCCCAGGCGGGGGCCGTCGTAGCTGCGGTAGCCGATGTTGTGGATACGGGTCTGGTCACCCGGGGCGTTCGCTACGGGGTGCTCAACGGCCATGGCCGACCGCCTCCTTCCGCTGCTCGTCGCTGTCCCGGAACACCTCCGAGATGTGGTGCCTGCGCTGCTCCATGCGCACCAGTCCGATGCCGAGGCCGGCGACGACGTCACGCACCAGGTCGTACGTCTCCTCGCCCGGAGCGGTCAGCAGCAGCACGCGGCCGGCGCCGGGCAGGCCGCTGCCCTCGTCGTGGGTGTCCACCCCGCGCGCGTGGAGCGCCTCGCGGACCGCGCGGGTGCCGTCGGGGTGGTCGTCGGTGTCGGTGACCTCGATCGCGAGGGTGGTCGTGGTCTGCGTGAAGTCGGTGGTGGAGCTGGAGCGCAGGAGCGTGCCGCCGTCGATGACGACGACGTGGTCGCAGGTGCGCTCCAGCTCGCCCAGGAGGTGCGAGGTGACCAGGACCGAGATGCCGAAGTCGGTGTGGATTCGACGGATCAGGCCGAGCATCTCGTCGCGGCCGACCGGGTCGAGGCCGTTGGTCGGCTCGTCCAGGAAGACCAGCTGCGGGTCGTGCACCAGGGCCTGGGCGAGCTTCACGCGCTGCTTCATGCCGGTCGAGTAGCCGCCGATGGGACGGTAGCGCTCCTCGTACAGGCCGACATGGCGCAGGGTGTCCGCGGTGCGCTCGCGCGCGGCAGCGGGCGGCAGGCCGGACATGCGGGCCATGTGGACGACGAACTCGGTCGCCGAGACGTCGGGCGGCAGGCAGTCGTGCTCCGGCATGTAGCCCACGCGCTCGCGGATGTCGGCGCCCTTGGCCGCGACGTCGAGACCGAGCACCTCGGCGCGGCCCTCGGTGGCGGGGGACAGACCCAGCAGGATCTTGATCAGTGTTGACTTGCCGGCTCCGTTGGCACCGACGAGTCCGGTCACACCGGGTCCGACGTCCACGGAGAGCCGGTCAAGCGCGGTCACCCGGGGGAACCGCTTGCTCAGGCTTTCGGTCGCGATCACAGTCACGTCTTCGAAGGTAGTGACGCGGGCCACGCCGGGCGTCAGACCGGAGAGCCGTCTTGGCGTCAGACTCCAGTCGTACGGGAACCTACGGGTCACCCTGAGGTCTCACGCCCCACCAGGCTATTGACGCTTGGTCTAACGACTGGAACAGTCGCGGGGGTCACGTTACGGGCAAGTAGGGCAGCCGGATCGGACGGTGGGCGGTGGCGGTGGCATGACGACGGCGGTGACACGCGGACTCGCCGCGGAACTCGCGGGCTTCAGGACCGTGCAGCGGCTGGCGTACGAGTGCGCCGAGGCCGTGGCCGCCCGGCTGGAACCGGGCGTGACCGAGCGCGAGGCCGCCCGCATGCAGCGGCAGTGGCTGCGCGAGCGGGGCGTGCGGGACTGGTTCCACCTGCCCTTCGCCTGGTTCGGTGACCGCACGGTGTCCGCGGGCTTCACGGTGCCTTGGCAGTTCTTCCCGACCGGTCGCCGTCTGGAGCCCGGAATGCCGTTCATCCTGGACATGGCCCCGGTCTACGAGGGATACACGGCGGACATCGGCTACTCGGGCTCGCTCGGCGTCAACCCGGTGCAGGACCGGCTGATGGCCGACCTGGAGGCGCACCGCGAGCTGATCCTGCGCGAGATCTACGAGGACGTCGACCGCCTCATGGTCCGCCAGGGCTACGCCAACCGGCACCGCGCCCATCCCTTCGGGGTGATCGCCCACAAGGTCGACCGGGTACGGCAGCGCCGCCGGTCCCCGCACGTCTTCGGGTTCGGCACGCAGTCC
Source organism: Streptomyces sp. NPDC051636 (assembly GCF_044453765.1). Taxonomy (NCBI): domain Bacteria; kingdom Bacillati; phylum Actinomycetota; class Actinomycetes; order Kitasatosporales; family Streptomycetaceae; genus Streptomyces; species Streptomyces sp. NPDC051636. The sequence goes on along the minus strand of NZ_JBITDA010000005.1, from coordinate 198,179 downwards.
CTGAAGGGCCTGGCGGGCGACGTGCTGCGCGGACACCGCGAGGGCCGGTCGCCGCTGTGGTCGCCGTACCGCTTCTCCGACCACCCGCCGCGGCCGGGCCTGTGGGCGGTCGAACCGCACCTCGGCTTCCGGGGGACGGGCGCGAAGTCCGAGGAGATCCTGGTCGTCACCGGCTCCCGGGACCCTCGGCAGAGCGCCTTCCGGCTGGACGACGATCTGCCATGGGGGTCCCCCCGCGCGAGGGCGTGCGAGCGCGGGGGAGTGCGGCGCCGGGCGGAGGCGAGGTGACGATGCCTACGACGCTGAAGGGCGCGCGGGAGCGCCGGGTGTGCACGGGCGGGGTCGAGCTGTGCGTGGCGGAGCTCGGGGATCCGGACCGGCCGACGGTGGTGCTGGTGCACGGCTACCCGGACAGCAAGGAGGTCTGGTCGGAGGTGGCCTTCCGCCTCGCCGGCCGGTTCCACGTCGTGCTGTACGACGTCCGGGGCCACGGCCGCTCCACGGCACCGCGGCCGCTGCGCGGCGGCTTCACCCTGGAGAAGCTCACGGACGACTTCCTGGCGGTCGTGGACGCGGTCAGCCCGGGCCGGCCGGTACACCTGGTGGGGCACGACTGGGGCTCGGTGCAGTCCTGGGAGTTCGTCACCGTCCAGCGCACCGAGGGCCGGATCGCCTCCTTCACCTCGATGTCCGGGCCCTCCCTGGACCACTTCGGACACTGGATCAACGCGCGCGTGAGGCGACCGACGCCCCGGCGCGTGGGCCAGCTCCTCGGCCAGGGCGCCAGATCCTGGTACGTGTACCTGCTGCACACCCCCGCCCTGCCCGAACTGGCCTGGCGCGGCCCCCTGGGCAAGCACTGGCCGAAGATCCTGCGGCGGGTGGAGAAGGTACCCGGCGGCGACCACCCCGCCCCGTCCCTGCCGACGGACGCGGCGCACGGCGCCTGGCTGTACCGGGACAACGTACGGTTCCGGCTGCGCAGGCCGCGCACGGACGCGTACGCGCACGCGCCCGTGCAGCTCATCACGCCCCTGGGGGACGCGTTCCTGTCGAAGCGGCTCTACGACGACCTGGAGCAGTGGGTTCCGCAGTTGACCCGCCGCACACTGCCTGCGCGGCACTGGATCCCGCGCACCCGGCCCGACCAGGTGGGGGCCTGGATCGAGGAGTTCGTCACGGGCGTCGAGGGCGGACGCCCCTCGCCGAAGCCCACAGGCCGCCACGCCGACCGCTTCGGCGGACAACTCGTGTTGGTCACCGGCGCGGGCAGCGGCATCGGGCGGGCCACGGCGTTCGCGTTCGCGGAGGCCGGCGCGCGCGTGGTGGCCGTCGACCGGGACGCGGAGGCCGCCGTCCGCACCGCGGAGCTGTCCCGTCTGCTCGGCGCTCCGGGGGCCTGGGCGGAGCCGGTCGACGTCTCCGACGAGCAGGCGATGGAGCAGCTGGCCGAGAAGGTCACCGCCGAGCACGGCGTGGTCGACGTGCTGGTGAACAACGCGGGCATCGGCCTGTCCGGCTCCTTCTTCGCCACGACGACGGAGGACTGGCGCAGGGTCCTGGACGTCAACCTGTGGGGCGTCATCCACGGCTGCCGCCTCTTCGGCGCGCGAATGGCCGAGCGCGGGCAGGGCGGCCACATCGTCAACATCGCGTCGGCGGCCGCCTACCAGCCCTCCCGGGCGCTGCCCGCCTACAGCACGTCGAAGGCGGCGGTGCTCATGCTGAGCGAGTGCCTGCGGGCCGAACTGGCCGGCCGGGACATCGGCGTGACGGCGATCTGCCCCGGCTTCGTCAACACGAATATCACGTCGACGGCCGTCTTCGCGGGCGTGGACGCCGAGGAGGAGAAGCGGCGCCAGAAGCGGACCGCCCGCCTCTACGGCCTGCGCAACTACCCGCCGGAGAAGGTCGCCGACGCCGTCCTGGACGCGGTCGCCCACAACAAGCCGCTGGTCCCGGTGACCCCGGAGGCCCGCGGCGCGCACCTCCTGTCCCGCTTCCTGCCCGGGGCGGTGCGGGCGATCGCCCGGGTGGAGCCGCGGTTGTGATCGGGATGAAGTCCCCCGAAAGGGCAGGCAGTTGTCCACAGAGTCACCAACTCGCCTGTGGATAACTGCAGTTGGTTGTGGATCAAACCTCATCGGCAAAACGAAATGCGTGATTGCCGTCTCTCCCGTCATGCTGAGGGGATGGACGAAAGACGCACCGTGAAGGTGTCGAAGTACCTCTCGAAACACCTGCGTCACCAGCCTGAGCGGATCGGTCTCACGCTCGACGAGGGCGGCTGGGTCGAGATCGACACGCTGATCGCCGCGGCCACCGCCCACGGGTTCCGCTTCACACGCGAGGAACTCGACCACGTGGTGGCCGTCAACGACAAGAAGCGGTTCGCGGTCGAGGGCACCCGGATCCGGGCCAGCCAGGGCCACAGCATCGAGGTAGACCTCGGCCTGCCCCCGGCGACTCCGCCGCCGTACCTCTACCACGGCACCGTGGCCCGCTGCCTGGACGCGATCCGGGCGGAGGGCCTGCGGCCCATGAACCGGCACGACGTCCACCTGTCGGCCGACCGCGGGACGGCCGAGCGGGTCGGCGCCCGCCGCGGCCGGCCCGTCGTCCTCCCGGTCGACGCGGGCGCCATGCACCGCGACGGTCACGTCTTCCACGTCAGCGCCAACGGGGTGTGGCTCACCCAGGCCGTGCCGCCCCGATATCTGCGGTTCTCCGAGCCGCACGGTGGCTGAGCGGCCGCGCACAGTGGCCGTTTCGGCCGTTGTCAGTGGTGGCGCTTAGTCTCGGGGGCATGAGTCTGCGTCTGAGCACCGTGATCCTTCCGTACCGCCGCTGGAGCGAGGGCGGCCGTTCGACCTGGGTGCGGGCCGAACAGCTGGGCTTCCACACGGGGTACACGTACGACCACCTGTCCTGGCGCAGCTTCCGCGACGGCCCCTGGTTCGGCGCGATACCGACGCTGACCGCCGCCGCTTCCGTCACCGAGCGGCTCCGCCTGGGGACGCTGGTGACCTCGCCGAACTTCCGCCACCCGGTGACGCTGGCCAAGGAACTGATCTCCCTCGACGACATCTCCGGCGGCCGGGTCACCCTGGGCATCGGCGCGGGCGGCACCGGCTTCGACGCCACCGTGCTCGGGCAGGAGCCCTGGACTCCGCGCGAGCGGGCCGACCGGTTCGCGGAGTTCGTCCCGCTGCTCGACCGGCTGCTGACCGAGGACGGCACGGACGGGGTGTCGTACCAGGGCGACTTCTACGCGGCGCACGAGGCGCGCAACATACCCGGCTGCGTGCAGCGCCCCCGGCTGCCCTTCGCCGTCGCCGCCACCGGCCCCCGGGGTCTGAAGCTCGCCGCCCGGTACGGACAGGCGTGGGTGACCACCGGAGACCCCAGGCTCTACGAGAACGGCACGCCGGAGCAGTCGCTGGCGGCCCTGCGCGGGCAGGCGGGGAAGCTGGCCGACGCCTGCGCCGCCACCGGCCGGGACATGGCCGGGCTCGACAAGATCCTGCTCACCGGCTTCACCCCGGACCGCGGCCGACCGCTGCAGTCCCTGGACGCCTTCGTGGACTTCGCGGGCCGGCACCAGGAGCTGGGCTTCACCGAGATCGTGATCCACTGGCCCATCCCCGACTCGGACTTCGCCGCCGACGAGAAGGTCTTCGAGCGGATCGCCCTGGAGGCCGTCGCGCAGCTGCGCTGACGCCGCGTACGATCCGTGATCCCGCTGTGACTCATCTGTGTGAAGTCCCGCATGTCCGTGCGGGCATATGCGCGAGAATGGTCCGGTGACCTCAGCGACCCGACAGCCCGAGACCCCGGCCTCCCCCCAGCTCTCGACCTCGCCAGAGCCGGGAGGCAGTCCCGGCGTCCCGCCGCGGCTGATCGCCACCGACCTCGACGGCACGCTGCTGCGCGACGACAAATCGGTCTCCCCGCGCACGGTCGCCGCGCTGGCGGCCGCCGAGGAAGCGGGCATAGAGGTCTTCTTCGTCACCGGCCGCCCGGCCCGCTGGATGGATGTCGTCAGCGACCACGTCCACGGCCACGGCCTGGCGATCTGCGGCAACGGCGCCGCCGTGGTCGACCTGCACGGCGGTCCCGGCGCCCACCGGTTCGTGAAGGTACGCGAGCTGGCCCGGCCGAACGCGCTCGACGCCGTACGGCTGCTGCGGGACGCGGCCCCCGGCACGGTGTACGCGATCGAGCAGACGTACGGCTTCCACCAGGAGCCGGACTACCCGAAACTGCACATGGAGATACCGGACGACCTCGCGCCGGCCGAGGACCTCCTGGCCCCGGACGGAGCGGCCCCCGACGAGCCGGTCCTGAAGATCCTCGCCTACCACCCCACGCTGAACCCCGACGCCTTCCTCACCCTCGCCCGCCTCGCCATCGGCGACCGCGCCACCGTCACCCGCTCCAGCCCCAGCGCCCTGCTGGAACTCAGCGGCCCCGGCGTCTCCAAGGCCAGCACACTCGCCCTGTGCTGCGCCGAGCGCGGGATCGCGCACGAGGAGGTCGTCGCCTTCGGAGACATGCCCAACGACGTGGAGATGCTGACCTGGGCGGGCCAGTCCTACGCCATGGGCAACGCCCACCCGGCCGCCGTCGCCGCCGCCTCGGGAAAGACCACCGCCAACAACGAGGACGGGGTCGCGGTGGTCATCGAGCGGCTGCTGGCAGAACGGCGGTAACGGGCGGTCGGGCGCCCTCCGTCCGCGAGGGCAGGGGGTCAGCGGGCTTCGACCAGTGCCTCCGCCGCCGCCTCCCGCTCCGCCATCGCGCGCAACGGCCCGTCCACGGCGGCCAGTTCGGCGTACGGCCCGCGCTGCACCACCCGTCCCCCGTCCAGGACGATCACCTCGTCCACGGCCTCCAGCCCGGCCAGCCGGTGCGTGATGAGCAGGGTCGTACGGCCCTCGGTGGCGGCCAGCAGATCGGCGGTGAGCGCGTCGGCCGTGGGCAGGTCCAGGTGCTCGGCGGGTTCGTCGAGCACCAGCACCGGGAAGTCGGCCAGCAGCGCCCGGGCCAGCGCCAGCCGCTGCCTCTGCCCGCCGGACAGCCGCGCCCCGTGCTCGCCGACCAGCGTGTCGAGCCCGTCGGGCAGCCCGTCCGCCCAGTCGAGCAGCCGGGCCCGCGCGAGCGCGTCCCGCAGTTCGGCCTCGGTGGTTTCCTTCTTCGCCAGCAGCAGGTTCTCGCGCACGGAACTGTCGAAGAGGTGCGCGTCCTGGGCGCACAGCCCGACCAGCCGCCGTACGTCGTCGCCGTCGAGCGCGCGGGCGTCGACACCGGCCAGCGTGTACGAGCCCGCCCGCGGGTCGAGGAACCGCAGCAGCACCTGGGCGAGGGTCGTCTTGCCGGACCCGGACGGCCCGACGACGGCCACGCGCCGCCCCTGGGCGAGCGTGACGTCGAACCCGGCGAGCGCGTCCCGGTTCCGGCCCGGGTACCGGGCGCCCAGCCCCTTGACGACCAATGGGAACGGCGACACGGGCGGCTGCCGGGGCAGTTCCGGCTCCCGTACGGGCTCGGGCGCGTCCAGGACCTCGTACACGCGCTCCGCGCTCCTGCGCACCCGCTGCCGGTACCGCACGGCGAGTGGCATGCCCAGTACGGCCTCGAAGGCGGCCGACGGAGTGAGGACGACCACGGCCATCGCCACGCCGCTCAGCCGGCCGGCGGCGACCGCCTGTGCGCCCAGCAGGGCGGTGGCGGCGACGGTCAGGCCGGAGCACAGGGCGGTGAGACCGTCACCGAGGGCAGTGGCGGTGGCGGCGCGGCGCGCGATCCGGGTGAGCGTGCCGTCGGCCCGCCGGGCCTCGTCCGTGCGAGCGGGGAGTGCGCCCGCGACCGTCAGTTCGGCGGTGCCGGTCAGCAGGTCGGTCACACGGGTCGCGAGCACTCCTCGGGCGGGAGCCAGCCGCCGTTCGGCGTTCCGCGCCACGGCAGCGGTCAGCAGTGGTACGCCGCCTCCGGCCGCCAGCAGGCCCGCCGCGAGCACGGCACCGGCCTCGGGCAGCAGCCACGCCGTGAAGCCGGCGGAGGCGGCGGAGACGGCCACCGCGACACCGGCGGGCAGCAGCCAGCGCAGCCAGTAGTCCTGGAGCGCGTCCACATCGGCGACCAGCCGGGTCAGCAGGTCGCCCCGGCGGGTCCGCCGCAGCCCGGCGGGGGCCAGCCGCTCCAGCCGCCGGTACACGGCGACCCGGGTGTCGGCCAGCATCCGCAGCACGGCGTCGTGCGACACCAGCCGCTCCGCGTACCGGAACACCGCCCGCCCGATCCCGAAGGCCCGCGTCGCCGTCACGGCCACCATCAGGTACAGCACGGGCGGCTGCTGCGAGGCCCGCGAGATGAGCCATCCGGAGGTCGCCATCAGCCCTACGGCACTGCCGAGCGCCAGGCATCCGAGCAAGAGCGCCAGCGCGAGGCGTGCGCGCCGGGGGCCGGCGAGGGCACGGACGCGGGTGAGGACGCCGGCAGTGGACGCCGTGCGCTGCGTCTCGGCCTCGACGGCGACCGGGGCGTCCTCGGTGACCGCTCTCTCGTTCCCCGGTACACCCGCCGCCCGGGCACCGGCTGCCACAGCCGGTGGGGACTGGGCCTCCGCCAGACGTACCACCCGGTCCGCCACCCCCAGCAACGCCGGCCTATGCGCCACCAGCAGAACGGTCCGCCCCACCGCCAGCCGCCGCACCGCCGCCACGACGTCGGCCTCCGTCGCACCGTCCAGCGCGGCCGTCGGCTCGTCCAGCAGCAGCACGGGCCGGTCGGCGAGGAAGGCGCGGGCCAGCGCGATCCGCTGCCGCTGACCGGCGGACAGCCCCGCCCCGTCCTCGCCGAGCACCGTCGCGGCACCCTCGGGCAGGGCGTCCACGAACTCCAGCGCCCCCGCCTCCCGCAGCGCCCTGCATACCGCGTCGTCGTCCGCGTCGGGCTGTGCCAGCCGTACGTTCTCCGCGACCGTCCCGGCGTACAGGTGCGGCCGCTGCGGCACCCACGCGATCCGCGACCGCCACTCCTCCGGGTCGAGCTCGGCGAGATCGGCTCCCCCGATCCGTACCCGGCCCGCGTCGGGCCGCACGAATCCCAGCAGCACGTTCAGCAGCGTCGACTTGCCCGCGCCGCTCGGCCCGACCAGCGCGACGGTCTCGCCGGGCTCGACCGTGAAGGACACGTCCGTCACGGCATCCGCCGACCGCCCGGGGTAACGGACGGTCACCCCTTCGAAGGCCACCGCGCCCGCGGGCACCGCACCGGTCCCGGACGCCGGAACGGGGGTCTCCAGCACGGCGAAGATGTCCTCGGCTGCCGCGAGCCCCTCCGCCGCCGCGTGGTACTGCGCCCCGACCTGGCGCAGCGGCAGATACGCCTCGGGCGCCAGCACCAGGATGACCAGCCCGATGTAGAGGTCCATGTCGCCGTGGACCAGCCGCATGCCGATCGTCACGGCGACCAGCGCGACGGACAGCGTCGCCAGCAGCTCAAGGGCGAAGGAGGAGAGGAAGGCGATCCGCAGGGTCCGCATGGTCGCCTGCCGGTACTGGCCGGTGATCCGCCGGATGGACTCCGCCTGCGCCTTGGCCCGCCCGAACACCTTCAGTGTGGGCAGCCCGGCCACGACGTCCAGGAAGTGCCCGGAGAGCCGGGACAGCAGCCGCCACTGGCGGTCCGTCCGGGACTGGGTGGCCCAGCCGATCAGCACCATGAAGAGCGGAATGAGCGGCAGCGTGCCGACGATGATCGCCGCCGAGACCCAGTCCTCGGTGACGATCCGCGCCAGCACCGCGACCGGCACGACCACCGCGAGTCCCAACTGCGGCAGGTAGCGCGAGAAGTAGTCGTCCAGGGCGTCGACGCCCCGCGTGGCCAGCGTGACGAGCGAACCGGTCCGCTGCCCGCTCAGCCATCCGGGACCGAGCGCCGCCGCCCGCGCGAGGAGTCGCCCGCGCAGTTCCGACTTCACCGCCGCGCTGGCCCGGTGCGCGGCCAGTTCGGTGAGCCAGGAGACCAGGGCCCGGCCGATCGCCACGGCCACCAACAGCAGCAGGGGAGTGCGCAGGTCACCAGCGGACCGGCCGTGCTGGAAAGCGCCGACCACCACCTCGGCGATGAGCATGGCCTGAGCGATGACCAGCCCCGCCCCGACGGCACCCAGGCCGATGACCGCCACCAGGAAGAGCCGGGTGGCACCGGCGTACCGGAGAAGACGCGGATCGATTGGTTTCACGTGAAACATGCCCTTCGGCCCTGAGGGGCATGTTTCACGTGAAACACACCCCTGCACACCCCTGTTGGACTCAGTGCGCGGCTTCGGCGATGTGCTGCGTACCGATCCGCTTGCGGAACACCCAGTAGGTCCACCCCTGGTAGAGCAGGACGATCGGCGTGGCGATCCCCGCGCACCAGGTCATGATCTTCAGGGTGTACGGGCTCGACGAGGCGTTGGTGACCGTGAGGCTCCACTCCCCGTTGAGCGTGGACGGCATGACGTTCGGGAAGAGCGACAGGAAGAGCATCGCCACGGCCGCCACGATGGTGACCCCGGACAGGGCGAACGACCACCCCTCGCGCCCGGCCTGGTTCGCGATCAGTGCCGCGACCAGGGCCGCGACCGCCACGATCAGGGCGACCAGGCTCTTGCCGTCACCGCTTTCGGCCTGCGTCCACAGCAGGAAGGCCGACGCCAGCGCTGCGGTGACGAGACCGACCCACAGGGCCAGCTTCCGTGCCCGCACCCGGATGTCCCCGACAGTCTTGAGGGCCGTGAACACCGCCCCGTGGAAGGTGAACAGCGTCAGCGTGACCAGTCCGCCCAGCAGCGCGTACGGGTTGAGCAGGTCCACAAGGTTTCCGGCGTACTCGAAGTGCTGGTCGATCTTCACACCCCGCACGATGTTGCCGAAGGCCACGCCCCACAGGAAGGCCGGGATCAACGAGGTCCAGAAGATCGCCGTCTCCCAGTTGCGCTGCCAGCTCTCCTCGGGCCGCTTCGCGCGGTACTCGAAGGCGACGCCCCGGACGATAAGGCAGACCAGGATGACCAGCAGGGGCAGGTAGAAGCCGGAGAACAGCGTGGCGTACCACTCGGGGAAGGCGGCGAAGGTCGCACCGCCCGCCGTGAGCAGCCAGACCTCGTTGCCGTCCCAGACGGGGCCGATGGTGTTGATCAGCACCCGCCGCTCGGGCCGGTCGCGGGCGAGCAGCCTGGTGAGGATGCCGACCCCGAAGTCGAAGCCCTCCAGGAAGAAGTAGCCGGTCCACAGGACGGCGATCAGGACGAACCAGACGTCGTGAAGTTCCATGACAGTGCAGCTCCCTTGGCCCGAGGCCTAGTACGAGAAGGCCATCGGCTTGTCGGCGTCACGGGTGTCGCCGCCGATCTTCGTGGGCGGGTTGAGGTCGGCCTCGGTGAGCTCGGGCGGGCCGGCCTTGACGTACTTCACGAGCAGCCTGACTTCGACGACGGCGAGGACGGCGTACAGCGCGGTGAAGACGATCATCGAGGTGAGGACCTCGGCCTGGGACACACCGGGGGAGACCGCCTGGCGGGTCTGCAGGACGCCGTAGACGACCCACGGCTGGCGGCCCATCTCGGTGAAGATCCAGCCCCAGGAGTTGGCGATCAGCGGGAACGCCAGCGTCCAGACCGCGATCCGCCAATACCAGGTGGTGAGCTTCGGGCTGAGTGCCTTGTTCCGGAACAGGACCAGATGCGGCACCTCGTCGTCACCCACCCGCAGGTGCTGCGGCAGCAGGAACTTCTTCCGGGTCAGCCACAGCCCGGCCAGGCCGATGGCGAAGGACGCCATGCCGAAGCCGATCATCCAGCGGAAGCCCCAGAAGGCGACGGGGATGTTGGGCCGGTAGTCACCGGGCCCGAACTTCTGCTGTTCGGCCTTGTTGACGTCGTTGATGCCGGGGACGTACGAGGTGAAGTCGTCGTTGGCGAGGAAGGACAGCAGGCCCGGAATCTCGACGGCGACGGTGTTGTGCCCCTCATCCACGTCGCCGTAGGCGAAGATCGAGAACGGCGCCGGCTTCTGGCCGTCCCACAGTGCCTCGGCGGCGGCCATCTTCATCGGCTGCTGCTTGAACATGACCTTGCCGAGGGTGTCACCGCTGATCGCGGTGAGCATGCCCGCGATGACGACCGTGACCAGGCCGAGCCGCAGAGAGGTCTTCATCTCGCGGATGTGCTTCTTGCGGGTCAGGTGGTAGGCGGCGATGCCGACCATGAAGGCGCCGCCGGTCAGGAAGGCCGCGGAGAGGGTGTGGAAGGCCTGGCTGAGCGCGGTGTTCTGGGTCAGCACCGCCCAGAAGTCGGTGAGTTCCGCGCGCCCCTTGGCCTTGTTGATCCGGTAGCCGACAGGGTGCTGCATCCACGAGTTGGCCGCGAGGATGAAGTACGCCGACAGGATCGTGCCGATCGAGACCATCCATATGCAGGCCAGGTGGATCTTCTTGGGAAGCTTGTCCCAGCCGAAGATCCACAGGCCGATGAAGGTCGACTCGAAGAAGAACGCGATCAGGGCCTCGAAGGCGAGCGGTGCGCCGAAGATGTCGCCGACGAAGCGCGAGTAGTCCGACCAGTTCATGCCGAACTGGAACTCCTGCACGATGCCGGTGACGACTCCCATCGCGATGTTGATCAGGAAGAGCTTGCCCCAGAACTTGGTCGCCCTGAGGTACTTCTCCTTGTCCGTACGTACCCACGCCGTCTGCAGCCCGGCCGTGAGGGCGGCCAGTGAGATCGTCAGGGGGACGAACAGGAAGTGGTAGACGGTGGTGATGCCGAACTGCCAGCGCGCCAGTGTCTCCGGCGCCAAAGCCAACTCCACGTCGCCAGTCTCCTTACTCCGCCGGGCGCCGCTTGTGAAAGCGTTCACATTCACAAGCAATTATGCCGCATACCCGTTCGACGCCGGAGAGGCGGGGGTCCCCCATCGGGCCGACCGGCCCCACCAGGCAGGATCCGGCCGGCCCACGGCCCGCCGGGGGCAGCTCGCCCGGGCGCGGTGTCCTGGACTAGGACTCCTTCCGGAAGCCTTCCGCCACCTTCAGGAAGATGTCGTTCGCCTCGGTCTCCCCGACGGTCACCCGCACACCCTCGCCCGGGAACGGCCGGACCACGACACCGTGCTGCTCGCAGGCCGCCGCGAACGCGACCGTGCGCTCGCCCAGCCGCAGCCACACGAAGTTTGCCTGGGTCTCCGGCACGGTCCAGCCCTGTGAGCGCAGCGCGTCGACCACGCGCGTGCGCTCGCACACCAGCGACCCGACCCGGCCGAGCAGCTCGTCCTCGGCGCGCAGCGAGGCGATCGCCGCCTCCTGCGCCAGCTGGCTCACGCCGAAGGGCACCGCCGTCTTGCGCAGCGCCGCCGCCACCGGCTCATGGGCGATCGCGAAGCCGACGCGCAACCCGGCGAGGCCGTACGCCTTGGAGAAGGTCCGCAGCACGCAGACGTTCGGCCGGCTCCGGTAGAGCTCGACGCCGTCGGGCACCTCCGGGTCCCGGATGAACTCCCGGTAGGCCTCGTCCAGCACCACCAGCACGTCGCCGGGCACCCGGTCGAGGAAGCGCTCCAGCTCGGCGCGCCGTACGACGGTGCCGGTCGGGTTGTTGGGGTTGCAGACGAAGACCAGCCGGGTCCGGTCGGTGATCGCGTCGGCCATCGCGTCCAGGTCGTGCACATCGCCCGGCGTGAGCGGCACCTGTATCGACCGCGCGCCGCTGATCTGCGTGATGATCGGGTACGCCTCGAAGGACCGCCAGGCGTAGACGACCTCGTCCCCGGGTCCGCTGGTGGCCTGGATCAGCTGCTGGGCGACACCGACGGAGCCGGTGCCGGTGGCCAGGTGGGAGAGCGGGACGCCGAAGCGGTCCGAGAGCTCGTCCATCAGCCCGGTGCACGCCATGTCCGGGTAGCGGTTGAAGGAGCAGGCCGCCGCGGTCACGGTCTCCATCACCCCGGGCAACGGCGGGTAGGGGTTCTCGTTGGAGGACAGCTTGTACGCGACCGGTCCGCCGGCCGCGGCCGGCTTGCCCGGCTTGTAGGTGGGGATACCCTCCAGCTCGGCGCGCAGCTTGGGGCTCGTCTCGCTCACCGCAGTCCTCCTCGCGATCACCGGCGGCCCGTCAGCGCCGCCGGCTTCCAATACTCCTCACCCTATGAGGATTCGGCGCCCCTGCGAACAGCTGCGGAGCAAACCTCACCAATCCCATTGGCATCACGGGCATCACCGCACCAAGGCGTACGTATAGGGGGGCGCGCTGTACATATATCTATGCGCCGGTGGCTCACGCCCTGGCGCGCATCACCCGTGAAGGTGAGTTGAGACCTCTTCGAGACATCGGACAGTTGGCAGGCCTGTGCGCGCCGACAAGTCACGTCTTGCCTTTTGGTCGGTCAACTGCCTTATTTTCCAAGGCCGTTGATCCCGCATGACCATGCAGAAACGTGCCTGTCAACGCGTGCATATGCGTCCGCACTACCCCACCGCATGAGCCCTACTATCGGCTCGCCATGACAGCAGCAGGGAAGCACCAGGTGAGCCGCGCGGAAACCTCACGTCGAGGCAGCCGGCCGGGCCGGGCGGGCATCAGAGACGTGGCCGCCGCCGCCGGGGTCTCCATCACGACAGTCTCCGACGCCCTCAACGGCAAGGGCAGGCTCCCGGACGCCACCCGCCGCCACGTCCGCGAGGTCGCCGACCGGCTGGGGTACCGCCCCTCGGCCGCCGCCCGAACCCTCCGTACGGGCAAGTCGGGCCTGATCGGCCTGACCGTGACGACGTACGGGGATGAACCTTTCACCTTCACGGAGTTCGCGTACTTCGCCGAGATGGCCCGCGCCGCCACCTCGGCCGCGCTCGCCCGCGGCTACGCCCTGGTCATCCTGCCCGCGACCTCCCGCCACGACGTGTGGTCGAACGTCGCCCTGGACGGCACGGTCGTCATCGACCCCTCCGACCAGGACCCCGTGGTCAGCGAACTGGTCCGGCAGGGCCTGCCGGTCGTCTCGGACGGCCGCCCCGCAGGGTCCCTCCCGGTCACCGCCTGGGTAGACAACGACCACGAGGCCGCGGTCCTCGGCATCCTCGACCACCTCGCCGACGCCGGCGCCCGCAGGATCGGCCTGCTCACCGGAACCACCACGGACACGTACACCCACCTGTCGACCACCGCGTACCTGCACTGGTGCGAGCGGGTCGGCCAGGACCCGGTGTACGAGGCCTACCCGGCGCACGACCCCTGCGCGGGCGCCGTCGCCGCCGACCGGCTGCTCGCCCGCCCCGACCGGCCGGACGCCGTCTACGGACTGTTCGACCCGAACGGCACCGACCTGCTGGCCGCCGCCCGGCGCTACGGTCTGCGCGTCCCGGAGGACCTGCTCCTGGTGTGCTGCAGCGAGTCCACCGTGTACGCCAACACCGAGCCGCCCATCACCACGCTCTCCCTCAAGCCCCGCCGCATCGGCACGGCGGTGGTCCAGCTGCTCATCGACGCCATCGAGGGCGTGGAGTCGGACCGCCCGATGGAGCAGGTGATACCGACCGAGCTGATCGTGCGCACGTCCTCCCAGCGCCGCCCGCCCCGCACGACCGTCAGCCCGCCGCGTACACCGGAGGGCAGCTGACGGCCGGTCCGGCCGGCGCGGCGGAGGTGGAGGGACCGGAGACTCCGCCGCGAGGCCCGAAGGAGGACGGCAAGCGGCCGGCAAAGGAGTCAGCACTCGGCCGAACCCCTGCCCAAACGGGGCGAATGCCGCGGCGAACTGGACTCTTGCTCTGATTCACCACCCCTGGGTCATCACATGGCGGGATCCGCATTCCTATGATGGGCGCACGACACCGCGGGCCGCTGCGACCAGGCAGTCCGATGCGGTGCAGATGCGGCGCGATGGTGGAGGGGTCTGATGACTCAGGGGGCCGGTCAGGGACCCGAGGTGGAGCGGACGGCGACGTTGCGCGACTTCCGGGTGCCCGCGTACGTCCACGAGACCGGTCCGTACGCCCACAGCACCCCCCCAGGCAACACCGTCCCGCCCGTGGAGGAGACGTACCCCGAGGGATACACGCCCACCGAGCGCGACCTGCCCGTCATCAACCGGGGCGACACGCTCCAGGTCACCGCGGAGCCGGCGCCCGCACCGGTCGCGCAGCCCACCACCGGCCCGGGTCCGCTCTACGTCGTCGGCGACGTGCACGGCTATCTCGACGAGCTGATCGCCGCCCTCCAGGAGAAGGGCCTGATCGACGCCGCCGGCCAGTGGTGCGCGGGCACCGCCCGGCTGTGGTTCCTCGGCGACTTCACCGACCGCGGTCCGGACGGCATCGGCGTCATCGACCTGGTGATGCGACTGTCCGCCGAGGCCGCCGCGGCCGGCGGCTACTGCAAGGCGCTCATGGGCAACCACGAGCTGCTGCTGCTCGGCGCCAAGCGGTTCGGCGACACCCCCGTCAACTCCGGCGCGGGCACCGCCACCTTCCAGGCGGCCTGGCTGCTCAACGGCGGCCAGAAGACCGACATGGACCGCCTCCAAGACCACCACCTGCAGTGGATGGCCCGCCTGGACGCGCTCACCGAGACCGACGGCCACCTGCTCGTCCACTCGGACACCACCGCCTATCTCGACTACGGCGACTCCATCGAAGAGGTCAACGACACCGTCCGCGAGACCCTCACCCGAAACGACGCGGACGAAGTGTGGGACCTGTTCCGCAAGTTCACCAAGCGCTTCTCCTTCCGCGAGGGCGGCGCCGAAGCCGTGCGTTCCCTCCTCGATACGTACGGCGGTACCCGCATCGTTCACGGCCACAGCCCCATTCCCTACCTGCTGGGCGAGGTCGGCTCCGAGGACGAGGACGAGGACAGCCGCCCCGTGGTCGAGGGACCGCACGTCTACGCCGACGGGCTGGCCATCGCGATGGACGGCGGAGTGACCATGGCCGGGAAGCTGCTGGTCCAGCAACTGCCCCTGGGCAGCTGAGCGTTCTCCGGGCAGGCTCCCCCGGCGGCGTTCGCGCAGGCAGACACCCAATTTCCGGCAACCCCCTGTCACCGCGCGCCGTCGCGGCTCTACCATCGGCTTATCCGTAGCAGGCTCCCCTCCGTTTCTGCCCGACGGCTCGTCGACGTGCGAGCCCCAAGCCCTACGGAGCATCGGGGGATGCACATGAACAGCGTTCCGCAGCACCTGCTGAGCGAGGACCGCCAGGAATACGAGCGGATCCTCGATGAGGCGCTGCGCTCCGCACCACACCGCCCGGAACTGGCCGCCGTCGGACAGCGGCTCAACCCCGAACAACTGCGCACCATGGCGCTCAACGCCACCGCACTCATCACGGCGGCCGCGGCGACCGAGTACCAGCACTACGTGAAGGTCCGCGAGGAACTGCGCCGGCCGGCGCCTTCCACCCCGTCCTCCGTCCCCGCGTCCGAATCCGCGGAACCGGGCGCGGACGCGATAGGGCTCGCCGCCTCCCTCGGCGAGGCAGCCGAGACCACAGGCGCGGGCGCCGTCGCCGTCGTCGCGGTCCTTGCCCCCGTCCTCGCCGGCACGGCCGCGGCGATTTTCCTGCTCGTCGGCTACATCCTGAAGATGCTCGACCCGGCACCCGCCTTCGCCCAGACGATGATCACCACAGGCTGGGTGTTCGGCGCCATGACGGCGGCCGCGATCCTGGTCGCCGCCGTCGGTCTGCTCCTGACCGCCCTGCGCAACAACCCCTCGCTCACGGACGGACCCGATGGGGAGGCGAACCAGGAAGTGGCCCGCGCCAGGGAGGCCTGGCGCGAGGCCCTGCTGGACCGCGGCATCCTGCCGTTCCTGCGAGAGGCGCTCGCCGACCCCGGCACGGCCGCACTGCACCGCACGGCCCCGCCGACACCCACCGGCCGCATGCCGCGTCTCGGCTACGACCGCCCGGGCTTCAGCAGCCCCGACGACGGCTCGGCCCCGGGCCCGCGCCCCAGCTTCACCAGCCCGGACTACACGAGCCCGGACTTCGGGGGCCCGGAGCACCAGCCGGAATGACCCCCGGCTTGCGCCCCGGCGGGGGCGCAAGCCGGACGCGCACGTCGGCTCGCCAGAAGAGACGCAGACCTGGGCGCCGTCACCACAACAGCGAGCGAGGGGGCACACCGGACCGTGCCCCCTCGGCACGTTCAGTCCGCGATCGGCAGGTACACCCGGTTCCCGCTTGCCGCGAACTCCTTCGACTTCTGCGCCATGCCCTCCTCGATCTCGGCCTGGCCGCCACCGTGTTCGCGCCGGATGTCCTGCGAGATTTTCATACTGCAGAACTTCGGCCCGCACATGGAACAGAAGTGGGCCGTCTTGGCGGGTTCGGCCGGAAGCGTCTCGTCGTGGAACTCCCGTGCCGTGTCCGGGTCCAGGGCGAGGTTGAACTGGTCCTCCCACCGGAACTCGAAGCGCGCGTCGGACAGCGCGTCGTCCCACTCCTGCGCACCTGGGTGGCCCTTGGCGAGGTCGGCTGCGTGGGCGGCGATCTTGTAGGTGATGACGCCGGTCTTGACGTCGTCACGGTTGGGCAGGCCCAGGTGCTCCTTGGGCGTGACGTAGCAAAGCATGGCCGTGCCCCACCAGGCGATCATCGCGGCACCGATGCCGGAGGTGATGTGATCGTACGCAGGCGCGACGTCCGTGGTCAGCGGGCCGAGCGTATAGAACGGAGCTTCATCGCAGATCTCCTGCTGAAGGTCGATGTTCTCCTTGATCTTGTGCATCGGAACATGTCCCGGGCCCTCGATCATGGTCTGTACGTGGAAACGCTTCGCGATCCGGTTGAGTTCCCCGAGCGTGCGCAGTTCCGCGAACTGCGCCTCGTCGTTGGCGTCCGCGATCGAACCCGGCCTGAGGCCGTCGCCGAGCGAGTACGTGACGTCGTAGGCGGCGAGGATCTCGCAGAGCTCCTCGAAGTTCTCGTACAGGAACGACTCCTTGTGGTGCGCCAGGCACCAGGCAGCCATGATCGAGCCGCCTCGCGAGACGATGCCGGTCTTGCGGTTGGCGGTCAGCGGAACGTATGCCAAGCGCACGCCGGCGTGGACGGTCATGTAGTCCACGCCCTGCTCGGCCTGTTCGATTACTGTGTCCCTGTAGATGTCCCAGGTCAGTTCCTCGGCCTTGCCGTCTACCTTCTCCAGGGCCTGGTAGAGCGGCACGGTGCCGATGGGAACGGGGGAGTTGCGCAGCACCCACTCGCGGGTGGTGTGGATGTTGCGGCCGGTGGAGAGGTCCATGACCGTGTCGGCGCCCCACCGGGTCGCCCAGGTCATCTTCTCGACCTCCTCCTCGATGGAGGACGTCACCGCCGAGTTGCCGATGTTGGCGTTGACCTTCACCAGGAACCGCTTGCCGATGATCATCGGCTCGATCTCCGGGTGGTTGACGTTGGCGGGCAGTACGGCCCGGCCCGCCGCGATCTCCTCGCGAACGACCTCCGGAGAGACGTTCTCCCTCAGGGCCACGAACTCCATCTCGGGCGTGATCTCGCCGCGACGGGCGTAGGCGAGCTGGGTGACCGCCGTGCCGTCCCGGCCCCTGCGCGGCTGGCGCGGCCGTCCGGGGAAGACCGCGTCGAGGTTGCGCAGGCCACCCCGGGGCGAGGTGTGCTTGATCCCGTCGTCCTCGGGACGGACGGGACGACCCGCGTACTCCTCGGTGTCGCCGCGGGCGATGATCCAGCTCTCCCGCAGCGGCGGCAGGCCCCTGCGGACGTCGGTGTCGACCAGCGGATCGGTGTACGGGCCGGAGGTGTCGTACAGCGTGACCGACTGCCCGTTGGTGAGATGCACCTGACGGACCGGCACCCGCAGGTCGGGGCGCGAGCCCTCGACGTACCCCTTGTGCCAGCCGATGGACTTCCCGGCCTCCCCGTTCGACGAGCCGTTCGTCGCGTTCTGCGTGGAGGCAGGCGTGCGTGCGTCCTTGTTGGTCATGAGACCTACTCCCTACGCCGGCATTACCCGGTAACAGGTTCGGCGGTCGACGCAGCGGCATCCGTCCGTCGGCGTTTCCTGTGAAACATCACTCAAGTCAAGTGACGTTCCACGTGAAACATCGCGAAGACGGAGGTCAGCGCCCTCTCAGCCCGGTGCTCCGAGCTCCCGCGTGTGCAAAGGTGCCTCCACGCTAGCGTTATTTGTGGCGCGGTGAACAGTGGGCCTCTGCCGTTCTTGCGATGATCGGGCGGTGACCACGACGCACCAGTCTCCGTACCCGCCCCCCGAGCCGCCCCGCCGACACGGTTCCGGCGACGGCTCAGGATCCGGCCACGGTGCCGGTGACGGGCACGACCACGGGCATGGGCACGGCCCGGGCGCCGATGGCGGAGGTGGTGGCGGGCACGGACACGCGCACGGTCACAGCCACGGACCCGCCACCCCGGTCTCCAAGCACCTGCGCAAGGTCATCGCGGCGATCCTGATCCCGTTCACCGCGGCGGTCGTGGTCGGGCTCGCGGTCCTCTGGCCCGGCGGAGCCCCGTCGCACGAGCGCACCGGGGTCGGCTTCGACCGGCAGACACAGCAGGCGACGGTCACCAAGGTCGTCGAGGTCAGCTGCAAGTCGGTGAACGCCTCCGGGGACACCCCGACCGGCGACACCTCCACCGCCGAGGGGAGCTCCGCGCAGCAGGAGGCGAACGGCAGCTGCAAGAAGGCGACGGTCCGGGTCGACACCGGCAAGGACAAGGGCCGTACGTTCACCGAGATCGTGCAGCCGGACCAGTCGCGGCAGTTGCACCAGGGCGAGAAGGTCGTGGTCGCCTACGAGCCCTCGGCGCCGAGGGACCTCCAGTACTCGGTCACCGACGTCAACCGGCGCCTGCCGATGGCACTGCTCGCCGGGATCTTCGCACTCGCCGTCGTGGTCGTCGGGCGGATGCGCGGTTTCATGGCGCTGGTCGCGCTGGCCATCAGCTTCCTGGTCCTCAACTTCTTCATCCTGCCCGCGATTCTGCAAGGGTCGAACCCGCTGATCGTGGCGGTCGTCGGCTCCAGCGCCATCATGCTGATCGCGCTCTACATGTGCCACGGCCTGTCGGCCCGCACGTCGGTGGCGGTCCTCGGCACCCTGATCTCGCTGTCACTGATCGGCGTCCTCGGCAAGCTGTTCATCGGCTGGGCCGCACTCACCGGCAACACCGACGACAACACCGGTCTGATCCACGGCCTGTATCCGTCGATCGACATGAGCGGTCTGCTGCTCGCCGGCGTCATCATCGGTTCGCTCGGTGTCCTGGACGACGTGACGGTGACGCAGACGTCGGCCGTCTGGGAACTGCACGAGGCCAATCCGGCGATGGGCTGGCGCGGGCTGTACCGCGCGGGCATCCGCATCGGCCGCGACCATATCGCCTCCGTGGTCAACACACTCGTGCTGGCCTACGCGGGTGCCGCGCTGCCGCTGCTGCTGCTGTTCTCCATCGCGCAGAGCAGCGTGGGCACGGTCGCCAACAGCGAGCTGGTGGCGGAGGAGATCGTGCGCACGCTGGTGGGCTCGATCGGCCTGGTCGCCTCGGTACCGGTCACCACGGCCCTCGCCGCTCTGGTGGTGTCGGCCGACCGCCCGGGGCAGGAGCCGGCCGCGGCCACCGGGGCCCTGGCGGCTCCGGCACGCGGCGGCCGGGGCCGGCGCCGGAAGCGGTGACGCTGCGTCAGCACCTTCTCCGTCCACGGAGAAGCGTTACTGCACCGTGCCGCACGCTGTGGCGCAGCACTTGACGCCCTGCCGTAACGCTTCAGCCGGCGCTCTGTTCCTCGGCCAGGATGCGGTCCAGGGCCTCGTCGAGGTGGGCGTCGAAGTCGGCGAGCGCCCCCTCCTGCCCGAGGGGCACCAGCTTGTCCGTACGGTCGAGAAAGGCCACCAGCGGGGGCGTCGAGGAGCGGAACAGGGCCTGGTCGGCACCGACCTGAAGCCGGATCAGCACCTCGCTCAGCGCCTCGCGGTCGGCGGGCGCGATGCGCACATCACCGTCACCGCACGGCCGGCCCACCCCGTCGATCAGCAGCTCGCGGCCGAAGGCCCAGGTCACCGGGGCATCACCGGGCAGATGGAAGGTCAGCCGTACGGCATAGGGATCACACGTCTCGTACCGCAGCTCCACCGGGATGCGGAAGGAGAGCTCCTCCGACACGAGAAAGCTCATCATGACTTCTGCCTGTACGGACTCGCGCATCGCCCATCCCGTCATAGGACACTGACTGGCCGGTAAGGATCCCTTTAACAATGATGAAATCTTGCTGAACGTACACGATAGATCACAAGGAGTGAGTTTTCAGATGCTGATAGAGATCGCGATCGAGCCCAGATGCCGTCCGATCTCGGCCTGCAGCTGCTGTGCCGCGGGCAGCAGCCGGCCTGCCTGGTGGGACGGCAGGGAGATGGCCATCGTGGCCGCGGTGGTGCCGACGGTGATCGGGATCGCGGCGCAGACCGTGCCCAGCGCGTACTCCTGCCGCTCCGTCACCGGTTCCATCCGCCCGATCCGCTCCAGCCGCCGCAGCATCGCGTGATCGTCGCGCACCGTGTACGGCGTGAGGGACTGCACGGGGTAGCGATCCAGGTGGTCGCGCCGGGCGTCCTCGTCCAGTTGGGACAGCAGACACTGGCCGATCGCGTGCGCGTGCCCGGTCTCGCGGAAGTCGGCCCACTCCTCGACCGCCGGGTTGCCCGGTGTGTCGGAGACGCACATGACCTCGATCTCCCCCTCGCGGTACATGGCGTAGTACACCGGTACACCGATGGAGTCCCGGCAGTGCGCGAGCACGTCGGCGACCGTGCTGCGACGTTTCTGCTTCGCTCCACTGCTGCTCAGCCGCTCGGCCGCTTCGCCGAGGAAGAACAGTCCCTTCTCCCGGCGCAGATAGCCCTCGTGCACGAGGGTGCGCAGCAGGTGGTACGCCGTGGGAAGGGCGAGACCGGTCTCGCGCGCCAGTTGCTTGGCGGGGGCGCCGTACTCGTGTCCGGCGACGGTCTCCAGCAGGCGCATGGCGCGCTGGACGGATCCGATGAGGGTCCCGGACTGCCGCTGCTCGGGGATCGCCGTGGCGGGCGGCCGCTGGACCGGTGGTGTGGTGGTGCGCGGCTGGGGCTGGGTGGGGGGTGCGTGTGGTTCTGCGGGTGCGGTGTCGACCGTGGCCAAGGGGTCACTCCCGAAGCGCGAGGGGGGCAGGCCGTGCAGGTGGAACACGGGTGGGGGTGTACGCCGCCCGCGGGGCCGGACCCCGCGGCGAATTCCGGACTCTAACCGTCCGCCACCGCCCGCGGACTGCCCGCCCGGAAAACTTCCCTCCCCCGAGGGAACCGGTGATTCCTGTTACCGTCACCGGCTCCCACGGCGCCTCACCAGTCGCTGCGCGACGAGGAGCCCGCCGTGAACTTCCGCACGATGTAGATGAGCCCGCCGACCAGGGCCACGAAGACCAGCGCCTTGAAGAGCAGGCCGATCACGAACCCGACCACCGTGGCTATCAGGCCGCCGAACACGACCAGGGCGATGACCGGCACCGCGACCCACTTCACCCACCACGGCAGACCAGCGAATATCTCTCGCATTGCCCTTGTCCCCTGCTCTCGAAGTCGTGCTCTGGAGTCCTGCCTTCGATGCTAGGTCCGCGAGCGGGCCAGGCGGGGCCTCGCATCCCTTGTCCTCCCCTGACCGTTCCCCTAGGGAATCACCAGGGACGCTTCAGGCCTCGGGTGGAGAGAACACCACCAGGACCCTGAGGTCCTCGCTGATGTGGTGGAACTTGTGGGCGACGCCGGCCGGCACGTACACGACGCTGCCGCGTGCCACCTGCGTGGTCTCCAGGCCGACCGTGATCGAGGCGCGGCCGCTGACGACGAAGTACACCTCGTCCTGGTTGTGCGGTTTCTGCGGGTCGTGCTCACCCGCGTTGAGGGCGTACAGGCCGACCGACATGTTCCGCTCCCGCAGGAACCGAAGGTAGGCACCCTCGTTGGCGGCGCGCTCCGCCTCCAGTTCGTCCAGCCGGAATGCCTTCATCGCTCTTGTCCGCCCTCGCCCCACTGCTCGTATCCGATCCCGTCTGCCACGATCAGACACATGAAGAATTTCCTAGTCAAGACGATCGCCAACGCGGGCGCTCTGGCGGTCGCCGTATGGCTTCTCGACAAGATCACTCTGTCCGGTGACAGCACCGGTAAGAAGGTCGGCACGCTGATCGCCGTCGCCCTGGTGTTCGGCCTGGTGAACTTCCTGGTGAAGCCGGTCGTGAAGGTGCTGGCCTTCCCGCTGTTCGTCCTCACGCTCGGACTGATCACCCTGGTGGTCAACGCGCTGATGCTGCTGCTGACGTCGTGGGTGTGCGGCAAGCTGGACCTGAGCTTCCACGTGGAGGGCTTCTGGACCGCCGTGGTCGGCGGCCTGATCGTCTCCATCGTCTCCTGGGCACTGCACCTCGTCCTGCCGGACGAGGACTGAGCCCGCCATGACCTACCGCGTCTGCTTCGTCTGCACCGGCAACATCTGCCGCTCGCCGATGGCCGAGTCCGTCTTCCGCGCGCGCGTGGCGGAGGCCGGGCTCGAGGACCTCGTCGAGGTCGACAGCGCCGGCACCGGCGGCTGGCACGAGGGCGACGCCGCCGACCCGCGCACCGTCTCCGTCCTGGACGGGCACGGCTACGACAGTGACCACACCGCCCGCCGGTTCCAGGCGTCCTGGTTCGCCCGCCTCGACCTGGTGATCGCCCTCGACACCGGCCACCTCAAGGCCCTGCGCCGCCTCGCGCCCACGCAGGATGACGCGCGGAAGATCCGGCTGCTGCGCTCCTTCGACCCCGCCGCGGGCGACGACCTCGACGTACCGGACCCGTACTACGGGGGCCTGGACGGCTTCGAGGAGTGCCTTGAGATGGTGGAGGCGGCGAGCACCGGTCTGCTCGCCGCGGTACGCAACGAAGTGGAGGGACGGGCGGCATGAGCG
The DNA here is from genome assembly GCF_044453765.1 of Streptomyces sp. NPDC051636. Taxonomy (NCBI): domain Bacteria; kingdom Bacillati; phylum Actinomycetota; class Actinomycetes; order Kitasatosporales; family Streptomycetaceae; genus Streptomyces; species Streptomyces sp. NPDC051636. The sequence continues at coordinate 175,183 of NZ_JBITDA010000005.1, read as the reverse complement.
AACCGGCTGCGGACGAGGGCGGTGCGGGCGCGGAGAACGGCCCCAGGGACGCCGGGTACGGCCTCTCCGGCGCCGGTGAGGGCACGCGCGCGGTGCGCGCCGGGCTGCCCGAACCCGTCAAGCACGAGCCGGCCCTGCCCGGCCCGGCGTTCGCCGCCCACTTCCACCTGCCGGGCGACCCCACGGGCCCGTACACCTACGGTCGCGACGAGAACCCGACCTGGACCCTGCTGGAACGCGCCATCGGCGAGCTGGAGGCGCCGGGGCATGGCGGTGCGGAGACGCTGGTCTTCTCCTCCGGCATGGCCGCTGTCTCCTCCGTACTGTTCTCGCAGCTGCGCGCCGGGGACGCGGTCGTGCTGCCGAGCGACGGCTACCAGGCGCTGCCGCTGGTCCGCGCCCAGCTGGAGGCGTACGGCATCGAGGTGCGCACCGCGCCCACCGGGGGCGACGCCCAGCTCGAAGTCCTGGACGGGGCCAGGCTGCTGTGGATCGAGTCGCCCTCCAACCCCGGGCTCGAGGTGTGCGACATCCGGCGCCTCGTGGAGGCGGCACACGCGCGTGGCGCCCTGGTCGCCGTGGACAACACGCTCGCGACGCCGCTGGGCCAGCGGCCGCTGGAGCTCGGCGCCGATTTCTCGGTGGCCAGCGGCACCAAGCAGCTCACCGGGCACGGGGACGTGCTGCTCGGGTACGTCGTCGGCCGGGACGGCGAGGCCATGGCCGCCGTACGCCGCTGGCGCAAGATCGCCGGTGCGATCGCCGGGCCCATGGAGGCCTGGCTGGCGCACCGCTCCCTGGCCACGCTGCAGCTGCGCGTGGACCGGCAGAACGCCACCGCCCTGACGCTCGCCGAGGCTCTGCGGGGACGGCCAGAGGTGACCGGGCTGCGGTACCCGGGGCTGCCCGACGACCCCGCACACAAGACCGCCTCGCAGCAGATGCGGCGCTGCGGATGCGTCGTCTCCTTCACGCTGCCCACGCGCGCGCGTGCCGACCGTTTCCTCGGTGCCCTGCGGCTCGTGGACGACGCGACGAGCTTCGGCGGGGTCCGCTCCACGGCCGAACGGCGCGGCCGCTGGGGCGGGGACGCCGTACCGGAGGGCTTCATCCGGCTGTCGGTCGGCGCCGAGGACCCCGAGGACCTGGTGGCGGATGTGCTCCGGGCACTGGAGGAGTCGGCGGACTGACCGGATGACGGGCGGTCCGGGCCTCCCCCCTCGTGGCTCGGACCGCCCCGGTTCCGCGCGCGAAGAACCGCGCGACCAAGGCTAGTTGACTCTCTGTCAGTGTCCAATCACGCTAGCGACAGAGACCTATCGACTTATTTATAGTTGGTCCCTGCCTGGGGGCCGGGAGAGGCGAGGAAAGGGGGCGTCCATGGATCTGGCCTTGCTGCGCACGTTCGTGACCGTGCACCGGGCCGGCTCCTTCACCCGCGCCGCCGCGCTCCTCGGCCTCTCCCAGCCGGCCGTCACCTCCCAGATCCGCACCCTGGAGAGACAGCTGGGCCGCCCGTTGTTCCTGCGGCAGGCCCGTGGGGTGACGCCCACGACCGTCGGCGACGAGCTCGCCCACAAGGCCGCGCCGCATCTCGACGCGCTGGTGGAGATAGCCGAGACCGGGCTCGACGACGAGTCCTCGTTACGCACCCTGCACCTCGCCGGCCCGCCCGAGTTCACCGCCGAACGCGCGCTTCCCGCCCTCACCGAACTCATCGGCGACGACGGCCAGGGCTTCTCGCTGCGGGCCTCCTTCGGGAACGCCGAGGAGACGCTGGAAGGGCTCGCTGCCGGACATCATGATCTGGCCATCAGCACGGCTCGCCCGCGCGGCGCCCTGCTCACGGCGACTCCGCTGTGCGACGAGGAGCACGTCCTGGTCGCCGCCCCTCACTGGGCCGAGCGGATCGGCTCGGGAAAGGCCCGCGGAAAGGGCGCCGCCGCCCTGGAGAATCTGCCGGTCGTCGAGGTGCACGAGTCGCTGCCCTTCGTCTCCCGCTACTGGGCCTCCGTCTTCGACTCCCGCCCCTCCGCTTCGGGCACCGTCATCGTGCCCGACCTGCGTGCGGTTCTTGCCTGTGCGACCGCGGGGGCCGGGCTGGCGGTGCTGCCCCGCTATCTGTGCGCCGCCGCCGTCAAGCACGGCGACGTCGTCGCGCTGCACGAGCCCGCCGTGCCCCCGCTGCGCACGTACTTCCTGGTGGTGCGCACCGGCACGCTCGCGATGCCCCACGTAGCGCGGGCGCACGAGTGGCTCCAGCGGGCGGCCGCTGACTGGTGCTGAGCGGCGACGCGCCGCTGTCACGGCGTGCGCTGGGCCGGTGGCGCTTTGCGATGTTTCACGTGGAACCAACCGGGCCACATTTCTCCCATGACCGTCCGACCCGTGGTCAAGCGCACCGCCCGTGCTGTCCTCCTGGACGGTGACGACCTGATCCTGATCAAGCGCACCAAGCCCGGTGTTGATCCCTACTGGGTCACTCCAGGTGGCGGGGTCGAACCGGGCGACACCACCGTCGTCGACGCCCTGCACCGTGAGGTGTACGAGGAGCTCGGCGCCAAGATCACCGACGTGGTGCCCTGCTTCGTGGACACCGTGGAGCACATCGGGGAGGACGGCGGCGCGACCGGCGTGAAAGTGCAGCACTTCTTCGTCTGCCGGCTGGAGTCCATGGACCCCTCGCTCCGCCACGGCCCCGAGGTGGACGAGCCCGCCGGTGAGTACGAGATCGTCCGCGTGCCCTTCACCCGGGTCGGCATCGCCTCCGTGCACCTCGTCCCACTGTCGTTGCGGCACTATCTGGACGGCAACATCGAAGGCGTACGTGCCATGCACGCCCCGGACCTGGGGTGAGGTTCAGTCCCCGACGACCACGAGCTCCTCGACCGAGTCGTGGCGTATCCGCTCCGACGGGATGCCGGCGTTCCTGAGCACGTCGACGCCGCTGCGGATCATTCCGGGCGGGCCGGAGAGATAAGCGTCGTACTCGTTCCAGGGGCCGTACTCGCGTATCGCGTCGGGGAGCTGGAGGTGCGCCTGCTGGTCGACGATCGCGCGGACGGAGAGCCAGGGGTGGCTCTGCTGCAGCCGGAGCATGGTGTCGATGTCGTACAGGTCATGGTCGGTGCGGGCGCCGTAGAACACCTCGACCGGACGGCGCTCGCCGTGCTCGGCGACGTCCTCGACCAGCGCCTTGATGGGGGCTATGCCGGTGCCGCCGCCGAGACAGAGCAGACCGCTGTCGGTGGTGTGGTCGACGGTCATCGAGCCGGTCGGCGGACCGAGCCGGATGACGTCGCCGGGGCGGGCGCGCTGCACCAGGGCGTTGGAGACCCAGCCCGCGGGGACGGCCTTCACGTGGAATGTCAGCAGTCCGTCGGAGCGGGGGGCGGAGGCGAAGGAGTAGTGCCGCCAGATGCGGGGCCACCAGGGTGTCTCGACGCTGGTGTACTGGCCGGCGAGGAAGGGATAGGGCTGGTCCGGACGGACGGTGAGGACCGCGACGTCCGGCGTCCTCAGCTCATGCGTGACGACCTCCGCGTACCACCAGGCCGGCGCGCGCAGCTCATCGGCCGCCGCCGCGTCGATCATGACCTGCGAGATCGTCGTGTACGCCCGCACCCAGGCCGCCTCCGTCTCCGCGTCCCAGACGGCGGACGCGTACTTGGTCAGCGCGCCGATGAGGCACTCACCGACAGCCGGGTAGTGCTCGGCACGGGTGCTGTACTTGCGGTGGCCGCGGCCGAGATTCTGCAGGTAGTCGACGAGGACGGGGGTGTTGTCGATGTGCTCGGCGGCGGTGAGCAGCGCCTTGAGCAGCCGGTCCCGCTGGGTGTCCATCGCGGGCGGGAACAGTGACCGCAGGTCGGGGTGGCGCACGAAGAGCAGCGCGTAGAAGTACGAGGTGACCTTGTCGGCCATGGGAGCGACCTCGGCCATGGTGCGGCGGATGCGGACGGCGTCCGGGGAGGCGTCCTCGGCGACGGGCGCGGGCCGATGGGCGGGGACGCGCGGTTCGGGGACCGGCACGGCGGGTGAGGCGGGGGTGGTCTGTTCGGAGGTGGCCTGCGCGGCGGGAGCCGGGGCGGACGGGGCGCCGGGGGCCGAAGCAGCCGGGGCCGCCGGGGCCTGGGCGGACGGTCCGGTCGACGGTATTCCCTCCTGAGCCTCCAGGGCTCCGCTCACCGCGGCGCGGAGATCATTCGGCGCCGCAGGGGCGGGAGCGTCTCGCGGGGGCTGCTCAGGGCCCTGGGCCGGGGTACGGCCCACCGGTCGCAGCACCGCCGGACGGCGTCCCCCGCTCGCCTCCTGATCACCGTCCGGAGGCGTGGCCGGCGGCTTGCGCGGCGTGAACCAGCCGCCCCCGCCGGACGTGCCGTTGTCCGCCGACGTGGTGGTCGGAGCGTCCATGGTGTGCCTCGCCTCGAACATCTTTCGGTCGGTCTGCGCACACTTCCGGAGTCGGAAGGTGCCTGCTTTCCCCCGCGGACGGCTGCAGCATCCCCCCTGAGCGGAGTCCCCGGTCGCCTACCTGGAAATACGGGTCTTCGATCTCTCCGTCTCGTTAGGCTGCATTGCCCTGCTCTCGGCCCGCACGGGATGTATGCACCCCACCCCGGACGTGAACCGGAGTCGACCCTACCGGCCGTCGCCGTGCACACAAGTCCCCCCGTGCTCCGCCACGAATTCGGACCCCGGCCGGACCAGCGATCCTCAATTACCGGGCGGGGCCCACCAATTGGTAGGCATCCCACAGGTCCCGGCCGGTGTAGGAGTGCGTCGCGAGACCGGAGAGGTGACCGTCCGCATTCACCGCGACCGATACCGGCACCACGCTGAACAGGTCCTTGTCCGACATGGAGTCCCCGTAGGCGACGCAGTCCGCTCGCGTCACCCCGAACTCCTCGCACAGCCGGTCCGCGATCCGTACCTTCGCCGCGGAGTTCAGAACGCCGGCCGGATCCACGGGCTCGGCGAAAGGAAGGGCGGGAAAGCGCGATCCGAATGCCGCGTTCGCCCCCCAGTCCAGAAGCCGTTCCACGAAGAAGGAAGGCGAGAGCGACACCACCGCACAATAGTCACCCGTGCTCCGGATCTCCGCCCAGACATCGCGGATGCGGGTCAGCCACGGAGCCCCCTCGAAAGCGGCCACCACATGTGCCTCGGTGAGGCCGGACCACAGCGCATGAACCCGAGTCGCGTACTCCGGTGGCCCGATCCGCCCCGCCGCGATCGCCCGATCAAGCACTATCGTCTCGGATTGGAGACCCAGTTGACGGGATATCTCCACGGGTGCGCTGGTGCCGTGCAGCAATGTGCCGTCGAGATCGAAGAGATGAAGTCTCGCCATGCCCCTGAGGCTAATGGGACGACTTCGCGGATCTCCGGCATTCTGCCGGACGCTCGCCGTTCGCCGATGTTTCACGTGAAACACCTCGCACCTGTCCGCGCGCTGTGCGGATGGCCACGACATGGCCAAAAGCACCTGCGTGTGGCCCGAAACAGGTGGACGCCAAGGGGCATGGTCGGACAGCCTGACCTGCGTGCCAACTCCATCCCTCTCCGCTCTGCCCATCCGTCGTCTGACGTTGCGCGATCTCACCGCCTGCGCCGACTTGTCCGAAGACCGGGGGTGGCCACGGGAGGAACACAAGTGGGCCTTCCTGCTCACCGCCGGACGGGGCTACGGCATCGACGACCCCGGCGGTGGACTGGTCGCCGCGTGCGTCGTCACGGAGTACGGCCCGCAGGACCGCCCTGATCTGGGTGCCGTCGGCATGGTCCTCGTCGCCGAGCGGCATGCCCGCCAGGGCATCGGACGCCGGTTGATGCGCCACATCGTCTCCGCGATGGGGACCACGCCCCTGATCCTGCACGCGACGCCGTACGGCCGCCCGCTGTACGAGGAGCTCGGCTTCAAGGTCATCGGGCGGGCGGAGATGGTCATGGGGCACTTCACGCCGGACGGGCCGGAACGCGGCGTCGCGACGCGTGCGGCCACCGCCGAGGACCTCACCTCGATCCTCCGGCTCGACGAGGAGGTGTTCGGCGCCGACCGCACCCACATCATCACGCGGCTGCCCGCCTTCGCCGACCAGTTGCGCGTCGCCGAGGAGAACGGCCGGATCATCGGGTATGCGGGTGCCTGGCCCAACATGGACACACAGGTCGTCGGCCCGCTGATCGCCCGGGACACGGAGACGGCGAAGGCCCTCCTCGCCTCGCTCGCCGCCCACAGCGACCGTCCGCTGCGCACCGACATCGACGTACGGCACGAGGAACTGCTGGCGTGGGTGAAGGAGCGGGGGCTGGAGTCCATCGCCTTCAACTCCGTCATGACGTACGGCGCGCCGGACCTGAGCGGTGACTGGACCCGCCGGTTCGCTCCGCTGACGGTGGCGGCGGGCTGAGCGGCCCCTGCACGGCGAACGCCGGCCACCGCTTCACTGCGGGGCCGGCGTTCGCCGCTGACGCGGGCGGACTCAGGCGAGCGCCTCCACGGCGGCGCTGGCGAGGTCTTGGTCCTGCTCCGGCGTGCGGCCGCCGACACCGATGGCGCCGATCAGGCGGCCGTCGCGGCGGACCGGAATGCCGCCCGCGATGAACAGCAGGGGTCTGTCGAGCGCGGTGGGCAGGGTGTGGAAGGGACCGCCGGGCTGGACGGTGTCGACGAGGTCGGCGGTAGGGACGTTCAGCTGGAGCGCCGTGTAGGCCTTGCGGGTGCTGGTCTCGCCGGAGATGAGCACGGCCCGGTCGTCCCGCAGGAAGACCAGCGGGTGGCCGCCCGCGTCCAGGACGGTGACGCTGACGGTGGCTCCGGCGGCCTCGGCCGCGTCGCGGGCCGCGTGCACGAGCGTCTCGGCGTCCTGGGTGGTCAGTGGGGCGACGGTAGTGGGGCTCATGAGGGCTTTCTCCTTGTGGTGTTACAGCTGGTGGTGCTACGGCGGCGGTTTCGGTGGTTCAGCGCGGGACGGCCGTCCGGTGCTTGGTGGGCCGGCCGGCCGCCACCACGGTGCCGCGGGCGCCGTCCCGGCGTTCCAGGGCCGAGGAGAGCAGGGCCAGTACCAGGGCCGCCGCGGCGAGAGCGGCGCCGACCCAGTTGGGGGCGGTGTAGCCGAAGCCCGCGGCGATCACCATGCCACCGAGCCAGGCGGAGAGGGCGTTGCCCAGGTTGAAGGCGCCGATGTTCACGGCCGACGCCAGCGTCGGGGCGCCGTGCGCCTGGTCCAGGACGCGCTTCTGCAGGGGCGGGACGGTCGCGAAGCCCAGGGCGCCGATCAGGGTGATGGTGACGGCTGCCGCGATCTTGTTGTGCGCGGTGAGCGTGAAGAGCGCGAGTACGACGGCAAGAGCGCCCAGCGAGACGTACAGCATGGGCATCAGGGCGCGGTCGGCGAACTTGCCGCCGATCAGGTTGCCGCCGACCATGCCGAGGCCGAACAGGACCAGCAGCCGGGTGACGGAGCCGTCGGCGAAACCTGCGACGTGGGTCATCATCGGCGCGATGTAGGTGATGGCGGCGAAGACCCCGCCGAAGCCGAGGACGGTCATCGCCATGGCGAGCAGGACCTGGGCGTTCTTGAAGGCGGCCAGTTCGTGACGCAGGTGCACCCCCTCACGCCTGGGCATCTCGGGCACCAGCTTGGCGATGCCGGCCAGGCCGACCACTCCGAGGGCCGCGACGATCGCGAAGGTGACACGCCATCCGACGTGCTGCCCGACGAGCGTGCCCAGCGGGACGCCGATGACGTTGGCGACGGTCAGGCCGGTGAACATCATCGCGATGGCGCCGGCCTTCTTGTCCGGGGCCACCAGGTCGGCCGCGACGACCGAGCCGATGCCGAAGAAGGCGCCGTGTGCCAGGGAGGCGATCACACGTCCGGTCAGCATGACCGCGAAGACGGGGGCGACGGCGGACAACAGGTTGCCGGCGATGAACAGGCCCATCAGCAGCATCAGCATCCGCTTGCGGGAGACCTTGGTGCCCACCACGGTCATCAGGGGAGCCCCCAGCACCACGCCGAGCGCGTAGCCGGTGACCAGGAGGCCCGCGGTGGGGATGGAGACCCCGAAGTCGCCCGCGCCCTCGGGCAGCAGGCCCATGATCACGAACTCGGTTCCCTCCTCGACGTGCTCAGCCGGCAGCACGACGGCGAAGGGGGCCATCTGCAGATGAAGCAGGTCGCCGACGCGGTCGTCCTCAGCCAGAGCGCCACCACCCGCCTGGTCACCCGGTTCGAGGACCGCGGTCTGCTCGAGCGCTACCTGTGCCCCACCGACCGCCGCGGCATCTACACGAACGTCACCCCGGCAGGGCTCGAACTGCTCGAGGAAGCGCGCCCGACCAATGACGCCGCCCTGCGCGAGGCCCTCGACGAGGCGGCCAGGAATCCCGAGCTGGCCCCGCTGGTGCGCGTCGTGGAGTCGCTGAACGTGCCCGCATAGGGTGCGCTCATGGGAGATCATTTCGAGATACGCGCCGCCGTCGCCGACGACATCCCTGCCATCGTGGGCATGCTCGCTGACGATCCGCTGGGCGCCCAGCGCGAGTCACCGGACGACCTGGCCCCCTACCTGACCGCGCTGGAGCGGCTCAGCGCCGACCCGAACCAGTGCCTGGTCGTCGCGGAACACGAGGGCCGTGTCATCGGCACGCTCCAGCTCACGATCATTGCCGGACTGTCGAGGCGCGGGGCCACCAGGTCGATCATCGAGGGTGTCCGCATCCACGCGGACGAGCGCGGCAGCGGCCTGGGCACGCGGCTCATCGAGTGGGCGATCGACGAATCCCGGCGCCAGGGTTGCCAGTTGGTACAGCTGACGTCCGACAACACGCGCACCGACGCGCACCGTTTCTACGAGCGGCTCGGCTTCACGGCCTCGCACGTGGGGTTCAAGCTCCAGTTCTGAGCGCCGTCGAGGTGGCCTGTTTCACGTGAAACAGGCCACCGGGCGCAGGGTCCCAGCACTAGCGGATCCCCCGCCAGCCCTCGGGGTCCACGCCACCGGGGACGGGAGCCTCCTCGTCGTACGGCTGACGCGTGAACACGAACGATCCGAGGTCGAAGTGGCTGAGGGTTCCATCCGGGCGCCGTACGGGCCGCAGGAGCTCTCCGGCGTAGTAGCCCTCCAGGCCCGTCCAGGTGCCATCGCCATTGGCACGGAAGCGCGAGCTGCGGCCGTTGCCGGACAACGGCCCCAGGGAGACGAGCCCGTCAGCCGTCACCCGCAGGGCGAAGGCGTGCGTGCCCCAGTACCACTGCCCCGCCAACTCCAGCACGGCCCGGTCGACTTCGGGCAGCGGCCGCCACGGCTCGGGGATCCGCGGCTCGGCCTCGGCGACGATGCGTACGAGGTCGGCGCCCACCACGGACAGCAGCGGGCCGGAGGTGCAGTTGGCCAGTACCACGGCCGCGACATCGTCCGCCACACTGATGCTGAGGTTCGCCAGGAAGCCCGGCAGGGAGCCGGAGTGCCCCACAAGCAGCCTGCCGTTGCGGCGCTGGATCTGCAGTCCGAGGCCGTAGGTGGCACCGTCCATCACGTCCGCGGCCTCGGCCGGTGCTGCGGGCGTCCGCATCTCCCGCACCGACTCCGCACTCAGTACCCGGTCGTCTCCCTTGGCCAGGAAAGCGGCGAAGCGGGCCAAGTCTCCGGTGGTCGACCACAGTTGACCGGCAGGTGCCATACGGCCGAGGTCCTCCACGGGCTCGGGCAGCATCGCGTCGGCCCAGGGATGCACCGCCCAGCCGCCCGCGTGCGGTGCCTGCGGCTGGGAGCTCGTACGGTGCAGGCCCAGGGGTTCGAGAACCTCACGCCGGAGCACCTCCTCCCAGGGTGCGCCCCGCACCTCCTCCACCAACGCGCCCAGCAGCGTGTAACCGGGGTTGGAGTAGTGGAACCGGCGGCCAACCGGATGCAGCAGGGGCTGCTCGCCCAGCACATCGCTCAGCTCGGGGCGCAGCGAGCCCGGGGTCCGCTCCCACCAAGGCGCGGGCGACTCGGCGGCCAGCCCGCCCGTGTGCGCGAGCAGTTCGGCGATGGTGGCCTCCCCCGCACCGGTGCCCGGCAGGTGCTTCTCCAGTGGGTCGCCGAGGTCGAGCACGCCCTCGTCGCGCAGCCGCAGCACCAGGACGGCGGTGAACGTCTTGGTGATCGACCCGATCCGGTACTGCACGTTCTCGTCGGGCCCGTGCCCGTCCACCGAGGTCCGCGCCCCGTGCCACACGGACCGTCCGCCCCGCACCACCGCGGCCACCAACGAGGGCGCGCGCCCTTCGGCCTGCGCCACGGCGATCCGGTGCAACAGCGCCCGCCGGGTACCGGCAAGCAGCTCTTCTGGAGATGTCGTCATGCCCCCAGTGCATCCGGTGGGGCAGCGCACGTCGAGTTCATTTCACCGAGCCGACGACGGGCAGCCCCAAGAAGGCCGCCGGATCAGGTCTGCGCCATGTCCACGAACCGCGAGTAGTGCCCCTGGAAGGCGACCGTGATCGTCGCCGTCGGGCCGTTTCGGTGCTTGGCGACGATCAGGTCGGCCTCACCCGCGCGGGGGGACTCCTTCTCGTAGGCGTCCTCACGGTGCAGCAGGATGACCATGTCGGCGTCCTGCTCGATGGAGCCGGACTCGCGCAGGTCGGAGACCATCGGCTTCTTGTCGGTGCGCTGCTCGGGACCACGGTTGAGCTGGGAGAGGGCGATGACCGGGATCTCCAGCTCCTTGGCGAGCAGTTTGAGGTTACGCGACATGTCCGAGACCTCCTGCTGGCGGCTCTCGGCGCGCTTGGAGCCGCCGGACTGCATCAGCTGGAGGTAGTCGATCACGACAAGCTTGAGGTCGTTGCGCTGCTTGAGGCGACGGCACTTGGCCCGGATCTCCATCATCGACAGGTTCGGCGAATCGTCGATGTACAGCGGCGCGGCCGACACGTCCGGCATGCGGCGGGCCAGCCGGGTCCAGTCCTCGTCGGTCATCGTGCCCGAGCGCATGTGGTGCAGGGCGACACGCGCTTCGGCGGAGAGCAGACGCATGGCGATCTCGTTGCGGCCCATCTCGAGCGAGAAGATCACGCTCGGCAGGTTGTGCTTGATGGAGGCGGCCCGCGCGAAGTCCAGGGCCAGCGTCGACTTGCCCATGGCGGGACGCGCCGCGATGACGATCATCTGGCCGGGGTGCAGGCCGTTCGTCAGGGAGTCGAAGTCGGTGAACCCGGTGGGTACGCCCGTCATCTCGCCGCTGCGCGAGCCGATCGCCTCGATCTCGTCGAGGGCGCCCTCCATGATGTCGCCGAGCGGGAGGTAGTCCTCGCTGGTGCGCTGTTCGGTCACGGCGTAGATCTCGGCCTGGGCCCGGTTGACGATCTCGTCGACGTCGCCGTCGGCCGCGTATCCCATCTGTGTGATGCGGGTGCCGGCCTCCACCAGGCGACGCAGCACCGCGCGTTCGTGGACGATCTCCGCGTAGTACTCGGCGTTCGCCGCCGTCGGCACCGTCTGGACGAGGCTGTGCAGATACGCCGCGCCGCCGACCTTGTTGATCTCACCGCGCTTGGTGAGTTCGGCGGCGATGGTGATCGGGTCGGCGGGCTCGCCCTTCGCGTAGACGTCGAGGATCGCCGTGTAGATCGTCTCGTGCGCGGGCTTGTAGAAGTCGTGGCCCTTGAGGACCTCGACGACGTCGGCGATGGCGTCCTTGGACAGCAGCATGCCGCCGAGCACGGACTGCTCGGCGTCGAGGTCCTGCGGCGGCACCCGCTCGAAGGACGAACCGCCTCCGTCCCACGCGCCGCTGTCACCGCCCCGGTCGTGCTGCTCGTCACGGCCCCGGCCACCACTGCCCCGGCGGGAGGCGGGCAGACGATCACTGGGACCGCTGTCGGCCCACGGATCGTCCAAGGGCTCGGAAATGCTCACCGAGCCACCTCCTCCCGTCCGCCCGGGCGGACCTCGCCGTGCCCCCATTTCTACGGCACGACACTGACAACTGAGAGGCCCAACTCCGGTTCCACCGCGTCGGTTTTGTGAGGTTTCCGAGATCGACGGAAGCAGCGGGCGCCGGACAACGGTAGGCCCGTCGGCACCGTCAGCCAATCTGGTTATCCACAGGCCATGTGGACGACGGCCCGGATGCTGTGGAGAACTCGCCGAAACCTGTGCACGACACGGTGGACAGCCCTGTGAACAAGGACTCGGTTCCCTCATCGAAATTGCTCTGACCTGCACATTTCCCATCCACCGGCTGTGCAGAAGAAAAACTTCCCCAGTCGGACCAAGATCGCTGCCACTGGTGTGCGGATACGCAGCACCCTCGACCAAGAGTAAGGGCCACAAGCCCTTTGCATCTCTTACCTGTGGACGATTAGATTAGTGCTCATGACACAGGCTTGCGCGATACCCAAGGCCGTCCGACGGCGGCACGACCGCGAGATCGTCGCGCTGGCCGTCCCGGCCTTCGGCGCACTCGTCGCCGAGCCTCTGTTCGTCATGGCCGACAGCGCGATCGTCGGCCATCTCGGCACTTCCCAGCTCGCCGGCCTCGGGGTCGCCTCGGCCCTCCTCACGACAGCCGTGAGCGTCTTCGTCTTCCTCGCCTACGCCACCACAGCGGCCGTCGCCCGACGCGTCGGCGCGAGCGACCTCCAGGCAGCCATCCGCCAGGGCATGGACGGCATCTGGCTCGCGCTCCTCCTGGGCGCCACGGTCATCGCCCTCGTCCTGACCCTGGCACCCGCCCTCGTCGACCTCTTCGGCGCCTCGCCCACCGCGGCCCCGTACGCGACGACGTATCTGCGCATTTCCGCGCTGGGCATACCGGCCATGCTGGCCGTGCTCGCGGCCACCGGTGTGCTGCGCGGGCTGCAGGACACCAGGACACCCCTGTACGTCGCCGTCGCCGGCTTCGTCGCCAACGCCGCCCTCAACGCCGGACTCGTCTACGGCGCCGGCCTCGGCATCGCCGGTTCCGCCTGGGGCACCGTGATTGCCCAGTGCGGGATGGCCGCGGTCTATCTCACCGTGGTCGTCCGAGGGGCCCACCGACACGGGGCGTCGCTGCGGCCCGACGCGGCCGGGATCCGGGCCTCGGCTCAGGCCGGTGTCCCCCTGCTGGTCCGGACGCTCTCCCTGCGGGCGATCCTGATGATCGCCACGGCCGTCGCGGCCCGCCTCGGAGACGCCGACATCGCGGCCCACCACATCATCCTGTCCCTGTGGAGCCTGCTGGCCTTCGCCCTCGACGCCATCGCGATCGCCGGCCAGGCCATCATCGGGCGCTACCTCGGGGCGGAAGACGCCCTGGGCGCTCGTGAAGCATGCCGACGGATGGTGCAGTGGGGCGTGGCGGTCGGGATACTCCTCGGGCTGCTGGTGATCGTGACACGACCGCTCTTTCTGCCTCTGTTCACCAACGACGCCGTGGTGAAGGACACCGCCCTGCCCGCCCTGCTCATGGTGGCGCTCTCCCAGCCGATCTGCGGTGTGGTCTTCGTCCTCGACGGTGTCCTCATGGGCGCGGGGGACGGGCCGTATCTGGCCGGGGCCATGCTGGTGACACTCGCGGTCTTCGCCCCGGTCGCGCTACTGGTCCCTGCCCTCGGCGGCGGGCTCACCGCGCTCTGGGGAGCCATGACGCTGATGATGACCGTGCGGATGCTGACGCTCTGGCTGCGCGCACGGTCGGGCCACTGGATCGTGACGGGCGCGACGCGCTGACTGTTTCACGTGAAACACGTGGCACTCGACCACGAGAGGACCGTGAGACGGCCATGAGAAAGGGACCGCACCCCAGAAGGATGCGGCCCCTTTCTCAACTGCTCAAGCGAGCGCAGCGATCAGGCCGCGACGACCTCGATGTTGACCTTGGCGGCAACCTCGGGGTGCAGACGCACGGACGTCTCGTGAGCGCCCAGGGTCTTGATCGGCGCGCCCAGCTCGATGCGGCGCTTGTCGACCTCGGGGCCACCGGAAGCCTTGATCGCGGAGGCGATGTCGGCCGGGGTGACGGAACCGAAGAGACGACCAGCGTCGCCGGAGCGGACTGCCAGACGGACCTTGACACCCTCGAGCTGGGCCTTCACAGCGTTGGCCTGCTCGATGGTCTGGATCTCGTGGATCTTGCGAGCACGACGGATCTGCTCGACGTCCTTCTCGCCACCCTTGGTCCAGCGGATAGCGAAGTTCCGCGGGATCAGGTAGTTGCGAGCGTAACCGTCCTTGACGTCGACGACGTCGCCCGCGGCACCGAGGCCGGAGACCTCGTGGGTGAGGATGATCTTCATGAGTCGGTCACCCTTCCCTTATCGCGCGGTGGACGTGTAGGGCAGCAGCGCCATCTCACGGCTGTTCTTGACGGCCGTGGCGACGTCACGCTGGTGCTGCGTGCAGTTGCCGGTCACGCGGCGGGCACGGATCTTGCCGCGGTCGGAAATGAACTTCCGCAGCATGTTCGTGTCCTTGTAGTCCACGTACGTGACCTTGTCCTTGCAGAAAGCGCAGACCTTCTTCTTCGGCTTGCGCACAGGCGGCTTCGCCATGGTGTATCTCCTGTGTGATCAAGAAGTTGGGGTACGACCCACCTTGGCCCGAGGGCCTAGAAGGGGGGCTCGTCCGAGTAGCCGCCACCGCCGCCGGAGCCACCGCCCCAGCCACCGCCACCGCCGCCGCCCTGCTGGCCACCGGCGGGAGCGCCGGTCGCCCACGGGTCGTCGGCGGGAGCGCCGCCGCCCTGCTGGCCGCCACCGGGGCCGCCGCCCCAGCCGCCGCCGGCCTGGCCGCCACCGCCGCTGTAACCACCCTGGCCACCGCGGCCGGCGGTCTTGGTGACCTTGGCCGTGGCGTTGCGCAGGCTGGCGCCGACTTCCTCGACGTCCAGCTCGTAGACCGTGCGCTTGACGCCCTCGCGGTCCTCGTAGGACCGCTGCTTCAGCCGGCCCTGCACGATGACGCGCATGCCTCGCTGGAGCGACTCGGCGACGTTCTCCGCCGCCTGACGCCAGACCGAGCAGGTCAGGAAGAGGCTCTCGCCGTCCTTCCACTCGTTCGTCTGGCGGTCGAAGGTGCGGGGAGTGGACGCGACGCGGAACTTCGCGACCGCCGCACCGGACGGGGTGAAGCGCAGCTCGGGGTCATCGACAAGATTGCCGACGACCGTGATGACGGTCTCGCCTGCCATGGGGGAACCTCTCGGCGGGTTTGCTGCTGGCTGCTGGTGCTGCTACTCGAATCCCGGGATCAGCTGAGCGGGAGAGCTCAGTGGGTCTCGGGACGGAGGACCTTGGTCCGGAGGACCGACTCGTTCAGGTTCATCTGGCGGTCGAGCTCCTTCACGACCGCAGGCTCGGCCTGCAGGTCGATGACCGAGTAGATGCCCTCGGGCTTCTTCTTGATCTCGTACGCGAGACGACGACGGCCCCAGGTGTCGACCTTCTCCACCTTGCCGTTGCCCTCGCGGACGACGGAGAGGAAGTTCTCGATCAGGGGGGCGACAGCGCGCTCCTCCAGATCGGGGTCGAGGATGACCATCACCTCGTAGTGACGCATGTGGAACCCACCTCCTTTGGACTCAGCGGCCACGGTCGTTCCGTGGCAGGAGGGTTGTGATGCGTGCGCAACAGTATCCGCGAGTAAATCAGCCACCACTGACAATCGGGGTTCCTCAGGGAAGCCCCGACCGCGACCTGGGCAGGCCTGGGCAGACACCGGTGCAGAGGGTACAGAGTACCCGCACACCGGCTTCCGGTTGAAATCCGGCCCGGGAGACGGCCAGTCTTGTACACATCGGGTGTGTACGGCGCTACCGTGCGCCGCGTTCCGCAGGAGGTGCCCCATGGCACAGGCATTGCGACCCAACACCGCAGGATCCCTCTTCGCCACCGACGGCAAGCCCCATCCGCTCCAGGACGCCCTGATGGCGGTGACGCTGGTGCTCGGGCTGGCAGCCTTCATCACGTCGTTCTTCCACAGCCTGCACCTGCTCAGCTCCTGGGCCGGCCTGGTGGGGATCGTCGTCGGCGCGTACGGACAGTGGATCTCGGTCACCACGCGTGAGCGCTTCGGTCTGATCGTGGGTCTCGGTGCCTCGGGAGTCGGTTTTCTGATCGGTATGGCGCACGGCGGGCTGTTCGGCGGCCTCTTCAGCTGACCCTCCGGCCACCGTCCGTCCGGACACCACGCAACACCCCGGCGGCCCACAGGCCGGGGCGAAGGTCCCGTACGCCCAGTCGGGGCGCTCGCAAGGCGCAGTAGGCTTCGGCGCGAGAGCCGGAGCCCCTGTACCCATGGGGACACACCAGCCCGAGGAGCGCCCCGAATGAGCCTGACCCTGAGGACCATCAGTCGAGAGCAGCATCTGGCGTACATCCAGAGCCTGCCGTCGGCGAGCCACATGCAGGTCCCGGCCTGGGCAGACGTCAAGGCGGAGTGGCGCTCCGAGAGCCTCGGCTGGTTCGACGAGCGGACCGGCCAGCTGGTCGGCGTGGGCCTGGTCCTCTACCGCCAGCTGCCCAAGATCAAGCGCTACCTCGCCTATCTCCCCGAGGGCCCGGTCATCAACTGGTTCGCGCCGAATCTGGACGACTGGATCCAGCCGATGCTGGCCCACCTCAAGCAGCAGGGCGCCTTCTCCGTGAAGATGGGGCCGCCGGTGATCATCCGGCGCTGGGAGGCGGCCTCCATCAAGCAGGGCATCCAGAACCCGGACGTGAAGCGGCTGCGCGACATCGAGGCCGACTTCATCGAGCCCCGTGCCTTCGAGGTGGCCGACAAGCTGCGCCGCATGGGCTGGCAGCAGGGCGAGGACGGCGGCGCCGGCTTCGGCGACGTACAGCCCCGCTACGTCTTCCAGGTACCGCTCGCGAACCGCTCCCTGGAAGAGGTCCACAAGAACTTCAACCAGCTGTGGCGCCGCAACATCAAGAAGGCCGAGAAGGCCGGCGTCGAGGTCGTCCAGGGCGGCTACCAGGATCTCGCGGAATGGCAGCGGCTGTACGAGATCACGGCCGTGCGCGACCACTTCCGGCCTCGCCCGCTGGCGTACTTCCAGCGCATGTGGACAGCCCTCAACACCGAGGACCCCAACCGCATGCGGCTGTACTTCGCCCGGCACAACGGCGTGAACCTGTCGGCGGCGACGATGCTGATCGTCGGCGGGCACGTCTGGTACTCCTACGGCGCCTCCGACAACATCGGCCGCGAGGTCCGGCCCTCGAACGCCATGCAGTGGCGGATGCTGCGCGACGCCTACGCGCTCGGCGCCACCGTCTACGACCTGCGCGGCATCTCCGACTCGCTGGACGAGACCGACCACCTCTTCGGCCTGATCCAGTTCAAGGTGGGCACGGGCGGGCAGGCAGCGGAGTACCTCGGCGAGTGGGACTTCCCGCTCAACAAGCTGCTCCACAAGGCGCTCGACATCTACATGTCGCGCCGCTGAGCCCCGGCGGTTTGATTCCATAGCCTTCACAGCGTTCACACGTCTGCCCCACCGCAGCCACGAGAAAGGTTCCAGGTCCGGCCATGGCGCTCACGCTCTACGTCGACACCGCGCGCTGGCGGGCGCACCACAAGCACGTGCAGGAGCAGTTCCCGGGGCTCGTCCCGGTCTGCAAGGGCAACGGCTACGGCTTCGGACACGAGCGCCTGGCGGAGGAGGCCACGCGACTGGGCGCGGACGTCCTCGCCGTCGGCACGACGTACGAGGCCGCGCGCATCAAGGACTGGTTCGGCGGTGACCTGCTGGTGCTGACGCCGTACCGGCGCGGCGAGGAGCCCGTGCCGCTGCCCGACCGGGTCATCCGGTCGGTGTCGTCGATCGACGGCGTGTACGGGCTCGTGGGGGCCCGTGTGGTCATCGAGGTGATGTCCTCGATGAAGCGGCACGGCATCAGCGAGCAGGACCTGGCGCAGCTGCACTCCGCCATCGAGAACGTCCGGCTGGAGGGCTTCGCCATCCACCTGCCGCTGGACCGCACCGACGGCTCGGACGCCGTCGAGGAGGTCATCGGCTGGATGGACCGGCTGCGCGCGGCCCGGCTGCCGCTGCACACGATGTTCGTCAGCCACCTCAAGGCCGACGAACTCGCCCGGCTCCAGCAGCAGTTCCCGCAGACCCGCTTCCGCGCCCGCATCGGCACGCGGCTGTGGCTGGGGGACCACGACGCCACCGAGTACCGCGGCGCGGTCCTGGACGTCACACGCGTCGCCAAGGGCGACCGCTTCGGCTACCGCCAGCAGAAGGCGGCCTCGGACGGATTCCTGGTGGTCGTGGCGGGCGGTACGTCGCACGGGGTGGGCCTGGAGGCCCCGAAGGCCCTGCACGGCGTCATGCCGCGCGCCAAGGGCGTCGCACGGGCCGGCCTCGCCACGGTGAACCGGAACCTTTCTCCGTTCGTCTGGGGCGGCAAGCAGCGCTGGTTCGCCGAGCCGCCGCACATGCAGGTGTCGATCCTCTTCGTACCGGCGGACGCGCCCGAGCCGACCGTCGGCGAGGAACTGGTGGCCCATCTGCGGCACACCACCACGCAGTTCGACCGGCTCGTCGACCGCTGACGCGGCTCCGGGCAGCCGAAAGGCCGTACACGGGTCCCTCCGGACCTTCCGTGTACGGCCTTTCGCGTTTTCCAGGCCTCGCCCTGTTCGCTCAGAGCGAACCGTCTCCGTCTCCGGAAGAGACCGGCCCCCGGCTGCCCCACTCCACCTGGAGACCGTACGGCCCCTCGACGTGCGCGGCCTGCCTCGGCGGGTGGGCCGCCGCTCCGAGGGCGAACACGTCCTCCGCACCGTCGAGCACCCCGCCCGAGGGGTCGTCGTCGCCGGAGCGGCGCACCACGTCCCGCTCCGGCAGGAGGATGTCCCGCACCACGACGGCGCACAGGTACAGCGTGCCCAGCAGGTGCACCGCGATCGCCCAGTGGTAGCCGTGGGTCGGCAGGCCCTTGTGGGCGTCCCCGCTGGTCGTGTACGCCAGGTACAGCCAGATGCCCAGGAAGTAGGCGACCTCGCACGCCTGCCAGATCAGGAAGTCCCGCCACTTCGGCCGGGCGAGCACGGCCAGCGGGACCAGCCACAGGACGTACTGCGGTGAGTAGACCTTGTTGGTGAGGATGAAGGCCGCCACTATCAGGAAGGCGAGCTGCGCGAAGCGCGGCCGGCGCGGGGCCGTGAACGTGAGCACCGCGATGCCCACGAACGACAGCACCACCAGCAGGGTGGCGTAGAAGTTGACCGTGTCGGTGCTGGGCGGGTCGGTCGAGTTCTGGGCCCAGATCAGCCAGAAGGAGCCGAAGTCGACGCCCCGGTCGTGGCTGAAGCTGTAGAACTTCGACCAGCCGTCGAAGGCGAAGAGCATCACGGGCAGGTTGACGGCGAGCCAGGAGACCACCGCGCCGCCCACGGCCGTGAAGTACTCCCGCCACTTGCCCGCGCGCCAGCACAGCACGAGCAGGGGCCCGAAGAGGAAGACGGGATAGAGCTTGGCGGCCGTGGCGAGTCCCAGGAGGACGCCGAAGGCGAGGGAACGGCCCCGGGCCCACATCAGCATCGCCGCGGCCGTCAGAGCCACCGCCAGCAGGTCCCAGTTGATGGTGGCGGTCAGCGCGAAGGCGGGCGCCAGGGCGATCAGGAGGCCGTCCCAGGGGCGCCGGGCGTGGGTGCGGGCGACGCAGACGGCGATGACGGCGGCGCACACCATCAGCATTCCGGCGTTGACGAACCAGTACCACTGCTCCTGGTGCTGGATGCTGCCGCTGTGGGGCGTGAGCCAGGAGGCCACCTCCATGAAGACACCGGTCAGCACCGGGTATTCGAGGTACTCCATGTCCCCCGGGAGCTTGTCGAAGTACGGCACCAGCCCGTCGGAGAAGCCACGCCCCTGATAGAGGTGCGGGATGTCCGAGTAGCACGCGTGGGTGTACTGGGAACTCGCGCCGAAGAACCAGGCGCCGTTGTAGCAGGGCGCCTTCTGGACCAGACCGAGGGCGAACATACCGATCGCCACGAGCGCCACGACCCGTACGGGAGTCCACCAGGACGTCCCAAGCAGGGCGCGCCGCCCGATGGGGCCGCCGATCAGGTCACTGCCGGCCGCGGCGACCTCGTCCTCCTTGGTCGGCCGCACGGGCTCTTCTCGGGCGGGTCGCACCGGCTCGGGCTCGTGCACGCTCGCGGGCGTCATTTCTGCACTGGGCATGAGGCACATCCTGCCGTACCCGCCTAGGAATACGCCGAGGGCCGCCGCACCTCGTGGGTGCGGCGGCCCATGTTTCACGTGAAACACCCGCAGCGGGCGAAATGACCGCCAACCGATCCGGGCTCCGGTCTAGCCGGCCGGTCCGGCGAAGATGCCTCCATTGCCGTTGCCTCTGGTGTTGCCGTTTCCGATGGTGTCCGTGGGTGTCGGCGAGTCGGTGACACCACCGTCCGTGCCGCCCGTGTCGGTGCCGCCGGTGTTTTCACAGTTGCCCCAGCCGAACTGGCAGGACTCGGTCGGCGTGGGCGACGACGGGGTGGGCGTATCGCTGGGCGTGGGGCTCGAGGACTCGGTCGGGGTCTCGCTCGGCGGCGTGATGGTGACCGACGGCGTCGGGGACGGAGCACCCGGCTCGTCCGAGACCTCGCCGATCTCCTCGGCCTCCGGGAAGCCCGGGTCCGACTTGCCCTTGAGCGCGGCCTTCATGTACTCGGTCCACACCGAGGTCGGGATGTCACCACCGTGGATGGACTCCACGCCGGCCGTGCCGTTCATGGAGAGCAGCTCGTGGTCCTTCGGGTTCTCCCGGAACATCGCGACCGACGTCGACAGCTGCTGGGTGTAGCCGACGAACCAGGCCGACTTGTTGCTGTCGGTGGTACCGGTCTTGCCCGCTGCCGTACGGCCCAGGGCCTTGGCGTTCTGACCCGTACCGTTCTGGATGACGTTCTCCAGCGTGTCCGTGACGTTGTTCGCCACGTTCGCGTCCATGGCCCGAGTGGTCTTCGGCTTGGTGAAGCCTTGCAGCTCCTGCCCGTCCTTCTTGACCGCGGTCACCGAATACGGGTCCGCCTGCTTTCCGGAGGCGGCGAACGTCGCGTAGGCGTCCGCCATGCGGATCGCGCTCGGGGTCGAGGTGCCGATGGCGAAGGACGGGTTGAGCGTGGAGAAACTCGCGTCCAGGATGCCGGCCGCCTTGGCGACGTCGCGTACCTTGGTCAGCCCCACATCCACGCCGAGCTGCACGAACGGCGTGTTGACGGACTGCTCCATCGCCTTGCGAAGGGTGATGTAACCCCAGGCGCGGTCGCTCTCGTTGTTCTGGAAGAAGGTCGAGTTGTCCTTGTTCAGGAAGTACGTGCCGTCCGGCCTTCTCACCTTGAGGTGATCATTGCCGTTGTACTTGCTCAGCGGCGAGAGCCCGACCCCGTCGGTCTCGTACGTGCCGTACTCCATGGCCGCCGCCAGCACGAACGGCTTCCACGTCGAACCGACGGGGACACCCGAGGTGTCGGCGTTGTTGGTGAAGTGGCCGTTCTCGTATCCGTCACCGCCGTAGAGCGCCACGATCGCGCCGTCATTGGGCACCACCGAGGCCGCACCGAACTGGACGTACTTGTCGAGTTTGCGCGTCTTCGGGTCGAGGCGCTGCTTCTCGATCTTCTTCACGGCCGCACTCAGGGCGTTGACCTTGTCCTTGTCGAAGGTCGTGTAGATCTGGTAGCCGCCCTTGTCGAACTGCGCCTCCGTGATGTCGGAGTGCGCCAGGACGTACTTCTTCGCCGTGTCGGCCAGGTAGCTGATCTGACCGGTCATGCCCTTGGTCGCCTTGCGGCCCTGAGGCGTGGGGTACTTCTTGATCGCTTCCTGGTACTGGGCGTCGGTGATGTGCTTGTCCTTGTGCATCTCGCCGAGGATCCAGTGCCAGCGTTCCTTGGACCGCCGGGTGTTGGCGTCCTGAGTCGCCGACTTGTCAAGATCCGGGTTGCCCGCGGGGTCGTAGTACGTCGGACCCTTGAGCAGCGCTGCCAGGACTGCGCACTGGCTCGGCGTGAGTTTGACCGCGTCCACGCCGTAGTACGTCTGCGCGGCGGCCTGAATGCCGTAGGCGCCGCGTCCGTAGTACGAGGTGTTCAGGTAGCCCTGGAGGATCTGCTTCTTCTGGAGCTTCGTCCCCACCTTGATGGAAATGAGCATCTCCCTGAACTTCCGGGAGACCGTCTGCTGCTGGCTCAGGTACGTGTTCTTGACGAACTGCTGGGTGATCGTCGAACCACCCTGCGTCTGACCCCCGCGCGCCATGTTGACCAGGGCCCGGGCGATACCCATGGGGTCGACCCCGGAGTCCGAGTAGAAGCTCTTGTTCTCGGCCGAGATCACCGCCCACTGCATGGCCTCGGGGATCTGGTCGATGGTGACGTTCTGCCGGTTCACGCCCGTGCCGGTGGCCACCATCTGCTTGCCGTTGGCCCAGTAATAGACGTTGTTCTGCGACTGGGCGGCGACGTTCTCGCTCGGGATGCCGACCATGAAGTAGCCGACGCCGAACAAGGCGACCAGGCTGCCGACGAAGCCGATGAAGAGTCCGGAGACGAGCCTCCAGGACGGCACCCAGCGGTGCCACCCGAACTTGCCCGCCCGCGGG
This sequence comes from Streptomyces sp. NPDC051636, assembly GCF_044453765.1. Lineage (NCBI taxonomy): Bacteria > Bacillati > Actinomycetota > Actinomycetes > Kitasatosporales > Streptomycetaceae > Streptomyces > Streptomyces sp. NPDC051636. Next base: position 152,573 of record NZ_JBITDA010000005.1, on the reverse strand, counting down.
TAGTCGATGAACCGCTTCTTGGCGGGCACGCTGGACCGGCCCCTGCCACGCCCGGGCCCGGTCGGCCCGCCGCGCCGGCCGCCCGGCCCGGTGTTGTCGGCCGCTCTGCGGCGGCCGCCTCCGTTTCTCTGCGCCGCACGGCGAGCCTCGGCACGGCTGCCGTACTGGCGCTCATCACCCCCCGGCCCATAGGAGTCGGAAGGAGACCCGGTGGCGCCACGCGGAGCCGCACGGCGGCCGGAGGACGAGCCGGACTGGCCGCGTCGGGCCGCGGCACGTCCGCCTCCCTGCGGCTGCGGCGGTTTGCGACGGTGCTCGCTCATCGAACGATTACTCCTCGGGCAGGCGCACCCGTGCGCGCCTGGAAACGGCGGCTGGTTTCCGGTCCCCCCGAAGTACGGATGCGGTCGTTCCTGCATTCACCCGTACTGCACCGGGGGCGATGACGCCCCCAGGCGTCACTTGGTTCCCGGTGGTGTGCATGCCGCACAGACTACGCACCGCCAAAACCTGCCGAGTCCCGAAGTTCACACCAAATCGGGCAACTTGCCTCCTACGAATCGGTGATGTGATCCCGTTCACCGTTCTCCCCCTTGTCGCATCCGGAAGGCCGTTCTATCGTCGGGATGTATCGAGTCGATACATCAGAGCGAGATAAGCGAGACGGCGACGAGAGGAGGCGACGATGAGCCGGCGTTCCGGAATCCTCGAGTTCGCCGTACTCGGCCTGCTCCGCGAGTCCCCGATGCACGGCTATGAGCTGCGCAAACGACTCAATACGTCCCTCGGCGTGTTCCGTGCGTTCAGCTACGGAACGCTGTACCCCTGCCTCAAGACGCTGGTCGCCAACGGCTGGTTGATCGAAGAACCGGGGAGCACGCACGAGGACGCCCTCGCCACTCCGCTCACCGGACGCCGCGCCAAGATCGTCTACCGGCTGACGGCGGAAGGTAAGGAGCACTTCGAGGAACTACTCTCGCAGACCGGCCCCGACGCGTACGAGGACGAGCACTTCGCGGCACGTTTCGCCTTCTTCGGGCAGACGTCGCGCGATGTCCGCATGCGCGTGCTGGAGGGCCGGCGCAGCCGGCTGGAGGAGCGCCTGGAGAAGATGCGCGCCTCCCTGGTCCGCACGCGGGAGCGCCTCGACGACTACACGCTTGAGCTCCAGCGCCACGGGATGGAGTCCGTGGAGCGCGAAGTGCGCTGGCTGAACGAGCTCATCGAGAGCGAGCGGGCCGGACGGGACCTGAAGGGTTCTGCCTCCGGGGGGTCCGCTCAGCAGGACACCACATCTGGAGCGTCGGGCGGCCTGCCCCGTCCCGGGGACACCCCCGGGACGGATACGCCCGACGACACCGCCACGTGAGTCCCACTCAGGGCCTCACTCGTACACACAGGGAGCAACCGGAATGGGTTCGGTTCGCGTAGCCATCGTCGGCGTCGGCAACTGCGCCGCGTCGCTGGTGCAGGGAGTCGAGTACTACAAGGACGCCGACCCGGCGTCCAAGGTCCCCGGCCTGATGCACGTGCAGTTCGGCGACTACCACGTCGGTGACGTCGAGTTCGTCGCCGCCTTCGACGTCGACGCGAAGAAGGTCGGCCTCGACCTCTCGGACGCCATCGGTGCCAGCGAGAACAACACCATCAAGATCTGCGACGTCCCGAACAAGGGCGTCACGGTCCAGCGCGGCCACACCCTCGACGGTCTCGGCAAGTACTACCGCGAGACCATCGAGGAGTCCGCCGAGACCCCGGTCGACGTGGTCCAGGTCCTCAAGGACAAGCAGGTCGACGTCCTCGTCTGCTACCTGCCCGTCGGTTCCGAGGACGCGGCGAAGTTCTACGCCCAGTGCGCCATCGACGCCAAGGTCGCGTTCGTCAACGCCCTTCCGGTCTTCATCGCCGGCACCAAGGAGTGGGCGGACAAGTTCACCGAGGCAGGCGTGCCGATCGTCGGTGACGACATCAAGTCGCAGGTCGGCGCCACCATCACCCACCGTGTGATGGCGAAGCTGTTCGAGGACCGCGGTGTCCGTCTCGAGCGCACCATGCAGCTCAACGTCGGCGGCAATATGGACTTCAAGAACATGCTGGAGCGCGACCGCCTCGAGTCCAAGAAGATCTCGAAGACGCAGGCCGTCACCTCGCAGATCCCCGACCGTGACCTGGGCGAGAAGAACGTCCACATCGGTCCCTCGGACTACGTGGCCTGGCTGGACGACCGCAAGTGGGCGTACGTCCGCCTCGAAGGTCGTGCCTTCGGTGACGTCCCGCTGAACCTGGAGTACAAGCTCGAGGTCTGGGACTCCCCGAACTCGGCCGGCGTCATCATCGACGCCCTGCGTGCCGCGAAGATCGCCAAGGACCGCGGCATCGGCGGCCCGATCCTGTCGGCGTCGAGCTACTTCATGAAGTCCCCGCCGGTCCAGTACTTCGACGACGAGGCCTACGAGAACGTCGAGAGGTTCATCCGCGGCGAGGTCGAGCGCTAAGCAACGCTCCGCTCAAAAACCGCTCCTGCCAGGGCTGAGAGGGTCCCCGGGTTCCACGACCCGGGGACCCTCCCTTGTGTGAGGCTGTGCACCATGCCCGTCGTCCGTGACCTGCGCGTCCTGCTGCGCCCGCGCGACTTCCGGCGCCTGCTCGCCGTACGCCTGCTCTCCCAGGGCGCCGACGGCGTCTACCAGGTCGCACTCGCCGCCTACGTCGTCTTCTCCCCGGAGAAGCAGACCTCGCCCGCCGCGATCGCCTCGGCTATGGCTGTCCTGCTGCTGCCGTACTCGCTGGTCGGCCCCTTCGCCGGGGTCCTGCTGGACCGCTGGCGGCGCCGCCAGGTCTTCGTGTACGGCAATCTGCTGCGCGCGCTGCTGGCGGTGGGCACCGCTGTGCTGATGGCCGGCGACGCCCCGGACGCGCTGTTCTACGCCTCCGCGCTGTGCGTCACCGCCGTCAACCGCTTTGTCCTCTCGGGCCTGTCCGCCGCGCTGCCCCACGTCGTCGACACCGAGCGCCTGGTGATGGCCAACTCACTCTCCCCGACCGCCGGTACGCTCGCCGCGACCGCGGGCGGCGGCCTGGCCTTCGCCGTACGGCTGGTGGTGTCCGACTCCGATGCGGCGGTGGTGCTGCTCGGTGCCCTGCTGTACCTGTGCTCGGCCCTCGTCTCCCTGACCATGGCCGCCGAACTGCTCGGTCCCGAGGGGGAGCCGGCGCAGCCACACGTGGGCGCGGCGCTCGCCGGCAGCGTTCGTGGTCTGCTCGCCGGTGTACGCCATCTCACCGAGCCCGCGCGGAGGGAGTCCGCCTGGGCGCTGCTGTCGATGACGCTGATGCGCTTCTGCTACGGCGCCCTGCTGGTCATGCTGCTGATGCTGTGCCGGTACGCCCTCTCCTCGGGCCCGGACGACGGACTCCGGCTGCTGGGGCTGGCGCTGGGCATATCGGGCGCGGGCTTCTTCGCCGCGGCGGTGGTGACCCCGTGGGCGGCCGGGCGGCTCGGTCCCGGCCGCTGGATCGTCGTGTGCGCCGCGTCCGCCACGCTCCTGGAACCCGCGCTCGGCCTTCCCTTCGCCACCGGGCCCCTGCTGGTCGCGTCGTTCGTCCTGGGGCTGACCACCCATGGCGCGAAGATCGCCACGGACACGATCGTCCAGTCATCCGTCGACGACGGCTTCCGGGGCCGGATCTTCTCTGTGTACGACGTGCTCTTCAACGTCGCCTTCGTCGGTGCCGCAGCGGTGGCCGCCCTGATGCTGCCCCCGGACGGCCGGTCGGTGGTGCTGGTGATTCTCGTCGCTCTGGTCTACGGAGCGGTTGCTGCGACTATGGCCCGCTTTGAGCGCCGGTAAATGTCACATCAAAGACACAGAGTCCCTCTGGGTTACAGGGTTGTCATTGGGAGCCGCTAACTTACGTGGGTCTTATCTCGCGCCATGCGCACCCACACGTTCGAGGGGGACCCCCGAGTGACCACTCCGCCGCCACCGCAGGGCCAGGCTCCGTACCCGCCGCAGGGTCAGGCTCCGTACCCGCCCCAGCCCGGCTTCCCGCAGCAGGCCGGTACCGCGCCTTACGCTCCGGTCCCGCCGCAGGCTCCCAAGCGCAAGCTGGGCTTCAGGACAATCAAGAACATCGTCATCGTGGTGGCCGCCCTCGGCGCGGCCATCGGCGGCTACATAGCCAGCCAGGACGACGCCGACACGGCGAAGGTCGGCGACTGCATGCACCGGGGTAGCACCAAGGACACCGACCCGGACCTCGAGGTCGTGGACTGCAGCTCGTCGAAGGCGCAATACGTGGTGCTCGCCAAGATCAAGGGTTTGTACGCGACGGAGACCATGGCATCGCGCAAGTGCGAGGCCGAGGCCAAGGACTTCAAGTACACGTACACCGAGTCCGGTGACGGCAGCGACTTCCTGCTCTGCCTGAAGGACTACACGAAGTAAGACAAAATACCGAGAGGGGCGGTGTTTCACGTGAAACACCGCCCCTCTTCATGTCCCGGCCGGATTCGTGGGGGTGTTTCACGTGAAACATCCCCCTCCTTCACGACCTCAGCTCTGCTCGGCCCACCACTCCTTGAGCGCTGCCACCGCATCGTCGTGCCCCATGGGCCCGTTCTCCAGGCGGAGCTCCAGCATGTGCTTGTAGGCCTTGCCGATGACCGGGCCGGGCCCGACCCCCAGGATCTCCATGATCTGGTTGCCGTCGAGGTCCGGGCGGATGGCGTCGAGCTCCTCCTGCTCCTGGAGCTGGGCGATGCGCTCCTCCAGACCGTCGTACGCGCGGGACAGCGCGGTCGCCTTGCGCTTGTTGCGGGTGGTGCAGTCGGAGCGGGTCAGCTTGTGCAGGCGGTCCAGGAGCGGTCCCGCGTCGCGGACGTAGCGCCGGACCGCGGAGTCCGTCCACTCACCGGTGCCGTAGCCGTGGAAGCGCAGGTGCAGTTCGACCAGACGTGAGACGTCCTTCACCAGTTCGTTCGAGTACTTCAGGGCCGTCATGCGCTTCTTGGTCATCTTCGCCCCGACCACCTCGTGGTGGTGGAAGGAGACCCGGCCGTCCTTCTCGAAGCGGCGCGTGCGCGGCTTGCCGATGTCGTGCAGCAGCGCTGCCAGGCGGAGGGTCAGGTCGGGGCCGTTCTCCTCCAGCGCGATCGCCTGCTCCAGAACGATCAGCGTGTGCTCGTAGACGTCCTTGTGCCGGTGGTGCTCGTCGCTCTCCAGGCGCAGCGCGGGCAGCTCGGGCAGCACGCGGTCCGCGAGACCGGTGTCGACCAGCAGCGCCAGCCCCTTGCGCGGGTGAGCGGACAGGATCAGCTTGTTCAGCTCGTCCCGGACCCGCTCGGCCGACACGATCCCGATGCGCCCGGCCATCTCCTTCATCGCGGTGACGACGTCGTCGGCCACCGCGAAGTCGAGCTGGGCGGCGAAGCGGGCGGCCCGCATCATCCGCAGGGGGTCGTCGGAGAAGGACTCCTCCGGCGTCCCCGGGGTGCGCAGCACCCGTGCCGCCAGGTCCTGGAGCCCGCCGTGGGGGTCGATGAACTCCTTCTCCGGCAGCGCCACGGCCATCGCGTTCACCGTGAAGTCACGCCGGACGAGATCCTCCTCGATGGAGTCGCCGTACGACACCTCGGGCTTGCGCGAGGTGCGGTCGTAGGCCTCCGACCGGTAGGTGGTCACCTCGATCTGAAAGCATCGATCAGCGTCTCCGACGCGGGCATCCTTTTGAGCCCCGACCGTGCCGAAGGCGATCCCGACCTCCCAGACCGCGTCCGCCCAGGGGCGCACGATCTTCAGCACGTCCTCGGGACGGGCGTCGGTGGTGAAGTCCAGATCATTGCCGAGCCGGCCGAGCAGCGCGTCCCGGACCGAACCGCCGACCAGGGCGAGCGAGAACCCGGCCTCCTGGAAGCGGCGGGCGAGGTCGTCGGCGACGGGCGCCACCCGCAGCAGTTCGCTCACCGCGCGGTGCTGCGCCTGACTCAGGGCGTTGGGGGTGTCTTCGTTGGCGTTCGGCACAACAGAAGAGGGTACGTGGCCCGGGCGCCCGGCAGCGCCTCCATTAAACGCACGGGAACATAGGCATGTGTTTCCTCACAAAGCATGCCTTTGGCGTGTACGCCGATTATCCCCTCGATCCCGGAAATACGGGACCGGTCGACGGTGTCCCCTCGATCTTGCGGAGCAGACTGCGGCACTTCCCCTCAGCGCACCTCGTTACCATGCGTGGACGCACATTCCGACGACCACTGACGACGACGAGGGACGGGCGAGGGCGTGGCCGAGGCGGCAGACTTCCAGGGGATGAGTCCCTCACCTGCCCGCCGCTGGCTGCGGCGCACCGGAGCACTGCTCGCCGGGGCGCCCCTGCTGGCCGGCCTGCTCCAGCTGTCCGCCGCCGCACCCGCCCGGGCCGCCACCTCGGACACGGTGGACGTCTCCTTGGACTCCCTCAGCCCCAGCGCCCCCACCGACGGGGACACGCTGACCGTCTCCGGCACGGTGACCAACAACGGCAAGCAGGCGGTCACCGACGCCCACGTGGGGCTGCGGGTGGGCCCCCTGCTGGACACCCGGTCGGCGATCGACACCACCGCCCAGCACTCCGACGGCCTCCAGACCGCCGTCGGCTCCGAGGTCGGCGGCAAGTACGTCGAGAAATTCGCCGCGCTCACGCCGGGCGTCGCCGAGCACTTCAGCATCTCCGTACCGGTCGACCAACTCGATCTCGGCCAGGACGGCGTCTACGAGTTCGGCGTCTCGCTCTCCGGACGGACGTCCGCCCAGCCGTGGGAGCAGGTGCTCGGCATCCAGCGGACGTTCCTGCCCTGGCAGCCGGCCGAGGCCGACACCAGAACCGAGACCACGTACCTGTGGCCGCTGATCTCCACCGTCCACGTGACGGCGAAGACAGGAGCAGGTGAGCAGCAGACCCCGGTCTTCCTCAACGACGACCTCGCCAAGGACATCGCCCCGGGCGGCCGCCTGGCGCAGATGCTGGCGCTGGGCAGGGACCTCGACGTCACCTGGGTGATCGACCCGGACCTGCTGGCCTCCGTCGACGCGATGGCGGGCAGCTACAAGATCCAGGGCCCGGGCGACAGCACCACGCCCGGCACCCATCAGGCGGTCGCCAAGCAGTGGCTCGCCGACCTGCAGAAGGCCGTGTCCGGCAAGGAGGTCGTCGCCCTGCCGTTCGCCGACCCGGACCTCGCCTCGCTCGCCCACAACGGCACGAGCGTCACCGGATCGCTGAGCCACCTCAAGGACGCCACCGACGTCGCCGCCACCACGGTGAAGACCGTGCTCCACGTCACGCCGAGCACCGACTTCGCCTGGCCCGTGGAGGGGGCCGTCGATCCCTCGATCATCAAGGTCGCCACCTCCGCCGGCGCGGACAAGGTGATCGCCCGCAGCGACAGCCTCCAGGAGACCGGCGGCCTGCCCTACACGCCCTCCGCGGCCCGCCCGATCGGCGGTGGCACCACGGCGGTGGTGGCGGACGCGCGGCTGTCCACGGCCTTCGAGGGCGACCTGACGAAGGCGGCCTCGACCACGCTCGCCGTGCAGCGGTTCCTGGCGCAGAGCCTGCAGCTCGACGGCCAGACGGACAAGCAGCGCAGCATCGTCGTCGCCCCGCAGCGCATGCCCTCCGCCGCCCAGGCCCAGGCGATGGCCCAGGCACTCACGGCACTGCAGGGCGGCAACTGGACCCAGTCGCAGGACCTCACCGCGGCCGCAAAGACCAAGCCGGACCCCGGCGCCACCACGAGGATCCCGTCGACCTCCGCCTACCCCTCCTCGCTGCGCAGGCAGCAGCTGCCGCGGTCGGCCTTCGATCAGATCGCGCGCACCGAGGACAACCTAGAGAAATTCAAGGTGATCCTCACCGACGAATCCCGGGTGGTGACCCCCTTCGGGCGAGCCATAAACCGCGAGATGTCCACGTCGTGGCGGGGGCGGAGCAGCCACACGGACAGCTTCCGGCAGGGCGTGGAGACCTACCTCGACGACCTCGCCAAGCAGGTCAAGCTGATCGACAAGTCGGAGACGAAGCTCTCCGGCCGCAGCGCCACCATCCCCGTGACCGTCCAGAACAACCTCGTGCAGGGCGTCGACCACCTCCGCCTGCGGCTCACCTCGACGATGCCGACCCGCCTCAAGATCGGCGGCAAGGCCTACATGGAGCAGCCTGTCGCCGTCTCCGGCGGGCACGCCCAGTCAGTGAAGTTCACCACCTCGGCCAACGCCAACGGCCGGGCGACGGTGATCGCCCAGCTGTACACGGAGGACGGCCGGCCGTACGGCGCACCGGTCTACTTCGACGTGAAGGTGACCGAGGTCACGCCCACGGTGATGCTGGTCATCGGCGGCGGTGTGCTGCTGCTCGTCCTCGCCGGATTCCGCATGTACACCCAGCGCAAGCGCGCGGCCGCCCGGCAGGCCGAGGACGACGGCCCCGACCAGGCGGGTGAGGACACCGATGGACCGGCGAACCCCGAAGACCCGGAGGACCGTCTCCGTCAGGAGTCCGACACCCGCTCCCGGGCAGACGACCCGGAGCAGCCGAGTGACCCGACACCGGACACCGCACCGGAAAGCACCGACCCGTCCGGCACGGGTGAGAGAGTGGACCGTTGAGCGATGTCGTGGCCGGTCGGCCCGGGGACGATGAGGTGGGGTAACCATGAATTCGCCGTACGACGGTGACCGCGGCCAGGCCGCGGCGGGCTCGGGCTACCCCGAGCCGCCGGCCGAGCCCGGCCAGGTGCCGCCGCAGCACGCGGCGGACATGTACCTCCAGGACGCCTACGACCAGGACCCCTACCGGGCGCAGGACCTCTCCGCCCAGGACCCGGTCGCCGAGGCGCTCTACGACCGTGCCGCGCATCCCCCGCCGCCTCCGGGCACGCACCCGCAGCAGCCGCCGTACGCCCAGCCTGCCCAGTCGCCGTACGCCCCCGACCCGCAGGTGTGGGCCCAGACCCCGGCGCCGGAGCCGTCGGGCCCGACGCAGTACCTGCCGTACGGCGACGACCCCCGCACGACCCAGTTCGTGGGCGTCGACGACCTGGTCACGCACTCCGGCGAGGAGTACCACGAGCCGGACGCCTTCGCGCACCTCTTCCGGGACCAGCAGCAGGGCGGCGGGCACCCGCCGATGGATCCGCCCTCCGTACCGGGCCCGGCCGCCGCGCCGGGCGGGGCCCAGGAGCCCGCGGGGCGGTACCCGGCGGCCTCGTACCCCGCCCCTTCCCAGTCCGCGGCGCAGTACGGCGCGGCGTCGTACCCCGCGACTCCCGCCACGGCCGACACCACCGCTCCCGGGACCGCATCGGCTGCCCCCACCGGCCCCGCCGCATCCGAGGCGGCAGTCCCCGCCACTCCCGCCGCGAAGAAGGGCGGCAAGGCCGCCGGGCTGCTGAAGTCCAGCGCCGTCATGGCGGCGGGCACGATGGTCTCCCGTCTCACCGGCTTCGTCCGCTCCGCGCTGATCGTCTCAGCGCTGGGCCTCGGCTTCCTCGGCGACTCCTTCCAGGTCGCCTACCAGCTGCCGACGATGATCTACATCCTCACGGTCGGCGGCGGCCTCAACTCCGTCTTCGTACCGCAGCTCGTGCGGGCGATGAAGGAGGACGACGACGGCGGCGAGTCGTTCGCCAACCGGCTGCTGACGCTCGTGATGGTGGCCCTGGCCGCGCTCACCGCGCTCGCGATGTTCGCCGCTCCGCTGCTGGTGCGGATGCTGTCCAACCCTGTCGCCGGCAACCCGGCGGCCAACGACGTCGCGGTCACCTTCACCCGATACTTCCTGCCCTCGATCTTCTTCATGGGCATCCACGTGGTGATGGGTCAGATCCTCAACGCCCGCGGGAAGTTCGGCGCGATGATGTGGACCCCGGTCCTGAACAACATCGTCATCATCGTGACGCTCGGCATGTTCATCTGGGTGTACGGCACGGCCGCCAACTCCCACATGACCGTCACGAACATCCCGGCGGAGGGCCAGCGGCTCCTCGGCGTCGGCGTACTGCTGGGCCTGGTCGTCCAGGCGCTGGCCATGATCCCGTACCTGCGCGAGACCGGGTTCCGGCTGCGGCTGCGCTTCGACTGGCGGGGCCACGGCCTGGGCAAGGCCGCGATGCTCGCCAAGTGGACGGTGCTGTTCGTCCTCGCCAACCAGGCGGGCGCCATGATCGTGACCCAGCTGTCCACCGCCGCCGGCAAGGACGCGGGTGTCGCGGGCACCGGCTTCGCCGCCTACGCCAACGCCCAGCTGATCTGGGGCCTGCCGCAGGCCATCATCACCGTCTCCCTCATGGCGGCCCTGCTGCCGCGCATCTCGCGCTCGGCCGCCGAGAGCGACGGCGGCGCCGTCCGTGACGACATCTCGCAGGGTCTGCGCACGACCGCCGTCGCGATCGTGCCCATCGCCTTCGGCTTCGTCTCGCTCGGCATCCCGATGTGCACGCTGATCTTCGGCTCCTCGGGCATCAGCGAGGCCACCAACATGGGCTACATGCTGATGGCCTTCGGTCTCGGTCTGGTCCCTTACTCCGTGCAGTACGTGGTCCTGCGCGCCTTCTACGCCTACGAGGACACCCGCACCCCCTTCTACAACACCGTCATCGTGGCCGCGGTCAACGCGGGCGCCTCGGCGGCCTGTTACTTCGTACTCCCGGCCCGCTGGGCCGTGGCCGGCATGGCGGCCGCGTACGGCCTCGCCTACGCGATCGGCGTGGGCGTCGCCTGGAAGCGGCTGCGCAGGCGGCTCGGCGGCGACCTGGACGGCGCCCGGGTCCTTCGGACCTATGCTCGGCTGTGCCTCGCCTCCGTACCCGCCGCCCTGCTCAGTGGCGCGGCCTGCTACGGAATCGGTCACACTCTCGGGCAGGGCGTTCTCGGTTCCTTCGCCGCGCTGCTGGCCGGCGGTGCCGTCCTGCTCGGCGTCTTCTTCGTCGCCGCCCGCCGCATGCGCATCGAGGAGCTCAACTCCCTCGTGGGCATGGTCCGCGGGCGCCTGGGGCGCTGAGGCCGGGGGTACGGGCACAACCATCGTTCGCCGCCGCGTGTCGTGCATAGCGGCGGACTGTGGGCACAATTGGTTTCGGCGTCGGACAGGGTGCAACGGATGGGGAGGCAGGGAACGACGGTGGCGGAACGGAGCACGGCTGCCGTCGACGTGGCAGACAACAGCGGTGACGAGCCGCTGACCGCCAAGGCGGACCAGTCCACGGCCGACGGGGTGGCCCAGAACCCGGAGCGGGACACGGACAGCGACGAGGCGGAGGGGGGCGACGGGACAGGCGGTACCGGAAAGGCCTCGCCTCCCGAACTGCACAGCGGCCACAAACTCGCCAGACGCTACCGACTCGAGGAGTGCGTCACCCGTCTGGACGGATTCAGCAGCTGGCGAGCAGTCGACGAGAAACTCCGTCGCGCCGTCGGCGTCCATGTCCTGCCCGCGGGCCACGCGCGAGCCCGTTCGGTGCTTGCCGCCGCCCGCTCCTCCGCGCTGCTCGGCGATCCCCGCTTCGTGCAGGTCCTGGACGCCGTCGAGGAGAACGACCTCGTCTACGTCGTGCACGAATGGCTGCCCGACGCCACCGAACTGTCCACGCTGCTCTCCGCAGGCCCCCTGGAGCCGCACGACGCCTACCAGATGGTCAGCCAGGTCTCCTCCGCCATGGCCGCCGCCCACCGGGAGGGCCTCGCCCATCTGCGCCTCAACCCGAACGCCGTACTGCGCGCCTCCACCGGCCAGTGGCGCATCCGCGGCCTGGCCGTGAACGCGGCGCTCCGAGGGATCGCTTCCGACACCCCTCAGCGCACCGACACCGAGGCGATCGGCGCCCTGCTCTACGCGGCGCTCACCCAGCGCTGGCCGTACGAGAACGACGCGTACGGCCTGTCCGGCCTGCCCAAGGACATCGGCCTGATCCCGCCGGACCAGGTGCGGGCCGGTATCCACCGCGGACTGTCCGAGCTCGCCATGCGCGCGCTGGCCAACGACGGTGCCACCGCTTCCCGGCACGAGTCCCCGTGCACCACTCCCGAGGAGCTGGTGAAGGCGATCGGCGAGATGCCACGGATCCGGCCGCCCGAGCCCGCGTTCACGGCACCGCCGGAGTACCAGCGCACGACGTACCAGCAGGGCACGTACGGCCGCCCGGGCCCGCATCCCGGCGTCACCCAGCCGCTCACGACCCCGCCGCCCCCGCTTCAGAGCCGCACCGGCAAGGCCCTGAAGTGGGCGGTCTCCGCCCTCCTCATCGCCGCCCTGGGCCTGGGCAGCTGGCAGCTCGCGGACGCCCTGATGGACCAGAGCAACAAGTCCGAGGACACGCCGAGCACGCAGACGACCGACGGGGGTGGCAAGAGCGGCCCGAAGAAGCCGGCCACCTCCGGCAAGCCGCTCGCCATCAGCCACGTCCGTGACTTCGACCCGTTCGGTGACCAGTCCGAGAAGCCGTCGGACATAGGGAAGGTCTACGACAACAGCACGGGCACGTACTGGCAGACGGACTACTACCTGAGCTCGGCATTCGGCAATCTGAAATCGGGTGTCGGCGTCATCCTCGACCTCGGCAAGGTCCAGCAGGTCGGAAAGGTGACCGTCACCTTCGTAGGGGAAACGTCGGTCGAACTCCGCAGCGCGAGCGCGGACGCGGGCTCGGAGCCGACGTCCTTCGACGCCTACACCAAGGTCGCCGAGGGTTCAGGGACCACCGTGGAACTCAAGGCCGGCAAGACCCTCAACTCCCGGTACCTCCTGGTGTGGCTGACCAAGCTGCCGTTGCAGCCGGACGACGGCAAGTGGCGCGGCAGAGTGGCGGACATCAAGGTGACCAGCTGAGGCTGGATTCCTGCCGGGAAGTCCGTAAGGTGGCCCCGAGGGAGGGGCGGATGGCAGATGGCGCCGGATACGGCGACGCACGGGACGAGGACCTCCTCGCCCGCCACGTCGAAGGTGACCCCGACGCCTTCGGTGAGATCGTGCGTCGGCATCGGGATCGACTGTGGGCGGTGGCGCTGCGGACGCTGGGGGACCGGGAAGAGGCCGCTGACGCGGTCCAGGATGCCCTGGTATCCGCCTACCGAGCCGCGCACACCTTCCGAGGGCAGTCGGCCGTTACGACCTGGCTGCACCGGATCACGGTGAACGCCTGCCTGGACCGCGCCCGCAAGGCGGCCTCCCGGAAGACCGCTCCCGTCGACGACACCGAGCACCTGGAGCAGCTGCTGGAGCCGCACGAGTCGGCTTCGGCGCCCGCCGAGAGAAACGATCTGCACCGCCAGCTCATCGAAGCCCTGGGCACCCTGCCCCCCGACCAGCGTGCCGCCCTTGTCCTGGTGGACATGCAGGGCTACCCCGTCGCGGAGGCCGCCCGCGTCCTGGACGTGCCGACGGGCACGGTGAAGAGCCGCTGCGCCCGGGGCAGAGCAAGACTCCTGCCGCTGCTCTCCCATCTGCGGCCGGAGAATTCCGGTGACGGGAAAGAACCGCCCCCGGCACGGAACCGGACGCAGGGGACATCCGTCCCACCCGCAGCGGGACCTCAGGACGGAGGGACCGGAGGTCCACGGGACACGGGACCCAGCGATTCAGCCGCAGTGAAGGGCGGAGGTGGGCGAGCGTGACTTCCACGACAGACACGGCCGGGCACCCGGACGTCGCGGAAATCTCCGACCTCACCGAGGGTCTCCTCCCGCCGTCCCGGACCGTGGACGTACGGCGCCACCTGGAGGACTGCGAGCTCTGCGCCGACGTCCACGCCTCCCTGGAAGAGATCCGGGGGCTGCTGGGCAGCCTGCTGGGGCCGACCCGTATGCCCGCCGATGTCGGCGGCCGTATCGATGCCGCCCTGGCCGCCGAGGCGCTGCTGAACGCCACCGCACCCGAGTCCGCGAACGCCGACGTCACCGTCGACACGGGCAGCAGCGGCACGGGCAACGAGCCCCACGCCGACGCTCATGTTTCACGTGAAACGTCGACGTCGGCAGACCGCCCCGCCGGACGCCCGCGCGCGGCGACCGGGCCGGGCCGCAAGGACCGCGGGCGCGGACGCCGCCGCAGGATCGTCGTCCTGGCCGCTGTCCTCACCGTCGCCGTCCTGGGTGCCGGGTCCCTGTTCCTGCAGTCGCTGGGCACCGACAAGCCGAACACGATCGCCCAGCACAAGCAGACCAGCTCCACCGGCACCTTCTCCGGGAGCGATATCAAGGGCCAGGTGGACGGCATGCTCTCGACCAAGAAGAACTCACCGCGGGGCTCTGAAAGCGCGAAGACCCTGATCCAGACGTCCGTCCCCGTCCCGGACTGCGTCCGGCAGGGCGTTAACGGTGACGGCGACGTCCTCGGTGCCAAGACGGGCACGTATGAAGGAAAGAACGCCTTCCTCGTCGTGGTGTCCGACACCTCCGACCGCACCCGGGTCATGGCCTACGTCATCGACGCGTCGTGTGTCAGCGGGCAGCCCGGGTCGCCGGGCAAGGTCCTGCTGAAGGAGTCCCTCGCACGCCCCTGAGAAGGGGGAGCTTCGTCGCGCCCCAGCCGGGTTGTCCTTAGCGTGGGTGAACCCCGTGTGCCCGGACACACCGGGAATGCGCGCCCCTTAGGATCCGTTGGGTGGGGTGAGAGTTCTGAAAGAGGCTCCCACCGGTCGAATGACGCAGACCAGAGACGAGGAATCAAGCCGTGAGCGACGTCCGTAACGTGATCATCATCGGCTCCGGGCCCGCCGGCTACACGGCGGCGCTCTACACCGCGCGCGCGTCGCTGAAGCCCCTGGTGTTCGAGGGTGCTGTCACCGCCGGCGGTGCGCTGATGAACACCACCGAGGTGGAGAACTTCCCGGGCTTCCGCGACGGCATCATGGGCCCCGAGCTCATGGACAACATGCGCGCCCAGGCCGAGCGCTTCGGTGCCGAGCTGGTGCCGGACGACATCGTCTCCGTCGACCTGACCGGTGAGATCAAGACCGTCACGGACACTGCGGGCACGGTCCACCGGGCCAAGGCCGTCATCGTCACCACCGGCTCGCAGCACCGCAAGCTCGGCCTGCCGAACGAGGACGCGCTCTCCGGCCGGGGTGTCTCCTGGTGCGCCACCTGTGACGGGTTCTTCTTCCGGGACCAGGACATCGCCGTGATCGGTGGCGGTGACACCGCGATGGAGGAGGCCACTTTCCTCTCGCGGTTCGCCAAGTCCGTGACGATCGTCCACCGCCGCGACACGCTGCGCGCCTCCAAGGCGATGCAGGAGCGCGCCTTCGCCGACCCGAAGATCAAGTTCATTTGGGACAGCGAGGTCGCCGAGATCCAGGGCGACCAGAAGCTCTCCGGCCTGAAGCTGCGCAACCTCAAGACCGGTGAACTGTCGGACCTGCCGGTGACGGGTCTGTTCATCGCGATCGGCCACGACCCGCGCACCGAGCTCTTCAAGGGCCAGCTGGACCTGGACGAGGAGGGCTACCTGAAGGTCGACTCGCCGTCCACCCGCACCAACCTGACCGGTGTCTTCGGCGCCGGTGACGTGGTCGACCACACCTACCGGCAGGCGATCACCGCGGCCGGCACCGGCTGCTCCGCCGCCTTGGACGCCGAGCGCTTCCTCGCCGCCCTCGCGGACGAGGAGAAGGCCGAGCCCGAGAAGACCGCCGTCTGACCCCCTTCCGCCCCACCGCACGAACCAGTTAGGAGCCTCCCGTGGCCGACCTGAAGAACGTGACCGACGACTCCTTCGAGCAGGAGGTCCTCAAGAGCGACAAGCCCGTCCTGGTGGACTTCTGGGCCGCCTGGTGCGGTCCGTGCCGCCAGATCGCGCCGTCGCTCGAGGCGATCGCCGCCGAGTACGGCGACAAGATCGAGGTCGTGAAGCTCAACATCGACGAGAACCCGGGCACGGCCGCGAAGTACGGCGTCATGTCGATCCCGACGCTGAACGTCTACCAGAACGGTGAGGTCGCCAAGACCATCGTCGGCGCCAAGCCGAAGGCCGCGATCGTCCGTGACCTCGAGGACTTCATCGCCGAGTGACGTTTCACGTGAAACACGAATGGGCCAACCCCTCGGGGTTGGCCCATAGGCGTGAAGAGCCCGTCTGCTTCAGAGGGGTCGCAGCGCCGGTTCCTTCTGTACGGCTCCCAGCAACCGGTCGAGCGCCATCTCCACGTCTTCCTTCCAGGACAGCGTCGACCGCAGCTCCAGTCGCAGCCGTGGATGCGTGGGGTGCTGCCGGACCGTCTTGAAGCCCACGGCCAGCAGATGGTCGGCGGGCAGCAGGCAGGCCGGTTCCTTCCAGCGGGCATCGCCGAACGCCTCGATCGCCTTGAACCCGCGACGCAGGAGATCCTTGGCGACCGTCTGCACCATCACCCGGCCGAGCCCCTGCCCCTGGTAGCCCGGCATGATGAACCCGGTCATCAGCTGCACCGCATCCGGGGACACCGGACTCGTGGGGAATGCCGTGGAACGGGGGACGTAGGCGGGGGGAGCGTAGAGCACGAAGCCCACCGGTACGTCGTCGACGTAGACGACGCGGCCGCAGGACCCCCAGTCCAGCAGCACGGCGGAGATCCACGCCTCCTTCTCCAGCGCGGCTGTGCCCGCCGTTACCGCGGCCTCACCGCTGACCGGGTCCAGCTCCCAGAAGACGCACGAGCGGCAGCGGTTGGGAAGGTCCTGAAGGTTGTCCAGCGTGAGCGGTACGAGCCGACGCCCCATGAAGGCTGTTCCTCGCTTCCTTCGCCCGCCGCCTCGCGAGCGGCTGTCAGTGCGCTCCGTTCCCTGAGCAGACTGCCGACGAACCCGCCGACCGCGCCGAGCCCGAGGCCCGCGCTCACCAGTCCGGTGCGGCTCACCGATCGCATGGCCCCCGCCTCCCACTCAATGGTGCCACCAGGTGGATGCGCCATACCCGATCGCATCGTATCCAGGATGCGATTCCATCGATACCGACTGAAAGCAAAGAGCGGATCGTGTCCGGTACACACCGGACACGATCCGCTCCCCGCACGACCAGAGCGGGACCGCCCGAGGGTCAGTCGTCCTGCTCCTCGTCCCCACTGTCCATAAGGCTCTTCTGCAGAGCCAGCTTCTCGCCCGGAGCGAGCGTGCTGAGGATCCTCTCGAGATCCTCCGGGGAGGCGAATTCGACGGTGATCTTGCCCTTCTTCTGGCCCAGTTCCACCTTCACCCGGGTCTCGAAGCGGTCCGACAGCCGGGTGGCCAGCTCACTCAGCGCCGGAGAGACGCGGGTACCGGCCCGCGGTCCCCGGGAGCGCTGCGTCGCCTGGGGACGCGAGCCCATCAGGGTCACGATCTCCTCGACAGCCCGCACCGACAGACCCTCGGCGACGATCCGGTGGGCCAGCCGGTCCTGCTCCTCCGTGTCCTCGACGGAGAGCAGCGCCCGGGCATGCCCTGCGGAGAGCACACCGGCGGCCACCCGCTTCTGCACGGCCGGCGAGAGCTTCAGCAGCCGCAGGGTGTTGGAGACCTGCGGGCGGGAGCGTCCGATGCGATCCGCCAGCTGGTCGTGCGTGCAGTTGAAGTCCTTCAACAGCTGGTCATAGGCGGCCGCCTCCTCCAGCGGATTCAGCTGGGCCCGATGCAGGTTCTCCAGCAGCGCGTCCAGGAGGAGCTTCTCGTCCTCCGTGGCCCGCACGATCGCCGGGATGGCCTCGAGCCCCGCCTCACGGCAGGCCCGCCAGCGCCGCTCGCCCATGATGAGCTCGTACCGGCCGGGGCCCAGCTGCCGTACGACGACGGGCTGGAGGAGGCCGACCTCCTTGATGGAGGTGACGAGCTCCTGAAGCGCGTCCTCGTCGAAGACCTCACGCGGCTGGCGAGGGTTCGGCGTGATGGAGTCGAGGGGGATCTCGGCGAAGTGGGCGCCCATCGGAGGCGCGGGTGCCTCCGCGACGCCGTTCACCGACAAGTCCTCGGTTTCCTGAGTGACAGGCGGCAGCGTGGCCACCTTCGCTGCGGCCACTCCACGGTCGGCCGTGAGCACCGGTACCGCCGCGGGAGACGTGGATGCCCCACCGCCCACCGCGGCCTGGGCCGGGTCTTTCTCCGTCGGGGCAGCAGGGATCAGTGCGCCGAGACCACGGCCCAGCCCCCTCCGTCGCTCACTCACTGGATCCCCTCCACCATGCTCGGGTTGCTCTGTGCGCCGATGTGGGCCTGCGTCGGGTCATAGCTGACGCCGACACCCTTCAGCGCGATTTCTCGTGCCGCCTCAAGATAGGAGAGGGCACCGCTGGATCCTGGATCGTAAGTCAGTACCGTCTGCCCGTAGCTCGGCGCCTCGGAGATACGGACGGAGCGGGGGATGCTCGTCCGCAGCACCTCGTCACCGAAGTGGTTGCGCACCTCTTCCGCGACCTGGGACGCGAGACGCGTCCGGCCGTCGTACATGGTGAGCAGGATCGTCGACACATGCAGGGCGGGGTTGAGGTGCCCCCGCACCAGGTCGACGTTGCGCAGCAGCTGGCCCAGGCCCTCCAGAGCGTAGTACTCGCACTGGATCGGGATGAGGACCTCCTGGCCCGCCACCAGCGCATTGACCGTCAACAGGCCGAGCGACGGCGGGCAGTCGATGAGGATGTAGTCAAGCGGCTGCTCGTAGGCCTGGATCGCCCGTTCCAGTCGGCTCTCCCGTGCCACCAGGGACACCAGCTCGATTTCCGCACCGGCGAGGTCGATCGTGGCAGGGGCACAGAAGAGACCCTCGACATCGGGGACCGGCTGCACCACCTCCGACAGAGGCCTGCTCTCGACCAACACGTCATAGATGGACGGGACTTCGGCGTGGTGGTCGATGCCCAGAGCGGTGGAGGCGTTGCCCTGCGGGTCGAGGTCGACCACCAGGACGCGGCCACCGTGCAGAGCGAGCGAAGCAGCAAGGTTGACGGTGGTCGTCGTCTTGCCGACACCGCCCTTCTGGTTGGCCACCACGATGACCCGGGTCTGGTCGGGCCGTGGCAGGCCTTCGCCGGCGCGACCCAGAGCCTCCACCGCCAGTTGGGCAGCACGACCGATGGGAGTGTCGTCCATCGGGGGTGGTGTTTCACGTGAAACATCCATCCCCATCGACTCGGTACGGGGACCGGGGACCGGATCGGTCATCGGTCCCGCGATGTTGGCGTCGGACCGCAAGGATTCACTCTCCTCGACTTCAGGCTCGCAATGAACAGAGCCTCCCATGTCTTCGGGGTCGTGAACCAGTGAGGCCTGGTGTTCTGTGGAGAATTCCACCTCTGTGGACAACTCCGTTACCTCTCCGAGTGAGCCGAGAGGCTTACGGTCCCGGGGTTCGGCCGCAGCGCGGCCGCGACTGATGATGCCGTGCAGCAGTGAGCGACGTTTCACGTGAAACACGATGCACAGCAAGCGGGGCCGAATTGTCGCGACACTCCGTCATGCATAGGTTTGGCAGCTTGTGTGGAGTACGTCTCGTCGTCAGGACGGATCAGCTCGCCGACCCGTCCTGCCGTTCTCACCGGCGCCTACGGGCCCGTCCCGTACGCGCCGCCTTGGCCCGCTTGGCCGCGAAGCGCACGCCGCCGGGGCTTTCCCCGACCTCGACCCGTACGACGGTGGACAACGGATCCACCACTCCCTCGCCGACATGCAGGACGGATGTCGACACCGCACCGAGCTTGCTCAGCGCGGTGGCAGCTGCCTTCAGTTCCTCCTCGGCGGTGTCCCCCTTGAGCGCGAGCATCTCCCCGTACGGTCGCAGCAGCGGAATACCCCACGCGGCCAACCGGTCCAGGGGGGCCACCGCACGGGCCGTCACCACATGCACCGGCGGGACCTTGCCCATGACCTCCTCGGCGCGGCCACGCACGACGGTCACGTGGTCCAGGCCCAGCAGCTCGACGACCTCGGTGAGGAAGTTGGTACGCCTCAGCAGCGGCTCCAGGAGGGTGATCTTCAGGTCCTCGCGGACGAGTGCCAGCGGAATCCCGGGCAGACCGGCACCCGAGCCGACGTCGCACACGGTCACGCCTTCGGGGACCACCTCCGAGAGCACCGCGCAGTTCAGCAGGTGCCGCTCCCAGAGGCGGGGCACCTCACGGGGGCCGATCAGCCCGCGCTGCACGCCGGCCTCGGCGAGCAGCTCCGCGTAGCGCACCGCATCGGCGAAGCGATCACCAAACACCTCTCGCGCCTGCTCGGGCGCAGGGGGGAGCTCCGCTGCCTCCGTCACGGGGACCGTCCTTCCGTACCGCATCAGCGCAACAGCGCCGACCACCAGAACTACCAGGCTGACAAAATTCGGCCCCGCCTGCGCAACAGACGGGGCCGGTGAGACGTACGTACCGAATCAGTTGGGCAGCACGACGACGAAGCGCTGCGGCTCCTCGCCCTCGGACTCGCTGCGCAGGCCCGCGGCCTTGACCGCGTCGTGCACGACCTTGCGCTCGAACGGGGTCATCGGCTTGAGCTTCACGGGCTCGCCGCTGCTCTTGACCTCGGCGGCGGCCTTGGCACCCAGCTCGGACAGCTCGGCGCGCTTCCTGGCGCGGTAGCCGGCGATGTCCAGCATGAGCCGGCTGCGGTCACCGGTTTCCCGGTGCACGGCGAGCCGGGTCAGCTCCTGCAGCGCCTCCAGCACCTCGCCGTCCCGGCCGACCAGCTTCTGCAGGTCACGGCTGCCCGTGTCGCTGATGATCGACACGGCGGCACGGTCGGCCTCGACGTCCATGTCGATGTCGCCGTCGAGGTCGGCGATGTCCAGCAGACCCTCGAGGTAGTCCGCCGCGATCTCGCCCTCCTGCTCCAGGCGGGTCAGGGTGTCTGCACCCTCGGCAGCGGCGGAGGTGGTGCCTTCCGTCACGGGATGGGCTCCTTCTTACTTCTTGGACGGGGACTTGGGCCGCTGCGGGCCACCCTTGCGCTGGCCGGACTGGGCCTTGCTGCGGGTGCCGTTGCCGGGGTTCTGGGCGGCCTTCTTGGCGACGGCGGCAGGCTTGGTGTCCGCCGGCTTGGTGTCCTCGGGCTCGTCGGACTTCTCGAGCGACGTGGACGGCGCGGTGTCGCCTGCCTGCTTCGGCCCGCCGGACTGGCGCCGGGACTTGCTCTGGCGCTTAGGCTGCTGCCGCTTGACAGCGGCGGCCGTGGTCACGCCGTCCTCGGTCTGTACGGCGGCCTGGGTCTCACTCTTCACCACGGATCCGTCGGGCTGAGCCGCGAGGCCGGCCTTGTTCAGGGCGTTGATGAACTTGCGCTCGAACTCGTTGCGGTCACGGCCCTTGATGACGATCGCCTTGACGATGGCCTTCTCGCTCCGCCTGCGGACCTTGCCGTGGTGCGTGACGTGCTTGGTCAGACGCTCCAGGTAGGCGGCCTGGGCCTTGGAACCCGGGGTCGGGTTGTTGTGGATGACGTACATCTGCTGGCCCATGGTCCACACGTTGGTGGTCAGCCAGTAGACGAGGACACCGACCGGGAAGTTGATGCCGAAGACGGCGAACATCACCGGGAAGACGTACATCAGCATCTTCTGCTGCTGCATGAACGGCGTCTTCACGGTCGTGTCGACGTTCTTCGTCATCAGCTGGCGCTGCGTGTAGAACTGCGACGCCGACATCATGAGGATCATGATGACGGTCACGACCCGGACGTCCGTGACCGTGGCACCGAGCGCCTCGACCGTGGACTTGCCGTCCCGGAACTTGGCGGCCAGCGGGGCACCGAAGATGTGTGCCTTCTGCGCGCTCTCCAGGAGGCTCTGGTTGATCACGCCGACGGTCTTGTTCGACGCGATGCCGTTGAGCACGTGGTACAGGGCGAAGAAGAACGGGGACTGCGCCAGGATGGGAAGGCACGAGGAGAGCGGGTTGGTGCCCGACTCCTTGTACAGCTTCATCATCTCTTCGGACTGACGCTGCTTGTCGTTCTTGTAGCGCTCCTGGATCTTCTTCATCTCGGGCTGGAGCGTCTGCATGGCCCGGGTTGCCTTGATCTGCTTCACGAAGAGCGGGATCAGGCAGATGCGGATCAGGATCACCAAGGACACGATGGACAGGCCCCAGGCCCACCCGGTGTTGGGTCCGAAGATGGCGCCGTACACCGCGTGGAACTGGACGATGACCCAGGAAACGGGTGTCGTGATGAAGCTGAAGAGGCTGGCAATCGTGTCCACTAATCATGCTCCTTGGGCATGGGACGAGGTCTCTGCGGCCGGGCTCGAAGGAGACTCGGAAGGCAGCTTCCCCTCGAGGGCCGGTTCGGCGGCGGAGGGCCCGCCCCTGCGTGCGCGCCATGCGTCACGCAGCATTTCGTGCCACCGCGGGCGCTTGCGCGGCGGAACATGGTCCACACCGCCGAGCGACCACGGATTGCACCGCAGGATGCGCCAGGCGGTGAGTGCCGTTCCCTTGATCGCACCGTGCCGGTCGATGGCCGTGTAGCCGTAGTGGGAGCACGACGGGTAGTACTTGCACACCGGCCCGAGCAGTGGGCTGATCGTCCACTGGTACAGCTTGATCAGAGCCAGCAGCGGGTACTTCATCGCGCGCCCCCTCCCAGCAGCCGCTGAAGGGCGGCATCCAGGTCTCGGGCCAGCTGTGCGTGGTCTGCGTCGCCCGCTCCGGGCAGCGCTCGTACGACTACCAGGCTACCGGGGGGAAACAGGGCGACTCGGTCACGCATCAGATGGCGAAGTCTGCGCTTCACTTGGTTGCGCACGACCGCGCCACCCACGGCCTTGCTCACGACGAAACCCGCACGCGTCGGGGGAGCGCTCTCCCCAGGCGCGTGCGGGTCCGTGGCACCGCTACGAAGGTGGACGACGAGGAGCGGGCGGCCTGCCCGACGACCCCGTCGTACCGCGGTCGCGAAGTCCTCGCGCCGCCTCAGCCGGTTCTCGGTGGGCAGCACGACGTCATGACCTGATCGGAATCAGGCGGACAGGCGGGCGCGACCCTTGCTACGGCGGGACGCGAGAATCGCGCGGCCGGCACGGGTGCGCATACGCAGCCGGAAGCCGTGGGTCTTCGCGCGACGACGGTTGTTCGGCTGGAAGGTGCGCTTGCTCACTCGGGGGCTCCAGAAAGAAATCGGTAGTGGCGGGGTGCCGTCATGGCTGTCACCGTGCGCCCACGAGTAGCTCGCGTCACGCCCGAGTGCACCGCTTCCCGATCACCTTCAGCGATCTGTGCCCATCGGAGGCAGGCGGCAGCAGCCATCGACAACTCGACCTGGTTACGGTACGCGGGGCTACGCCATCCGGTCAAACCGGGGGGCACGGAGAGACACTGTCCACAGGCTGGGGACAACAACTTGAACCCTACCCGCCGCCCTGACTACCGTGGCTGGACTCTGATTCGTTCCTTTATCCCCGACCGACCCGGTTGACATCCCGACCCGTCCCACAACCACACGTTCGTGGGACCTGCGAGAGAGCGTGCCCTGTGGCTGACGTACCTGCCGATCTTGCCGCAGTGTGGCCACGAGTACTGGAGCAACTCCTCGGGGAGGGCCGCGGTCAGGGCGTCGAGTCGAAGGACGAACACTGGATCCGGCGCTGCCAGCCGCTCGCGCTGGTCGCGGACACCGCCCTGCTCGCCGTGCCGAACGAATTCGCGAAGGGCGTGCTGGAGGGCCGTCTCGCCCCGATCGTCAGCGAGACCCTGAGCCGCGAGTGCGGCCGCCCGATCCGGATCGCGATCACCGTCGACGACTCCGCGGGTGAGCCCCCGGCCCCGCCCGCACCCGCGGCCCAGCCGCAGTCGCGCTACGAGGAGCCCGAGCTCCCCGGCGGACAGTACGAGGGATACGGCCGCCACCGTGCCGACGACCAGCTGCCCACCGTCCGGCCCGCCTACCCCGGCGAGTACCAGCGCCCCGAGCCCGGCGGCTGGCAGCGCCCGTCCCAGGACGAGTACGGCTGGCAGCAGCAGCGCCTGGGCTTCCCCGAGCGGGATCCGTACGCGTCCCCGTCGCAGGACTCGTACGGTGACCCGCACCGCGACTCCTACGGCTCGCCGGCGCAGGACTACCGCCCGCAGGCGGTGAACCGTCCGCCCTACGAGCAGTCGTACGACAAGCAGCGCTCCGACTACGAACAGCAGCGGCCGGACTACGAGCAGTCACGCTCGGACTACAACGCCTCCCGCGTCGACTACGACCAGCGCGACCCCGCCCGCCGCGAACGCCCCGAGCAGCCGCCCGGCTCCGGCCATGTGCACCGCGGCGGACCGGTGGGCCCGAACCTGCCCACGACCGGCGCCCCCGGCCCGCTGGCCGCGCAGCCCGCGCCGGCGGCCGGGCCCGGCGAGCCGACCGCTCGGCTGAACCCGAAATACCTCTTCGACACGTTCGTCATCGGCGCGTCCAACCGCTTCGCGCACGCGGCCGCGGTGGCCGTCGCCGAGGCGCCCGCGAAGGCCTACAATCCCCTCTTCATCTACGGGGAGTCCGGACTCGGCAAGACGCACCTGCTGCACGCGATCGGGCACTACGCGCGCAGCCTCTACCCGGGCACGCGCGTGCGGTACGTGAGCTCGGAGGAGTTCACCAACGAGTTCATCAACTCCATCCGCGACGGCAAGGGCGACAGCTTCCGCAAGCGCTACCGCGAGATGGACATCCTGCTCGTCGACGACATCCAGTTCCTCGCGGACAAGGAGTCGACGCAGGAGGAGTTCTTCCACACCTTCAACACGCTCCACAACGCCAACAAGCAGATCGTGCTCTCCAGCGACCGGCCGCCCAAGCAGCTGGTGACGCTGGAGGACCGGCTGCGGAACCGTTTCGAGTGGGGCCTGATCACCGACGTCCAGCCGCCGGAGCTGGAGACGCGTATCGCGATCCTGCGCAAGAAGGCGGTGCAGGAGCAGCTGAACGCCCCGCCGGAGGTGCTGGAGTTCATCGCCTCACGGATCTCGCGGAACATCCGCGAGCTGGAGGGCGCGCTGATCCGGGTGACGGCGTTCGCCTCGCTCAACCGGCAGCCGGTGGACCTGGGCCTGACGGAGATCGTCCTGAAGGACCTGATCCCCGGCGGCGAGAACGCGGCCCCCGAGATCACCGCGACCGCGATCATGGCCGCGACCGCCGACTACTTCGGCCTCACGGTCGAGGACCTGTGCGGCACCTCACGCGGCCGTGCCCTGGTGACCGCGCGGCAGATCGCCATGTACCTGTGCCGCGAGCTCACCGACCTGTCGCTGCCCAAGATCGGCGCGCAGTTCGGCAACCGCGACCACACGACCGTGATGCACGCCGACCGCAAGATCCGCGCGCTGATGGCGGAGCGCCGGTCCATCTACAACCAGGTCACCGAGCTGACCAACCGCATCAAGAACGGCTGACGGCGCCGGCCGCGGCGCGCAGAGGGCGCCCTGGGGACATCCCGGGGCGCCCTTTCGTACGGGTGGACAGGCGGGGCATGCGGGGCAGGCGGGCAGCGCCGGGCCGGCCCGCCGCCGGGCCACTGTCAGGCGTGCCCGTCGCGCTGCCGAGCCGTCGCCCAGGGGAGCCGCGGCGGGCCCTCCCGAGGGCGAATCGCCGCCCCCGGTGCGCTGTCCCCGTCCCCTTCCCAGCCACCCGGTGTTCGATTACCCGTCGGGTTACGGCCGCCCTCCACAGATTCGGGGACTTTCTTCCGTCCACACGCTGGGGACCGCGGAGTTGTCCCGAAACCTTCCACAGGCTGTGCTGTTGAAAGACCATCAGCCCAGCTCACATGCCTGTGGATTGGTGGATGAACGATCTCCACAGACTGTGGACGACGGAGGGATCCACAGGCTGTGCACGGAGTTGTCCACCGGGAACCCACAGGCTGGGGCCGGTTGTCCCCAGCGATCGCCTGGTTCTCCACACCGCTGTCCACTGTTCGGCAACGCGACGCACCCGATCACCGCCCGGAGTGAAAGCCGTCACACCAAGGTGCCGGATTGGGGTGTGGGAAACCTGGGTAAATCTGGGGACGCAGCTGGGGAGAACTGCCCTCGGGCTGTGGGCGGGGTGTGCAGAACTTTCTGTTCTCCACAGAACCCCTCGGTTGTCCACTGCCGTCGCCCACAGGACCGGTGGATAAAATCTGGGCTCTGAGCTGGGAAAACGTGGTTATCCACGGTATCCACAGGCCCTACTACTACTCCCGACTAGAGAGAGCGGGAAATCCGTTTCGAAGCGGGGCCTGTGCACAACTCGCCCTCTCGAGCCCGACCGCCCCTCGGAGCGACTTGACCCCGACAGGCACCTACTGTCGGTGCGGTGCGTCAGACTGGTCCCCGGTGTCCTTCCCGTCGCAGTGGGCGGCGACACCGAGTCGGAGGACTCAGCAGCAACAAGCAGGAGGCGGCTTACGGTGAAGATCCGGGTGGAACGCGACGTACTCGCGGAGGCAGTGGCCTGGGCGGCACGCAGCCTCCCGGCCCGTCCGCCGGCGCCTGTCCTCGCCGGCCTCCTGCTGAAGGCCGAGGACGGCCAGCTGAGCCTGTCGAGCTTCGACTACGAGGTCTCCGCGCGCGTGTCCGTCGAGGCCGAGGTCGAGGAGGAGGGCACGGTCCTCGTCTCCGGCCGCCTGCTCGCCGACATCTCCCGCGCGCTCCCCAACCGCCCGGTGGAGATTTCCACAGACGGTGTACGGGCGACCGTGGTCTGCGGCTCCTCGCGATTCACACTCCACACCCTGCCTGTGGAGGAGTACCCGGCGCTGCCCCAGATGCCGAACGCGACCGGCACGGTCCCCGGCGAGGTCTTCGCCTCCGCCGTCCAGCAGGTCGCCATCGCGGCCGGCCGTGACGACACGCTGCCCGTCCTCACCGGTGTGCGCATCGAGATCGAGGGCGACACGGTCACCCTGGCCTCCACCGACCGCTACCGCTTCGCGGTCCGCGAGTTCCTGTGGAAGCCGGAGAACCCGGACGTCTCCGCGGTGGCCCTGGTCCCCGCCAAGACGCTCCAGGACACCGCCAAGGCGCTGACCAGCGGCGACAGTGTCATCCTGGCGCTGTCCGGCGCGGGCAAGGGCGAGGGTCTGATCGGTTTCGAGGGCGCCGGGCGGCGGACGACCACGCGTCTGCTGGAGGGCGACCTCCCGAAGTACCGCACGCTGTTCCCGACCGAGTTCAACACCGTCGCCGTGATCGAGACCGCCCCCTTCGTGGAGGCCGTCAAGCGCGTGGCCCTGGTCGCCGAGCGGAACACCCCGGTGCGGCTCAGCTTCGAGCAGGGCGTGCTCATCCTGGAGGCCGGCTCCAGCGACGACGCACAGGCTGTGGAAAGGGTCGACGCCCAGCTCGACGGCGACGACATCTCCATCGCCTTCAACCCGACCTTCCTGCTGGACGGCCTGAGCGCCATCGACTCCCCGGTGGCCCAGCTGTCCTTCACGACGTCCACGAAGCCCGCGCTGCTCAGCGGCAAGCCGGCGGTGGACGCCGAGGCGGACGAGGCCTACAAGTACCTGATCATGCCGGTGCGGCTGAGCGGCTGAGCCCGCTCCCCAGTAAAGCCCCAGGTGAGGGCGTACGTATGAGCGCGTATGCCCACAGGTGTGCGTGAGCGTCCGGGTTTAGGCTCGGACGCAGGTACGAAAGTGCCCCACACGTCACACCGCAACCTAAGGAACAACTGATGGAGCTCGGTCTCGTCGGCCTCGGCAAGATGGGCGGCAACATGCGCGAGCGGATCCGCCGCGCCGGCCACACCGTCATCGGATACGACCGCAACGCTGACCTCGCGGATGTCCACAGCCTCGAAGAGCTTGTGGGCAAGCTCTCGGGCCCGCGCGTGGTCTGGGTGATGGTCCCGGCCGGCGAAGCCACCCAGTCCACGATCGACGAGCTCGCCGAGCTCCTGGAGCCCGGCGACGTCGTCGTCGACGGCGGCAACTCGCGCTGGACGGACGACGAGAAGCACGCCGAGGAGCTGGCCGCCAAGGGCATAGGCTTCGTCGACTGCGGCGTCTCCGGCGGCGTCTGGGGCCTGGAGAACGGCTACGCGCTGATGTACGGCGGCGACGCCGAGAACGTCGCCAAGGTGCAGCCGGTCTTCGACGCGCTCAAGCCCGAGGGCGACTTCGGCTCGGTGCACGCCGGCAAGGTCGGCGCCGGCCACTTCGCGAAGATGGTCCACAACGGCATCGAGTACGCGATGATGCAGGCCTACGCCGAGGGCTGGGAGCTCCTGGAGAAGGTCGACTCCGTGGAGAACGTCCGCGAGGTCTTCCGCTCCTGGCAGGAGGGCACGGTCATCCGCTCCTGGCTGCTCGACCTCGCGGTGAACGCCCTCGACGAGGACGAGCACCTGGCGCAGCTGAGGGGTTGTGCGCAGGACTCCGGCGAGGGCCGCTGGACCGTGGAGGCCGCCATCGACAACGCGGTGCCGCTGCCGGCGATCACCGCGTCGCTGTTCGCGCGGTTCTCCTCCCGGCAGGAGGACTCGCCGCAGATGAAGATGATCGCCGCGCTGCGCAACCAGTTCGGCGGCCACGCCGTAGAGAAGAAGTAATCCACAGGGTCGCCCGGCGATCCACAACCCTGGGGGAGGTCGGCGAACGACCATGCACGTCACGCATCTGTCGCTGGCCGACTTCCGCTCGTACGCCCGGGTCGAGGTCCCGCTGGACCCGGGCGTCACGGCCTTCGTCGGCCCGAACGGCCAGGGCAAGACCAACCTCGTCGAGGCCATCGGTTACCTCGCCACCCTCGGCAGCCACCGCGTCGCCTCCGACGCCCCCCTGGTCCGCATGGGAGCCGACCGCGCCATCATCCGGGCGCAGGTCAAGCAGGGTGACCGGCAGCAGCTGGTCGAGCTGGAGCTCAACCCAGGCAGGGCCAACCGCGCCCGCATCAACCGGTCCTCGCAGGTCCGTCCCCGGGATGTGCTGGGGATCGTACGGACCGTGCTGTTCGCGCCCGAGGACCTCGCCCTGGTCAAGGGCGACCCCGGGGAACGGCGCCGGTTCCTGGACGAGATGATCACCGCTCGTTCCCCGCGCATGGCGGGCGTGCGTTCCGACTACGAGCGGGTACTCAAGCAGCGCAACACCCTTCTCAAGTCGGCCGCACTGGCCCGGCGTCACGGCGGCCGCCCGATCGACCTGTCGACGCTGGATGTGTGGGACCAGCACCTCGCGCGCGTGGGCGCCGAGCTGCTCGCCCAGCGGCTCGACCTGATCGCCGCGCTCCAGCCGCTGGCGGACAAGGCGTACGAGCAACTCGCCCCCGGCGGTGGCCCGGTCGCCCTGGAGTACAGGCCGTCCGCCCCCGGTGAGGCGCACACCCGCGAGGACCTGTACGCGCAGCTGATGGCGGCCCTGGCCGACGCCCGTAAGCAGGAGATCGAGCGGGGGGTCACCCTCGTGGGTCCCCACCGGGACGATGTGGCTCTCAAGCTCGGTCAGCTGCCCGCCAAGGGGTACGCCTCCCACGGCGAGTCCTGGTCCTACGCGCTGGCGCTGCGCCTGGCGTCGTACGACCTGCTCCGCGCGGAGGGCAACGAGCCGGTGCTGATCCTCGACGACGTCTTCGCCGAGCTGGACGCCCGGCGCCGCGAGCGGCTGGCCGAGCTGGTCGCGCCCGGTGAGCAGGTGCTGGTGACCGCCGCGGTCGACGACGACGTGCCGCATGTGCTCACGGGGGCGCGGTTCACCGTGTCCGACGGGGTGGTGGAACGCGTATGACCGCACAGGAGCCGGAGAAGACCCCCGAGCCCTCGGGCGTCGACCTCGCGCGCGTGGCGCTTCGCGCGGCGAAGGAGCAGGCACGCGCGCGTGGGGACGCGGCGCAGCAGAAGAGGCAGGCGCGGCGTGGTGGCCTGCGCTCCGGCGCTCGCGCCGACGGCCGCGATCCGATGGCGCTCGGCGCCGCGATCAACCGGCTGATCACCGAGCGCGGCTGGGAGGCCCCGGCGGCGGTGGGCGGTGTGATGGGCCGCTGGCCGCAGATCGTCGGCGAGGACGTGGCCAAGCACTGCGTCCCGGAGAAGTACGACGAGGACGAGCGGGTGCTGACCGTGCGCTGCGACTCCACGGCGTGGGCCACGAATCTGCGTCTGCTCGCGCCGACGCTGGTCGCCCGCCTCAACGAGGACCTCGGCCACGGCGCGGTCCGGACGATCAAGGTGTTCGGCCCCGGTGGCCCCGCCAGTCACTACGGCCCGCTGCGCGCCCCGGGCAGCTCTGGTCCCGGCGACACCTACGGGTGACAGACCTCACATCCAAAGATCACAGGGGCCCGCCGCGGGCGTGTCCCGGCGGTCCGGCACGCAACCGCACGCTCTTGCGAATCCTGACCTGGCCCCGAAGTAGCCAAGGGTTGACACCTCGAAGCGCTGAGTGCCGCTGTGAGCCTCTTGGAGCCCCCTTCCGTATATCGGGACCCGGCCGAGACCGGTTCAGGGCGGCACATGCGGACTCAGGTACCGGCAAACCCCCATCACTGTCGGCGCTACCGGTAGACTGGAAGGCAATCCCGCCCCAAACGTGGGGACCGTCCGGGAAAAGCTGAGCAACGCTGATCAAGGCTTGACCAACGCAACATGCCGCAGCCGCTCCGGCAACCCGCCGACGAGCCCGGCTCGTGCTGTGCCAGAAAGGGCGCTTCGTGGCCGATTCCGGCAACCCCAACGAGAACATCCCGTCCACCGACGCGGGCGCGACCGGCCCGGCGACCTCCTCGAACGGGGAGGTCACGGCCTCGTACGACGCCAGCGCCATCACCGTCCTCGAGGGTCTGGACGCGGTCCGCAAGCGACCCGGTATGTACATCGGCTCGACCGGTGAGCGCGGCCTGCACCACCTCGTGTACGAGGTGGTCGACAACTCCGTCGACGAGGCGCTGGCCGGGCACGCGGACACCATCGACGTGACGATCCTGGCCGACGGCGGTGTGCGTGTCGTCGACAACGGCCGCGGTATCCCGGTGGGCATCGTGCCCTCCGAGGGCAAGCCGGCCGTCGAGGTCGTGCTGACCGTGCTGCACGCGGGCGGCAAGTTCGGCGGCGGCGGCTACGCGGTCTCCGGCGGTCTGCACGGCGTCGGCGTCTCCGTGGTGAACGCCCTGTCGTCCAAGGTGTCCATCGAGGTCAGGACCGACGGCCACCGCTGGACGCAGGACTACAAGATGGGCGTCCCGACGGCGCCGCTGGCCAAGCACGAGGCAACGGAGGAGACCGGCACCTCGGTCACCTTCTGGGCGGACCCGGACATCTTCGAGACCACCGAGTACTCCTTCGAGACGCTCTCGCGGCGCTTCCAGGAGATGGCGTTCCTCAACAAGGGTTTGACGATCAAACTCACTGACGAGCGCGAGTCGGCGAAGGCCACCGCAGGGGCGGACGAGGCGGGCGCCGACGAGAAGGACGAGGTCAAGACCGTCACGTACCACTACGAGGGCGGCATCGTCGACTTCGTGAAGTACCTCAACTCCCGCAAGGGAGACGTGGTCCACCCCACCGTTATCGACCTGGAGGCCGAGGACAAGGACAAGAGCCTGTCCCTCGAGGTCGCGATGCAGTGGAACAGCGGCTACAGCGAGGGCGTGTACTCCTTCGCCAACATCATCCACACCCACGAGGGCGGCACGCACGAGGAGGGCTTCCGCGCGGCGCTGACCTCGCTCATCAACAAGTACGCGCGCGACAAGAAGCTGCTGCGCGAGAAGGACGACAACCTCACGGGCGACGACATCCGCGAGGGTCTGACGGCGATCATCTCGGTCAAGCTGAGCGAGCCGCAGTTCGAAGGCCAGACCAAGACCAAGCTGGGCAACACGGAGGCGAAGACCTTCGTCCAGAAGGCGGTCTACGAGCACCTCAACGACTGGCTGGACCGCAACCCGAACGAGGCCGCGGACATCGTCCGCAAGGGCATCCAGGCGGCCACCGCGCGCGTGGCGGCCCGCAAGGCCCGCGACCTGACCCGCCGCAAGGGCCTGCTGGAGTCGGCGTCCCTGCCGGGCAAGCTCTCCGACTGCCAGTCGAACGACCCCACCAAGTGCGAGATCTTCATCGTCGAGGGTGACTCCGCCGGCGGCTCGGCCAAGTCCGGCCGCAACCCGGAGTACCAGGCGATCCTCCCGATCCGCGGCAAGATCCTCAACGTCGAGAAGGCCAGGATCGACAAGATCCTGCAGAACCAGGAGATCCAGGCGCTGATCTCCGCGTTCGGCACGGGCGTGCACGAGGACTTCGACATCGACAGGCTCCGCTACCACAAGATCATCCTGATGGCGGACGCCGACGTCGACGGCCAGCACATCAGCACCCTGCTGCTCACCTTCCTGTTCCGCTTCATGCGGCCGCTGGTCGAAGCCGGGCACGTGTACCTCTCCCGCCCCCCGCTGTACAAGATCAAGTGGGGTCGGGACGACATCGAGTACGCCTACTCGGACCGCGAGCGCGACGCTCTGATCGAGATGGGGCGCCAGCGCGGCAAGCGCATCCGTGAGGACTCGATCCAGCGCTTCAAGGGCCTCGGCGAGATGAACGCCGAGGAGCTGCGCGTGACCACCATGGACCAGGAGCACCGGGTCCTCGGCCAGGTCACTCTCGACGACGCCGCCCAGGCCGACGACCTGTTCTCGGTCCTGATGGGCGAGGACGTCGAGGCCCGCCGCCAGTTCATCCAGCGCAACGCCAAGGACGTCCGCTTCCTCGACATCTGAGTCGGTCTCAGCTGACCGCACCAGGAAGGATCCCCACCAGCAATGGCCGACGAGAACACTCCCGTCACCCCCGAAGAGGGCGGCGAAGTCGCGATGCGCGTCGAGCCCGTCGGGCTCGAGACGGAGATGCAGCGCTCGTACCTGGACTACGCGATGTCCGTCATCGTGTCCCGTGCGCTGCCCGACGTCCGCGACGGTCTCAAGCCCGTCCACCGCCGCGTCCTGTACGCCATGTACGACGGCGGCTACCGCCCCGAACGCGGCTTCTACAAGTGCGCCCGTGTCGTCGGCGACGTCATGGGCAACTACCACCCCCACGGTGACGCCTCGATCTACGACGCCCTGGTGCGCCTCGCCCAGCCGTGGTCGATGCGGATGCCGCTGGTGGACTCCAACGGCAACTTCGGCTCCCCGGGCAACGACCCGGCGGCGGCGATGCGCTACACCGAGTGCAAGCTGGCGCCGCTGTCGATGGAGATGGTCCGTGACATCGACGAGGAGACCGTCGACTTCACGGACAACTACGACGGCCGCTCCCAGGAGCCGACCGTCCTGCCGGCCCGCTTCCCGAACCTGCTGACCAACGGCTCGGCCGGTATCGCGGTCGGCATGGCGACCAACATCCCGCCGCACAACCTGCGCGAGGTCGCGGCCGGCGCCCAGTGGTACCTGGAGAACCCGGAGGCCACCCACGAGGAGCTGCTCGACGCCCTGATCGAGCGCATCAAGGGCCCGGACTTCCCGACCGGCGCCCTGGTGGTCGGCCGCAAGGGCATCGAGGAGGCCTACCGCACCGGGCGCGGCTCCATCACCATGCGCGCGGTCGTCGCGGTCGAGGAGATCCAGAACCGCCAGTGCCTGGTGGTCACGGAGCTGCCGTTCCAGGTCAACCCCGACAATCTGGCGCAGAAGATCGCCGACCTGGTGAAGGACGGCAAGATCGGCGGCATCGCGGACGTGCGCGACGAGACGTCGTCCCGTACGGGCCAGCGTCTGGTCATCGTCCTGAAGCGGGACGCGGTCGCCAAGGTCGTCCTGAACAACCTGTACAAGCACACCGACCTGCAGACGAACTTCGGCGCCAACATGCTGGCGCTGGTCGACGGCGTCCCGCGCACGCTGTCCCTGGACGCGTTCATCCGCCACTGGGTGACGCACCAGATCGAGGTCATCGTCCGCCGTACGCGCTTCCGCCTGCGCAAGGCCGAGGAGCGGGCGCACATCCTGCGCGGTCTGCTGAAGGCACTGGACGCCATCGACGAGGTCATCGCGCTGATCCGGCGCAGCGACACCGTCGAGATCGCGCGTGGCGGCCTGATGGAGCTCCTGGAGATCGACGAGATCCAGGCCAACGCCATCCTCGAGATGCAGTTGCGCCGTCTGGCCGCCCTGGAGCGCCAGAAGATCGTCCAGGAGCACGACGAACTCCAGGCGAAGATCAACAAGTACAACGAGATCCTGGCCTCCCCGGTCCGCCAGCGCGGCATCGTCAGCGAGGAGCTGGCCGCGATCGTCGAGAAGTACGGCGACGACCGCAAGACGATGCTGGTGCCCTACGACGGTGACATGTCCATCGAGGACCTGATCGCCGAGGAGGACATCGTCGTCACCGTCACGCGCGGCGGCTACGTCAAGCGCACCAAGACGGACGACTACCGGGCGCAGAAGCGCGGCGGCAAGGGCGTGCGCGGCGCGAAGCTGAAGGAAGACGACATCGTCGACCACTTCTTCGTCTCCACCACGCACCACTGGCTGCTGTTCTTCACCAACAAGGGCCGGGTCTACCGGGCGAAGGCCTACGAGCTGCCCGACGCCGGGCGGGACGCGCGCGGCCAGCACGTCGCCAACCTCCTCGCCTTCCAGCCGGACGAGGCGATCGCCGAGATCCTCGCGATCCGGGACTACGAGGCGGCGCCGTACCTGGTGCTGGCCACCAAGGGCGGCCTGGTCAAGAAGACGCCGCTGAAGGATTACGATTCGCCCCGCTCCGGTGGCGTCATCGCGATCAACCTGCGCGAGCGCGAGGACGGTTCGGACGACGAGCTGATCGGAGCCGAACTCGTCTCGTCCGACGACGATCTGCTGCTGATCAGCAGGAAGGCGCAGTCGATCAGGTTCACCGCCACGGACGAAACCCTGCGGCCCATGGGCCGTGCCACCTCGGGTGTCAAGGGAATGAGTTTCCGCGAGGGCGACGAGCTTCTCTCGATGAATGTTGTTCGACCCGGTACGTTCGTGTTCACTGCCACAGACGGCGGGTACGCGAAGCGCACCCGCGTCGACGAGTACCGCGTCCAGGGTCGCGGCGGCCTCGGCATCAAGGCCGCCAAGATCGTGGAGGACCGCGGCTCACTCGTGGGCGCGCTGGTGGTCGAGGAGAACGACGAGATCCTCGCCATCACCCTCTCCGGCGGTGTGATTCGTACGCGAGTCAACGAGGTCAGGGAGACGGGCCGTGACACCATGGGCGTCCAACTGATCAACCTGGGCAAGCGCGATGCCGTGGTCGGTATCGCACGTAACGCCGAGGCGGGACGCGAGGCGGAGGAGGTCGACGGCGACGTGGCCGTCGACGAGACCGCCGAGGGTGCCGCGACCACCGGCACGGACGAGGGCGAGGCGCCCTCGGACGAGTAGCACGAGGAGTGAGTCATCGTGAGCGGAGCCACGGGCGCCGGGTCGGCCGGTACCTCCACGGGTACGGAAACGGGCGGCGGCGGCCGTGGCTCCGCCGCGAGCGCCGCGCAGACGACAGATCCGCACACGACCAACCTGAAAGCGATCAAGTCACCCGCGACGGACTCGCCCTCGCCTGACACGCATGGATCCCAGGGGGGAACTGTGACGGACACCAGAGGCCCGCAGACCGAGGCGGCCTCGCCGCTGCCCGGGGAACGGCAGCCGCAGCAGCCCTCCGGCCCCTACCACCCGCCGCAGGCCTATCCGGCGCAGAGCGCCAGCGCCGCCGTACGCCGGCCGCGCACCGGTGCCGGCGCCCGCACCACGCCCCGCACCCGCAAGGCGCGGCTGCGCGTGGCCAAGGCCGACCCGTGGTCGGTGATGAAGGTCAGCTTCCTGCTCTCCATCGCCATCGGCATCTGTACGGTCGTCGCCTCCGCGGTGCTGTGGATGGTGCTGGACGCGATGGGCGTCTTCTCGACGGTCGGCGGCCAGATCTCGGAGGCCACGGGCTCGACCGAGTCGAACGGCTTCGACCTGCAGGCCTTCCTCTCCCTTCCGCACGTCCTGACGTTCGCCACGATCATCGCGGTCATCGACGTCGTCCTCGCCACCGCTCTCGCGACCCTCGGCGCGTTCATCTACAACCTCTCCGCGGGCTTCGTCGGCGGCGTCGAGCTGACCCTCGCCGAGGACGAGTAACGGTCCCCCGACAACCGATTTTGGGACTGCCCCGGTCGTGCGCTAATCTTCAGGTGTCAGCGCGCGGGACATACACCGCAGAGCGCGGCGGGGCTATAGCTCAGTTGGTTAGAGCGCATCCCTGATAAGGATGAGGCCACAGGTTCAAATCCTGTTAGCCCCACCAGCGAAAAGACCCCCAGGCGATCAAGCCCGGGGGTCTTTGACATCTATGGCTGACATCAACCGATGAGTGGATCTCCAGAAGCTCAGCGAGCATCGCGACGGCTTCCCGTTCGTCGGAGCCGACCACGTGCGTGTACACGTCCATGGTCATGCTGATCCGGCTGTGCCGCAGGATCGCCTGAGCCACCTTGGGGTGCGCCTTCAGGAAGGCGAGCAGGGTGCCGCAGGTGTGCCGGGCGAGCCGGACCGGCCTCACTGCGGCGGAGGCCAAGCACCAGGACCAGGACGCAGGCCGCGTAGAGCCGGTGAGCGCGAGCTGAGCGGAGGAAGGCGATCGCCTCACGGGCGCTCCAGGCCTACGGCGAAGGCGAGGTCGACGCGTTTCTCACCTTCCTCGTCCGAGGGCGGTCCGACGGAACGCAGAGTGGACGCGGCAACGCTTGTCAAGATCGCATGGGACGGCCGACACCAACGTCTGACACCGACAGGCGCGAACAGCGGCAGGTCGGC
Organism: Streptomyces sp. NPDC051636; assembly: GCF_044453765.1. Classification (NCBI taxonomy): domain Bacteria; kingdom Bacillati; phylum Actinomycetota; class Actinomycetes; order Kitasatosporales; family Streptomycetaceae; genus Streptomyces; species Streptomyces sp. NPDC051636. The sequence goes on along the minus strand of NZ_JBITDA010000005.1, from coordinate 115,876 downwards.
GCCGGACCTCAGTGGACGATCGACCGAGGCTCCCCCTCTCGACGAGAAGACCCCCGACCGGCGCCGGTCGGGGGTCTCGCTGTGTGGGCGGTGTACGCACACTCGCCGTTGTGTCGTTACGTCGCTGGGGCGCGGGCGCGGGCCCTCAGATCAGCAGGGGGGCCGTAGGGTCCGACGCGGGGGAGGCCTCCGGGTCGGTGAGGGGGCGGTGGCGGCAGCTGGGGGACTTGCCGTGGGCCTCGGCGCGGATGCGTTGCTTCATCGTGGGGGGCAGGGACCGGGCCTTGGACCAGGTCCAGCGGGACATCGCCGGGGCCGTCACATGGCCAGCGGTGCTGTTGCACGGTGCCTCGGTCTGCGGTCCGGCCGCGGCGGTGGTCGCCGTGACGAGTCCGAGCGCCGTGCACAGTGCGAGGAAGGCGGTGACGATGGCGGTCCACAGCTTCATGACCTTGTTCCGGTTCATGGCCCCTCACTTTCGGGTCGGGCGATTTGCGTACTTTCCTCATGATGTGTATGGGGGCCGTGAAGTGGTGGACCGACGCCCGTGGCGCGGCGATGTTCAGATCAACACCACCCGGATGGGTGCAAAGGGGAGGAATTATCCGAAAATGGAAGAGCGTGGAGGGCGCTGCTCCGCTTGTGTCGCTTCCACCGCTGGTCCTACTGCGTCCTCGCGGGCGGGAGTTGGGGACCCGACGCAGGTCACCGATCGATATCGGTCGGTGTGTATAGTCGGGCGCCAGAGGTCCCCTACGTCAAGGAAAGACGAGGTCGCGCGGTGAAGAAGCTTCTCCTGGTCGCACTGGCCGCCATCGGCGGGCTCCTCGTGTACCGCCAGATCCAGGCGGATCGCGCCGAGCAGGATCTGTGGACGGAGGCGACTGACTCCGTGCCCACGGGTTCGTGAGTACCGGTACCGAGAACTCCGGGAACACCGGAATCTGAGCAGGCCCCGACCGCCCTCGCGGTCGGGGTTTCGTGTTGCAGGATGGGCGACGGTCCGGTACGAGCGCGAGGGGGCGGTGCGGGATGCGGATGGGCACGGGGTGGTGGGGCGCGGCCCGGTGGCATACGGCGGTACGGTTCGCTGTCGCCGGAGCCCTGCTGGGCACGGCGGTCGTCCTGCCGGGCGGGGTCGCGGCCGCCGACGGCACCGCGACCGGGGTGCCCGGCGGCTACGCCTTCGCCAAGGGGGCCCGGCCCGTCACGGGAGCGGCGAGCACCACGGAAGCCCGACGCCTGAAGCCCGGCGAGACCTACCGCAGCTCCCTCGCGAAGAACGCCAAGCTCTACTACCGCCTCGAACTCACCGCCCCGGCCACCGCGTACGTCCCCGTCACCGCCGTACCCCCACCGGGCGTCACGGTCTCCGCCACCGACGGCATCAGCGTGTCGGTGCAGGACGCCAACGGCGGCTCCTGCTCCTACACCACCGCCCGCTTCGGCGCCGGCCTCAGCCCGCACCCCGTCACCGCGCTGGGGGTGCGCGAGACGGGCAAGGCGCTCTGCCAGGGCGCGGGCACGTACTACGTGGTCGTCGAGCGCCTCGACGCGACCGGCTCCGGCTCCGGCACCGCGTCCTCGGCCGAGGAGTGGAGCCTCGAGCTCGCCCCGGTCACCGAGCCGCCCCGGGCCAGGGCCGACGGCACCGCCGCGCCCCGAGCCTGGGACTCCTCCTCCCCCGAACCCCTCACCGGCGACCCCAAGGAGCGCGCCGGCGGTGCGGGGTTCACCACGGCGCGGGCCCTGGATCAAGGCGTCTGGCAGACCCGCATCCGTCCCGGGCAGACCCTCTTCTACAAGGTCCCGGTCGACTGGGGCCAGCAGCTGTCCGCCACCGCCGAACTGGGCAGCTCCGCCGGCCGGAGCGGCTATGTCACCGGCGCCCTCGACCTGGCGCTGTACAACCCCGTCCGCGGTGACGTCGCCGACACGGCCCGCGGCTACAGCGGCAACCAGACGACGGCTTCCCTCGAACCCCTGCCGCCCGTCGAGTACACCAACCGGTACGCCGTGAGCAGTGAGGTCAGCGCCCTGCGCTTCGCCGGCGCCCACTACCTCGCCGTCCACCTCAGCGGGCAGATGGCCGACACCTTCGGCGACGGACCGTTCGGGCTGACCCTGCGCGTCCGGATCGAGGGCGCGCCGCACGCCGGACCCGGATACGCCGGGCAGTCCGACCCCGCGAACCTCTTCGAGGTCACCGACGGGGACCGGGAAGCTGCGGAGACGGGCGGCGCCCCCGGCGGCGACACCGCGATGAAGGCCCTCGCCGCCGGCGGGATCGGCACCGGAAGCGCCCTGCTGCTGACACTCGGGCTGTGGACCCTGACGGCCCGGCGCAGAGCCGCGGCTCAGACGCGGGCCAGCGCCCAGAACCCGACCGCGTAGCAGGCGAGCGCCAGGAGCAGGACCGGGATCACGATCCTGGGCGGGGGACCCTGGCGGTGGGGACGCGCGGCGTGTGCGGCACGCGTGGCTCTGGGGGCCTGTGCGGTGTACGGAGCGGTGGGGGTGGGACTGGGGGTGTGCTGCTGCGGGACATACGGGGGTGATGCGACGGCGTACGGGGCTGAGGGGGCGTACGGAGAGAGGTGCGGGGGGACTTGGCTCTGCGTCGTGGGCGGGGGAGTGGGCGTCGGTGTCGGCGTCGGCGTCGAGGGGTTCCGCGGGGGCGGCAGACGGAAGCTCCCGGTGTCCGACGCGGAGGAGTGCGTGCCTGTGCCCGTATCCGCAGCCGCAGCAAGATCCGCGCCCGCGCCTGAACCGGTACCGCCGCCGTACGCCTCCACCGGGGAACCGGTCCCCAGCGGCCCCTCCGGCCCGAAACCCGGCGGCAGGGGACCGAGCTGGTCGAAGATTTCGATCAGCTCGTCGTCCGGGCCGGGCTCCGGCAGGAGTTCCGCGGCCGCGGCGAGTGCCTTACGCGCCCCGGTGGCGGTGCGGAACCGGGCCAGCGGGTCGGGTTGCAGCAGGGAGGCGATGACCTGCCAGAGAGGCTCGGGGACGCCCTTGGGCGTGCCGGGTGTGCCGTGTTCCAGGAAGTACTGGACGAGCGCCTTGGCGTCGGGTTTGGCGCCCTGGAGCAGGTAGAGCGCGACCAGGCCGACGGCGAACAGGTCGGCGGGGAAGTCGGGGTCGGAGCCCAGCATCTGCTCGGGCGCGAGGTAACCGGGCGTTCCCACCACGAGGTTGGTCTCCGTCAGGCGCGGTTCGCCCAGCCGCATCGCGATGCCGAAGTCGGACAGCCGCAGCCGGGGGCGCCCGGTGCCGGTGGCCTCCAGCAGGATGTTGGCGGGCTTGATGTCCCGGTGCACGACCCCTTCGGCGTGCACCGCGGCGAGCCCGGCCAGCAGCTGGTCGAGGAGCGTGCAGACGAACGCCGGCGGCAGGGGACCGTAGTCCCCGACCAGGTGGACCAGTGAGCCGCCGGCGACCAGGTCCATGGTGAACAGGACCTTGTCGTCGTCGGCGGCCCAGCTGGCCGGGGCGAGCACGTGGGGGTGGTCGATCCGCAGGGCCTGTTCGCGTACGAAGCGCAGGAGGGAGTGGGCGTCGCGCTGCTGCAGCACCTTGGCGGCCACGTAACGGCGACGGCGGTGGTCCCACGCACGCCAGACGGCGCCGACTCCGCCGCGCCCGATCGGGTCGACCAGTTCGTACCGCCCGGCGAAGACCTCACCCATGGCTGTCCGTCGCTCCTCCCCCTGAGGCCCTGCGGATACCCCTGTATCCCCCGTCCCCTCTTGCTTCCCCCGTGATGAGAGTGACGACCCCTCCCCGGGCCGTGGGGTCAGCTCTGGTGGGACTGGTAGTGGGCGACCGCGTCGGAGGTGCGGCCGGCGCCGTACACGCGCAGGAACTCCGCCAGCTCCGGATGGGTCGGGGCGAGGGTGTCGGCGGCCTCGATGATGTCGCCGGCGGCGGCCACCGAGCGCAGCAGCGACTGGATCTCGCGGACCACCCGCTTGACCGTGGGCGCCCCCGAAGTGCTCGTCGTCTGCGTGGTGTTGCTGAGCACCGAGCCCCCCTGCGACTTCTTGATCTCATCCATCCGCTCGGTCGCCTCGGCCGCGCTGACGCTGCCGTCCGCGACCTGCCCCGCCAGGTCCTGCAGCAGCTGTACCCGCTGGACGACCGCCGGATTGCCGATCTTGGCGCGCTGACCGCTCATCAGCTGCGACAGCATCGGCGCGGACAGCCCCAGGACCGCCGCGAGACGAGCCTGGTTGAGGCCGAGATCCTCGATGAGCTTACGGAAGAGCGCCCCCAACGGCTCCCCGTACCAGTTCCGCTGCAGCTCCCGCGCTCTTGCGGTGGCTTCCTGCTGTGCGGCGTCCATTGCGTCTCCCCATCGCTTCCCCAAAAACGTGGGTTCGCTGTAGCGAACCACGAGGGGCATCTTACGGAGCGTGGTCGCCGACGGGGACCCCAACTTTTTTGCGAGATCCCGGGGGTGACCCGGTACTCTTGTCTGCGTCGCCCTCCGGTGCGTGATTCCTCCGGCGGACGTCTGTATCCCGGGGCCTTAGCTCAGTTGGTAGAGCGCTGTCTTTGCATGGCAGATGTCAGGGGTTCGACTCCCCTAGGCTCCACTCGGTAAATGCCCTCTGACCCGCGGAAACGTGGTTTCAGGGGCGTTTTTCGCGAACAGCACGGCTCATGTTTCGGAGGCGGTGGCCCGGCCGCGCGCCGAGCCGGTGGTGGCTCACACGGCGGCGGTCGCTTGGCACGCGACGGCGGGCGAGCCCGCCACCGTCGTCACCGCGAGCGTGCACGGCGCGTATCCCGCCACCGCGATCCTGGCGCGCGGGCCCCCGGCCGCGGCCGGCGAGGGTGGAAGGCCGGCTGGGCCGGCGTGTCCTTCTTCTTCCTCCTCAGCGGGTTCCCGCTGATGTGGCGGAACTCCGACAGCCGCGGCTATGTGCACTCCTTCCGCAAGCGCGTGGTCAAGCTGTTCCGTCCCACGTCGTGACCTGGACGCCGGCCATGATCCTGTTCGCCGGAGGTCTGCGCGCTGTTCCCGCTGCTCGCGCCGCTGGTGCGCCGCACACCCCCGCAGCGGCTGGCGCTCGCGCTGGCCGGCTGCGTCGCCGGGACCTTCCTGATCGCGGCCGTCACCCCGGTGCTGCCCAGCACGCCGCACACCGACGTCATGCCGATCTCCACCATCCAAATCGGGTTCGGCTACAACTTCCCGCTGCCCTGCTCGAGTTCACCGCGGGCATGCTCCTGACCCGGCTGCCGGCCGAGGGCCGGCCGTCCGGCCCGCCGTCGCCTGGGGCGCCCTGCTCGTCGGCTACGTCGTCGCCGAAATGGTGCCGTTCACCTTCTCCTTCACCCCGTTCACGCTCGTGCCGCTGCTGCTGGTCTGCTCCGTCGTCCACCGCGACCTCGACGGGCGGTCCCCGCCACCGGCGGCGCCCGCACCCCGGCCGCGGCGACCACCGCCCGCGCGGGCGCCGACGCGCGCGCCGAGCCCGTGCACCCGCGCTGACGCGCGCCGCACCCGAAGCCGTCCCGGTCTCCCCGCCGGGACGATGCCGGCCACCGGGCCCTGACGAAGGAAACGGTGGCCGGCCCCCCACGCCACGCGCCACCGCACAACACCCCGCACCCACACGATCCGGGCGGGCCGGTCCGCCGGGGGTGTCGTGCCGTTCATCAGCGGACCGACATCCTCGCCGTCTCCGGTGCCTTTGCGGCGGCCGCGCTCTCCCGGTCCGTGCCAACGCGCACCATCACCTTGGGCCGGCGCCGGTCGCGGGCAGCGAGACGGGTGAACGCGGCGTCCAGGGAGACCGGCGGGAAGACCCGGCCGACCAGCGCGTCCAGATCGACCGCGCCCGACTCAACGAACTTCACCAGCCGGTCCCAGTGGCCGACCCCGGACAGTACCCCGTGCAGCGTGACGTCCTTGATCACCAGCGCGGCGGCGTCGAAGCCGTCAACGGTGTGGTGGGGGTGCCGAGCCGGGCGCCGCCGTCACCGGTCGCTAATGCCGATATATTAGCAGTCTTGGGGGCAAAGGTGACATTTGTGTTTCCTTAAAGCGTCTCGGTGAATTCACAGGCGGAATGGCTCACGTTTACCGTGTGGCACCGAAAGTCGTGGCGAGTCACCCGACCCGAGTCGCCGGAGCCCAGGAGTCGCAGATGGCCACGCTGGCGGAACGCCTCAACGCCTGGTTCGCGGACGATGCCACCACGGATGCCGTGGGCCGCCGCCGGGAGCCCTCCACGGCCGAGGTCGCCCAGGCGATCTCGGAGGACCCGTCGCACGACGTGACCATCTCCAGGAGCTATCTGGCCGCGCTGCGCAACGGCTCGCAGACCAACCCCACGATCAGCGTGCTCGGGGCGATCGTGCAGTACTTCCGCGCCCGCTCGATGACCCTCCCGGTCTCGGTGGGCGTGCTCGTCAACGAGGAGAGGGCGGACGCCGCCGAGGGCCCGGCCTGGGCGTCCGTGCTCGCCGACCGGCAGGTGCGCTCGATCGCGATGCGGGCCGGCGGGATGACCCCGGAGATGCGCGAGCAGCTGCTGTCGATCATGGACGCGCTGGACGGCCCAAGGCCGCCGGGACAGGACACCGACCGATGAAGGGCGTGGGGATCACCCGCCCCGGAGGCCCGGAGGTACTCGGACTCCTGGACCTGCCCGAACCGGACCAGGACGGACTCGTCGTCCAGGTGGCGGCCGCCGCCGTCAACCCCGTGGACCTCGCGACCCGTTCGGGCCTCGTCCCCACCGCACTCCCGGCGGTCCTCGGCTGGGACCTGGCCGGCACGGTCGCCCACGCACCCGAGGCTCCGGTTTCACCGCCGGCGGCCGGGTCATGGCGATGACCGCCCAACTGGGCACCGGCGTGGGCAGTATGGCGGAGTACGTCCGCTTCGGCCCCGGGTACGTCGTCCGCGTCCCGGACGCCCTGAGCCTCACCGACGCGGCCGCCCTGCCGCTGGCCGGCGTCACCGCCGTACAGGCGCTGCGCCGCACCCGCGACCGGGCCGGCCGGCGGGTGCCGCTCGTCGGCGCCAAGGGGCAGCCTCGGCGCCGGCTCGCGCTCCGGCTGCTGGACGAGCCGGCGACCCGCACCGACCTCCTCGTCCGCCCCGGCGACGGCGAGACCTGGCAGGAGCTGCGCACCCGGCCGCCCCGGCGAGGGCGCGGTGCTGACCGACCCGGCGCGCGTCGAGGCAAAGGCGTACGACATCGTCGGGGACGCCGGCGGCGCCCCGGACCTGATCGAGGCGGTGTCACCGGGTGGCACGTTTCTCACCTTCACCCCGTTCAGTGCCCCCGACCCGACCCGGCCCGGCGTCCGGAGCTGGAGTTCGTCCTCCACGGAGTGGAGCTGAACCGCGACGACCTGGCCGAGATGGCCGACCGCGCCGCCCGTGACACCGGCCTGCGGCAGCGGACGACCATCCTCCCCTTTGCGGATGCACAGGAAGCGCACCGTCGGCTGGAGACCGGTGGCTTCCGCGGCAAGTTCGTCCTGGTGCCGTAGCCTTCCGCGGCACGTTCGGTGGCGTGCCGTAGCCCTCCGCGCGTTCCCGGGCCCGGTCAGCTCTGCCGGTGCGCTGTGTCCGCAGCTCACGGGAGATCTCGATGAGGCCGAGCAGGTCGCTCTCGAAGTCGTCGGATGCCTCCCGTGGCCCGGGATGAACAGCGCGTTCGTCTTCGGCCGTGCCGCCCGGGGGCTGTTCGCCGTACAGGTGCATGGGGCGGCCGATGATCCGGGCCGCCGTGCGCGGCAGCCCGGGCTGGGCCGTCTCCCCGTCCGGCAACTCGTCGGCGGCGAGCCGGAGATACGGGCCGAGCCGGGTCAGCCCGTGCCGGCACTCGATATAACGCCGGTACATCGCCGAGGCGTAGTCCGCGACCGGCAGCAGCCACCGCCAGGCGAAGGGCCGCTGCGCGGAACCGTCGGCGGACGAGCGCGGGCAGCGTCCGGACGGTGCCCGCCAGCACGTGACGACGGCGACGCAGTGGAACGCCCTCACGTCAGCCCGTCGGTCAGGACCAGGCTGTTGTATACCGACGGCCGCCACGGCTCGTCGATGCCGTAGCGCCGGGCCTCGCGGCCCAGCAGGATCGCCTGGCGCATGATCGTGGAGGCGATGACCTCGGCGTCCCGCTCGTCCCGGTCCGAGTAGTGCCCCACCTCGTGCAGGATGATGTGCGCCTGGTGGGCTCTGGCGGTGCGGGACTGGTAGACGATGGCGTCCTCGTGCGGGCGCGAGATCAGCATCCCGAACGGCCCGTCGACCGGCAGCTCCCAGGCCATCAGCCGGATCGGGGTGCCGCGGAACTCGCCGAGCCGCTCGCACGGCGCGGCCGGGTCGAGCGGCATGGGCAGCTCCAGCCGGCGCATCAGCTGACGGCTGTGAGCCCGCTGTCGGGCGTCCCGGAGCCGGCCCTGGCGCAAGCCCGGGAACCCACGAAAGGTGTTCCGAACATGCCTGGTGAGCGTGGCTGTCCCCCGAGTTGGTGCCTGTAGGCCTCACTCGATTTACGTCAGCAAGTGGTGCGGACCGCAGATCTTCGTGGTGAACGTCACGAAGCCGTAACGCATCGTGACGGGCGGCGGGGATGGACCGGCAGTTCGCGCGGACCGGCGCAGGCCGTACCCCGCGACGGTCAGGGAGTTCGCCGGCAAGATCAATCAAACCGCCGCGGGGCGGGAGACACCCAGGTCTCCCGCCCCGCGGCGGTCTTCGGGTCAGCGCAGGTCAGGGGCGCTCCTCGTCGTTCGCGGCCTCCTCGGCCTCCTTGGCCTGTACCTCGGGGTCGAGGCCGGAAGCGTCCGGGCTGCCGTCCACCGAACTCAGCCGACCAGACTCGGGGACCTCCGTCGCGGCGGGCGGTTCCACCAGCCAGTCGGGGTTGGCCTGCTTGTCCCACCACTTCCAGGCGGCGAAGGCGCCGCCCGCCAGCGCGCCCAGGACGGCCAGCGCCTTGGCGAGGCGGCCGGCCCTGGCCCGCCGCTGGTGCTTGCGGGCCAGTTTCTGGATCTCCTTGGGCGAGACCTGGCCGCGCAGCGCGGCCAGCGCCGCGGCACCGCGCGCCGCGGCCTCGTCGCGCACCGGCCCGGCGGCGGCCACGGCCTGCTCCAGCCTGGGCCGCGAGTATTCGGCGGCCTGCCGGGCGGCCTTGCGGGTACGGACGGCGGCTTCGTGGGCGGCCTGGTCGACCTTCGGCGGCACATGGGCCAGCGCCTGGGCCCGGGCCTGTTCCAGCCGGGGTGCCAGATGGGCGTCGTACTGGACGCGGGCCTGGTCGGCGGCCAGCGACACCTTGGGCGCGAGCCGTACGCGTGCCTCCTGCGCGTAGTGCGCGGCACGCTCCTTGGCCGTGTCGGCGTAGGGCGCCACCACTTCCGCGGCGTGCAGCACGCTGTCCTTCGCCGAGCCGGTCGCGGCGCGCACGCTGTCGATGCGGGTCACGGGTTCCTCCTCCTCGGTGGCGTACGGTATTTCGACTTTCCACCCTTTTACGGATCATGCCTGCCAACGGGACATGGGGCATGCGAGGACGGGCATACGGGTGCCGGCCGGCCCGCTCAGCCCCGCCGGCCCACATCAATAGCGGGTGAATACGGGGCAACACGAGCTTGTCGTCGGCAATGCCGACAATGCCATGGATCGTCACCGCGCGCGCCCGTCCCGGGACGATTCGCACCCACTCGACTGCGTCGGGCGACGGCCGGCCCGGAGCGTGCGAGGATCAGGGGGTCACAGGAAGACAACGGAAGGCAGATCGTGGCCGAGCAGCTCTACGCCACCCTGAAGACCAACCACGGCGACATCGAGGTCCGGCTCTTTCCGAACCACGCGCCCAAGACGGTCAAGAACTTCGTCGAGCTCGCCCAGGGCGAGCGCGAGTGGCGGCACCCGGCCACCGGCGTGACGAGCAAGGACAAGCTCTACGACGGCACGGTCTTCCACCGGGTGATCAGCGGCTTCATGATCCAGGGAGGCGACCCGCTCGGCAGCGGCATCGGCGGCCCGGGGTACGAGTTCGAGGACGAGTTCCACCCCGACCTGTCCTTCAACAAGCCCTACCTGCTCGCCATGGCCAACGCCGGCCCCGGCACCAACGGCTCGCAGTTCTTCATCACCGTCTCCCCGACGACCTGGCTGAACCGCAAGCACACCATCTTCGGCGAGGTCACCGACCCGGCCAGCCAGAAGGTCGTGGACGCCATCGCCGCCGTCCCCACCACCAAGCCCAACGACCGGCCGGTCGACGACGTCGTCATCGAGTCGGTCGTCGTCGAGCACCGCAAGGGCTGAGGCCGGAAACCGCCGGGCAGCCTCCCCCGGCAGCTTCCCGGTATCTCCCGGAGGGAACCAATCGCCCCGCTCGTCCGTATGGATGAGCGGGGTGATGCAGTGGCCACGAGACGACCGAGGTGACCCATGGACCAGGAGGCCGAAGGCAGCGCGCAGGACGCCCGGAGCGTGCCCGTGTGCTACCGGCACCCGGACCGCGAGACCGGCGTCCGCTGTACCCGCTGTGAACGCCCCATCTGCCCCGAGTGCATGGTCAGCGCCTCGGTGGGCTTCCAGTGCCCCGAGTGCGTGCGCGGCGGCTCCGGCACGGGCCAGGCTCCGGCCGCGTCCCGGCCGCGTACGGTCGCGGGGGGCACGGTCACCGCGGATCCGCGGCTGCTCACCAAGCTGCTGATCGGCCTGAACCTGGCCGGGTTCGTGGCGCAGCTGTCCCTCGGTGACCGTCTCACCGACCGGTTCGAACTCCTCGGCCAGGCGTACGTGCCGGTGCTCGGCTCGGTCGAGGGCATCGCCCAGGGGCAGTGGTACCGGCTGCTGACCGCCATGTTCCTGCACGGCGGCTACGTCCACATTCTGTTCAACATGCTCAGCCTGTGGTGGATCGGCGGCCCCCTGGAGGCGGCCCTCGGCCGCGCCCGCTACCTCGCCCTCTACTTCGCCTCGGGCCTGGCCGGCAGCGCGCTCACCTATCTGATCGCCGCGCCCAACCAGCCCTCGCTCGGCGCGTCCGGAGCGATCTTCGGTCTCTTCGGCGCGACCGCCGTACTGATGCGCCGGCTCAACTACGACATGCGGCCGATCATCGCCCTGCTGGTGATCAACCTCATCTTCACCTTCGGGTGGAGCGGCATCGCCTGGCAGGCCCACATCGGCGGCCTCGTCGCCGGTGTCGCCGTCGGCTACGCCATGGTCCACGCCCCGCGCCAGAGGCGCACGCTGATCCAGTACGGCAGCTGCGCGCTGGTGCTGGCCGTGGTCGTGGTCCTGACGCTGGTCAGGACGGCTCAGCTCAGCTGATACCGAACCGTTGTCCACAGAAAGTGCCGGATCTTGTGCACACTGTGCGACAACAGCTGCGCCCCCTGCCGCTTAGGTGTGTTTCACCAGGTCAGCAGGGGGCGAACGTACTTGCGGGAGCCGGTAGGTCAGTCATACCGGCGTCAACGTCCGACGGGTTATCCACAGATCGTCGTTTCTTTTCCCCACCGTGTGGACAACGGTTGTGGATAACTCAGCGGATAGCCCTGGGCAGAGCTGCGTTCACCGGGAAGCAGCCGCTACTTCCACTGTGTGGAGACACCGAATCCCGCGGCGATGAAGCCGAAGCCGACCACGATGTTCCAGTTGTCCAGCTTGTCGATCGGCAGCGAACCGTCGGTCACGTAGAAGACGACGATCCAGGCCAGGCCGATGAGGAACATCGCCAGCATGACGGGCGCGACCCATGCGCGGTTGTTCAGCTTGATGGCCGTGGCCTGCTTCGACGGCGGCGGCGTGTAGTCGGCCTTCTTGCGGATACGTGACTTCGGCACGAGGGTCTCTCCTGTCGATGCGCTGCGTGGCCGCGCAGGTAATGGGGCGGGCTCCGGGGCAACGTCCGCGGGGCCGTGCACAGGGGCGCAGTGGGCTCCCCCGGGCGTCCGTTAGCGTAGTGCTTCCGCGGCGCCGAAGGAGATAAGGGTACGTTGAGCAATTCTGCCGACTCCCCCGGGACGGGATCAATGGGCTCCAGCCCTGCCCGCGGGCCCCGTTTCCGGCCGGTGCGGGTCTTGACGGCCGCCGTCTTCGCGCTCGCCGGGCTGATCTTCTTCACCAGCTTCAACACGGCCAAGGGCACCGACATCCGTACGGACTCCTCCTTGCTGAAGCTGTCCGACCTCATCCAGGAGCGCAGCCACAAGAACAAGGGGCTGGACGATTCCAACGCGGCCCTGCGCGACGACGTCGAGGCACTGGCCGAGCGCGACGACGGCAGCAGCAAGGCCCAGGACCAGAAGCTGTCCGGGCTGGAGAAGAACGCGGGGACGCAGAAGCTCAAGGGCAAGGCGATCAGCGTCACCCTGAACGACGCCCCGCCCAACGCCACCGCCAAGCTCCCCGGCTACCCCGAGCCGCAGCCCGACTACCTGGTCATCCACCAGCAGGACCTGCAGGCCGTGGTGAACGCGCTCTGGCAGGGCGGCGCCAAGGGCATCAAGGTCATGGACCAGCGGCTGATCTCCACCAGCGCCGTGCGCTGCGTCGGCAACACCCTGATCCTCCAGGGCCGCGTCTACTCACCGCCGTACAAGATCACGGCGGTCGGCGACCCGGCGAAGATGCAGAAGGCGCTCGCGGACTCCCCGGCGATCCAGACCTACATGGTCTACGTCAACGTCTACGGCCTCGGCTGGAAAGTCACCGAGGACGGGACGGTGACTCTGCCCGGCTACTCGGGCACAGTGGATCTGCACTACGCGAAACCCGTCGACTAGTACCTGTAGGTGCCCTTCCAGGAGCCGCCGGTGCGCGTGATCGTCAGGACCGTCAGCGAGCTCTGCATCACCGTCGGTACCCTGATCGTGCTGTTCGTCGTCTATGTGCTGTTCTGGACCGGCGTCAAGGCCGACAGCGAGATGGACGACCAGATCGACCTGCTGCACCAGCAGTGGTCGAAGGGGGCCGTGCACCCCACGGCCGCCGCGTCCCGGGCTCCGGAGGAGCCGGCGTCCTACAAGTACGGCAAGCCCTTCGCGATCATGTACATCCCGCGGCTCGGTTTCACGTGGAACAAACCCGTGCTCGAGGGCACCGGCACCGGCGTGCTGAAGAAGGGCCTCGCCCACTACGCCCGCACCGCGCGGCTGGGCCAGAAGGGCAACTTCGCCGTCGCCGGTCACCGGCGCACCTACGGCGACCCCTTCCAGGCCTTTCCCACTCTGCGGCCCGGTGACGCGGTGGTACTGACGGACGGAACCACCTGGTTCACGTATCGGATCGACAAAGGGCCTTACAAAACGGTTCCGAGCGATGTTGAAGTGATCGACCCTGTGCCACGTAAGTCGGGGTACACGCGTCCGGGCCGGTATCTGACGCTGACCACGTGCGATCCCGAATGGGGGCACAGTCACCGGCTGATCGTCTGGGCGCACATGGCCTCCACACAGCCTGTGGAGGCAGGCGAACCGAAGGCTCTGCGCCGTTAGTCTGGTGCTGTACGGCGTGAGTCTGGTGCCGTGGGTGGAACGGAAGGGACGGCATGTACGGCTGGATCTGGCGGCATCTGCCGGGAAGCGTGTGGGTGAAGGCGCTGATCTCACTCCTGCTGGTCCTGGCCGTGGTCTACGTCCTCTTCCAGTACGTCTTCCCCTGGGCCGAACCGCTGCTGCCCTTCAACGATGTGACGGTGGACAACCAGTGAGTGCGCGGATTCTCGTCGTCGACAACTACGACAGCTTCGTCTTCAACCTGGTCCAGTACCTGTACCAGCTGGGCGCCGAGTGCGAGGTGCTGCGCAACGACCAGGTGTCGACGGCGCATGCTCAGGACGGCTTCGACGGCGTGCTGCTCTCGCCGGGGCCCGGTACGCCGGAGGAGGCGGGCGTGTGCGTGGACATGGTCCGGCACTGCGCCTCGACCGGTGTTCCCGTCTTCGGCGTCTGCCTGGGCATGCAGTCGATGCAGGTGGCGTACGGCGGTGTGGTGGACCGCGCACCCGAGCTGCTGCACGGCAAGACCTCGCTGGTGGAGCACGAGGGCAAGGGCGTCTTCACGGGCCTGCCCTCGCCCTTCACCGCGACCCGCTACCACTCGCTGGCCGCCGAGCCGGCGACGGTGCCGGCCGAGCTCGAGGTGACCGCCCGTACGCACGACGGCATCGTCATGGGCCTGCGCCACCGTGACCTCCCCGTGGAGGGCGTGCAGTTCCACCCGGAGTCGGTGCTGACCGAGCACGGGCACCGGATGCTGGCCAACTGGCTGGTGGAGTGCGGCGACCAGGGTGCCGTGGCGAGGTCGGCGGGGCTCGCCCCGGTGGTGGGCAGGGCCACGGCGTGACCGCGCTGCGCCCCGAGCGCGAGGACTCGTACGGCGGTGCGTCGTACGAGTCCTACGGCATGCCGCCGTACGATCCACCCCTCGGTCAGCCCGTCGACCCGCTCACCGATCCGGCCCTCGTTCCGCCCGTCGCCATCGACGACGAGACGGTGGCGTTGCGGATACCGGAGCCACCGCCCCTCGCTGCCTCCGGGGCCTCTTCAGTCACGACTGGCACCAGAACCCCACCCGGCGGCCGTGCGGCCCGCAGAAGGGCCGCCAAGCGGCGTGGTGGGCGCCATGGCGGTGCTCGGGAGACCGCGCAGAAGCCGTCGGACACCTCCAAGCCCCGGGCGCCGCTCTCCCGAGTCGAGGCCCGGCGTCAGGCGCGGGCGCGCAAGCCGAGCCCGGCGGTCGTGGCGAGCCGGGCGATCGGTGAGGTGTTCATCACCACCGGCGTGCTGATGCTGCTGTTCGTCACCTACCAGCTGTGGTGGACGAACGTCCGGGCGCACGCGCAGGCCGGCAAGGAGACGAGCAGCCTGCAGGAGGACTGGGCGAGCGGCAAGCGTGCACCGGGGACCTTCGAGCCGGGACAGGGCTTCGCGATCCTGCACATCCCCGAGCTGGACGTGGTCGCGCCGATCGCGGAGGGCGTCAGCAACAAGAAGGTGCTCGACAAGGGCATGGTCGGCCACTACGCCGAGGGCACGCTGAAGACGGCGATGCCGGACGCGAAGACCGGCAACTTCGGGCTGGCCGCGCACCGCAACACGCACGGCGAGCCGTTCCGGTACATCAACCGGCTCCAGAAGGGTGACGCGGTGGTCGTGGAGACGCAGGACAGGTACTACGTCTACAAGATGACCTCCATGCTGCCGGTGACGTCCCCCGCGAACACCAGCGTGCTCGACCCCGTCCCGAAGGGGTCGGGCTTCACCAAGCCGGGCCGCTACATCACCCTCACCACGTGCACGCCGGAGTTCACCAGCAAGTACCGGCTGATCGTCTGGGGCAAGATGGTCGAGGAACGGCCGCGCAGCAAGGGCAAGCCGGATGCGCTCGTCGAGTAAGGGCAGATGAACAGTGGCAGCGACCGCCGACGACACCGAAGAGAACACGGACGCGCCCGATTCGGCGTCCGCACCGCGACGCCGGGGCACCGGCCGGATCGCCACGGCGGTCAGCGTCTTCGGTGAACTCCTCATCACGGCGGGCCTCGTGCTCGGCCTCTTCGTCGTCTACTCCCTGTGGTGGACGAACGTCATCGCCGACCGCACGGCGCACAAACAGGCCGACAAGGTCCGCGACAACTGGGCCCACGACTCCGGCGGCCCCGGCGCGCTGGACACCAAGGACGGCATCGGCTTCCTGCACGTCCCCGCGATGAAGAACGGCGAGGTCCTGGTCGAGAAGGGCACGTCGACGAAGGTCCTGAACGACGGCGTGGCCGGCTACTACACGGACCCCGTCAAGGCCACGCTCCCGACCACCGGCAAGAAGGGCAACTTCACCCTCGCCGCGCACCGCGACGGCCATGGCGCCAAGTTCCACAACATCGACAAGGTGAAGAAGGGCGACCCGATCGTCTTCGAGACGAAGGACAAGTGGTACGTCTACAAGGTGTACGCCATCCTTTCGGAGACCTCGAAGTTCAACGTGAAGGTCCTCACCCAGGTCCCGGAGGAGTCCGGCAGGAAGAAGCCGGGCCACTACATCACCCTGACGACCTGCACGCCGGTGTACACCTCCCGCTACCGGTACGTGGTGTGGGGCGAAATGGTCCGCGTGGACAAGGTGGACAGCGAGCGGACGCCGCCGAAGGAACTGCGCTGAATCATCTGACGCTGAAGCATCCGCACTGAAACGAGTGGGCCCCTGCCGGACAGTCCCGGCAGGGGCCCACTCATGTCGGGGTGCGGGTCAGCCGCTGGGGCCACCGAAGATGTTGGTGCCGCCGTTGTTGTTGCCGCCGTTGTTGTTGCCGCCCTGGCCGACCGCGACCAGGTTGACCGAGGTGCCCTGGTCCACCGTGGTGCCCGCGCTCGGGTCCGACGTGAAGACGATGGAGTTGTCGTCCTGGGATCCGGAGATGTTGCCGACCTGGAGGCCCGCCTGCTGGAGCAGCTTCTTGGCGTCCTTCAGGGTCTGACCCTGAAGGTTCGGAACCTGCGTCTGCTGAGTCTGCTTTGCCTTGCCGATGTTGATCGTCACCGCGGAGTTCTTGCTCAGCTGGGTGCCCGCCTCCGGCGAGGTCGAGATGACCTTGCCGACCTTGGTGGGGTCGTCGGTCTCCACCTCGGCACAGGTGCCGACCAGGTTGTTGGCCGTCATCTGGGCCTTGGCCTCGTCGCACGACTTGTCGAGAACATCGGGCACGGTCGCCTTGTCCTCGGCCTTGGCGACGGTGAGGGTGATCGTCGAGTTCTTCGCGACCTCGGTGTCGCCGGCCGGGTCCTGGTCGATGACGACCCCCGGCGTCTGGTCGGACACCTCGGTCTTCTGCTCGACCTTGAAGCCCTTTTCCTCGAGCTGGGACTCCGCCTTGTCGTAGGTGAGGCCCTTGACGTCGGGGACCGTGACCTTCGACGGGCCCGTCGACACGACCAGCGTGACGGTGTCGTTCTTCTTCACGTCCGTGCCCGCGTCCGGGTTCTGGTCGCAGACCGTTTTCTTCGGCTTGTCGCAGGCCCTCTTGGTGATCGAGACCTTCAGGTCGACGTTCCTGGCCATCCGCTCGGCGTCGGACTGCGTGTGGTTGACGAAGTTCGGCGCCTCGAAGGACTCGTCCGCCGCGTTCTTCCCGCTGAACGCCCACTTCCCGATCAGAATCGCGCCGACCAGCACCAGGATCCCCGCGATCACGAGAAGGATCGTGGAGGTGTTGGACTTCTTCTGGCGGCGCCGGTCGGGGCGGTCGTCGTAGCCGTAGCCGCCGTCGTCCGGGTTCATCGGCGGCAGCATGGTCGTGGCCCCGGCGCCCGCGTCCGAGCGCAGCGCGGTGGTCGGCTGGTCGTCGGGGTAGCCGCCGTAGCCGACGGAGCCCATCGCCGCCGTCGCCGCGACCGGCTGGCCGTCGAGGCAGGCCTCGATGTCGGCGCGCATCTCGTCGGCGGACTGGTAGCGGTAATCGGGGTCCTTGACCAGCGCCTTCAGGACGATGGCGTCCATCTCGGGCGTGATCTCGGGGTCGAAGACGCTCGGCGGCTGCGGTTCCTCGCGGACGTGCTGGTAGGCGACGGCCACCGGGGAGTCGCCGACGAAGGGGGGCCGTACCGTCAGCAGCTCGTAGAGCAGACAGCCGGTCGAATAGAGATCGGACCGGGCGTCGACCTGCTCGCCCTTCGCCTGCTCCGGCGACAGGTACTGCGCGGTGCCGATGACCGCCGCGGTCTGCGTCATGGTCATCCCGGCGTCGCCCATCGCGCGGGCGATGCCGAAGTCCATCACCTTGACCTGGCCGTTGCGGGTCAGCATGACGTTGGCCGGCTTGATGTCGCGGTGGACGATGCCGTTGCGGTGGGCGTACTCCAGGCCCTGGAGGATGCCGATGGTCATCTCCATCGCGCGCTCCGGCAGGAGCTTGCGGCCGCTGTGAAGAAGCTCACGGAGCGTGGAGCCGTCGACGTACTCCATCACGATGTACGGGATCGAGACCCCGTCGATGTAGTCCTCGCCCGTGTCGTAGACCGCGACGATCGCGGGATGGTTGAGCGAGGCGGCCGACTGGGCCTCCCGGCGGAACCGGGCCTGGAAGGACGGGTCGCGCGCGAGATCCGCGCGCAGCGTCTTCACCGCCACGGTGCGGCCCAGGCGGGTGTCATGAGCGAGGTAGACCTCGGCCATGCCACCACGGCCGAGCACCTGGCCCAGCTCGTACCGGCCGCCGAGGCGACGCGGCTCTTCCATAGTTCCCTACCAGCCCTCTCCGTCGGTCCCGGCCGTCACGTGTGTGTACGGCCGGAGGCTGCCGTCCGGGCCTACCGTACCCGGCTCGCTTTGTGTGACCTGGCCAAGCCCGTCACCCGATACAGGACCGGTATCGCAACGTGCACCGATGTGAAGGGGACGTGAGCGGAGTCACTTCTTGGAGTTGATGACCGCCTCCATCACGCTCTTGGCGATCGGCGCCGCGAGGCCGCCGCCGGAGATGTCGTCGCGGACCGCGTTGTCGTCCTCGATCACCACGGCCACGGCGACCGGCGAGCTGCCGTCGGGGAGCCTGGCGTAGGAGATGAACCACGCGTACGGGTTCTCGCTGTTCTCGACGCCGTGCTGGGCGGTACCGGTCTTGCCGCCCACGGTCACGCCGTTGATCCGCGCCTTCGTACCCGTGCCCTCCTTGACGACCGTCTCCATCATCGACTGCAGGATCTGGGCGTTCTCCGCGGACAGCGGGCGGCTCAGCTCCTCCGGGCTGGTCTTCGCGACCGGGTCGAGGCCGGAGGACTGGAGCACGTCGACCATGTACGGCTTCATCAGCTTGCCGCCGTTGGCGACGGCGGAGGCCACCATGGCCATCTGCAGCGGGGTCGCGGCGGTGTTGTACTGGCCGATCGAGGACAGCGCGGTCTGCGACGAGTTCATGTCGTCGGAGAACACCGAGGCGCTGGAGCGGACGGGCGTGAACTGCTCGGAGTCGAAGCCGAACTTCTTGGCCTCGGCCAGCATCTTGTCGTTGCCGAGGTCGGCGCCGATCTTGCCGAAGACGGTGTTGCAGGAGTACCGCAACGCGACCCGCATCGTCGCGTTCTTGCAGGGGATGCTGCCCTCGTTCTTCAGCTCGGTGGTGGTGCCCTTCATGATGTACGGCAGCGGCGAGTCGGTCTTCTCGTCGGCCGAGGTGTACAGCCCGTTCTCCAGCGCGGCCGCCGCGGTGACCACCTTGAAGGTGGAACCGGGCGGGTAGGTCTCGCGCAGCGCCCGGTTCAGCATCGGGTCGTTGGGGTTGTACTTCTTCTGCAGCTTCTTCCAGGCCTTGGCATCGGTGGTCGTGGAGTTGCCGGCGAAGGTCGACGGGTCGTACGACGGGTAGGAGGCCAGCGCCAGGATCTTGCCGGTGGACGGCTCGAGAGCGACCACGGCCCCCTTGCCGCCCTGCTGCTGCAGGCCGCTGTACGCGGCCTTCTGCGCGGCGGCGCTGAGGGTGGTGACGACGTTGCCGCCCTGCTGCTGCTTGCCCGTGATCATGTCGAGGGTCTTGCGGAAGAAGAGCCGGTCGTCGTTGCCGGTGAGGATGCCGTCCTCCAGGGACTCCAGCTGGTTGGCGCCGAAGGCCTGTGAGGCGTAGCCGGTGACCGGGGCCCACATGGGGCCGTTCTTGTAGGTGCGCTTGTACTTCAGGTCGCCGTTCTTCGTCTCGACGGACCCGGTGATCGGGTCGCCGTCGACGACGATGTCGCCGCGCGGGGTGGAGTAGCGGGCGATGGTGACGCGGCGGTTGGCGGGGTCGTCCTTGAGGCTGTCGGCCTTGACGTACTGCAGCCAGTTGTCACGGATGAGCAGGGCGAGGACGAGGAGGCCGCAGAAGATCGCGATCCGGCGCAGGGGCTTGTTCACGGGCGGACCACCTGGGTCATCTCGGCGTCGGGGTTGGATGCGGGGGCCGGGGCCGGGCGGCGTGCGGTGTCGCTGATGCGGATCAGTACGCCGATGAGCGCCCAGTTGGCGATGACGGAGGAACCGCCGTACGCCAGGAACGGCATCGTCATACCGGTCAGCGGGATCAGGCCCATCACACCGCCGGCGACGACGAAGACCTGGAGGGCGAAGGCGCCGGAGAGTCCGATGGCGAGCAGCTTGCCGAAGGGGTCGCGGGCGGCGAGGGCGGTGCGCACGCCGCGCTCCACGATCAGGCCGTAGATCAGCAGGATCGCCATGACGCCGGCCAGGCCCAGCTCCTCGCCGAAGGTGGCGAGGATGAAGTCGGAGTTGGCGGCGAACCGGATGAGCTCGGAGTGGCCCTGGCCGAGGCCGCTGCCGAGGGTGCCGCCGGAGCCGAACGCCCACAGCGCCTGCATGGCCTGCTCGGAGTGGATGCCGCTGGCGCCCGAGCGGCTCAGGTTGTACTCGCGCATCGGGTCGAGCCAGGCCTGGACACGGGTCTGGATGTGCGGTTCGAAGCTCGCCACGCCGACGGCACCGGCCGCGGACATCAGCAGACCGAAGACGATCCAGCTGGTCCGCTCGGTGGCGACGTACAGCATGATGACGAACATTCCGAAGAACAGCAGTGACGTACCGAGGTCGGTCTCGAAGACCAGGATGAGGATCGAGATCGCCCAGACGACGACGATCGGGCCGAGGTCACGGCCACGCGGCAGGTACAGGCCCATGAAGCGGCGGCTGGCCAGCGCCAGCGCGTCCCGCTTCACCATCAGGTAGCCGGCGAAGAAGACCGCCAGCACGATCTTGGCGAACTCACCGGGCTGGATGGTGAAGCTGCCGATCTGGATCCAGATTTTGGCGCCGTAGACGTTGGCGCCGAGGCCGGGAACCAGCGGGAGCAGCAGCAGGAACAGCGCGCCGACCATGGAGATGTAGGTGTAGCGCTGCAGGGTGCGGTGGTCCTTGAGGAAGATCAGCGCGGCCACGAAGAGCGCGATGCCCAGCGCCGTGTAGATCAGCTGGTTGGTCGCCTTGCCGCCGGCCACGCCGAGCGACTGCAGCAGTTTGGACTGGTCGAGGCGCCAGATGATCACCAGGCCGAGCCCGTTCAGCAGCGTGGCCAGCGGTAGCAGCAGCGGGTCCGCGTACGGGGCGAACTTGCGTACGACGATGTGGGCGACGCCGGCCAGGAGGCCGAGGCCCAGGCCGTAGCTCAGCAGGCCGGCGGGTACCTGGTCGTTGATGGCCAGGCCCACGTTGGCGTAGGCGAACACCGGGATGGCGACGGCGAACGCCAGGAGCGCGAGCTCGGTGTTGCGCCGGCTCGGTGCGCCGATCGAGCCGATGGTGGACGTGTGGTGCGTCGACGGGTTGGTAGTACTGCTCATCGTGTGACAGGGCCTCTCACGGCTTGCCTACTGCTTACTGCACTGCGAGACGACCTTCTGCTCATCCTCCGAGAGAGTGGGGCCGGGGCTGGGAGTGGCGGTCGCTGAGGGGGACGCGGGCTTCGAAGGAGACGTCGAGGAAGGTGCCGACGACGACGGGTTCGGGGTCGGCGAGGCCTTGGACGTGAACGAGGTGCTCGTGGTTCCCGTGGTGCCGCCGGCCTTGCCCTGGCCGGTCCTGGAGCTGTTCTTGTCGCCGGCCGTCCGGCGCTCGGCCTGCTTCTTGCAGGCGGAGGCCTGCACGGCCAGCTCGTCGATCTTCGACCGGGCGTTCTTCAGGCCGCCCTCCGCGATCGTGTTCTTGACCTGCTTCTGCTGGTAGGGCGGCAGGTACTTGAGTTCGATCTCGGGGTGGTCCTTCTCCACCTTCGACAGCGACACCCAGGCCAGGTCCTGGCTGATGCCGCGGTACAGCGCCACATGCTCGTCCTTGACGCCGACGTAGTACTGCGTCTGGGTCCAGCGGTAACCGCCGTACAGGCCGCCGCCGATGACCGCGAGGGCGAGGCTGCCGTACAGGGACCGCTTCAGCCACCTGTGCTTCTTGCGCGGCTTGACGAAGTCGTCGTCGGTGTAGTCGCCGAAGCTGCCGGCGGGGATGTAGCCGGTGGTGTCACCGCTGCCGGGCGGGCCGAACTCGCCGCCGCCCTGGCCCTGTCCCTGGCGGCCGAGGCCGGAGGCGCGGCCGGCCGGGGTCTGCATGATGCCGTTGTCGTGCAGGTGGTGCTGGTTCTCGGCGACGGCGCCGACCACGACCGGGGTGTCGGACAACTGCCCGGCGAGGGTGTCCCCGGTGTCCAGGTCGAGGACGTCGGCGACGATGACGGTGATGTTGTCGGGGCCGCCGCCGCGCAGCGCGAGCTGGATCAGCTCCTGCACGGTCTCCTGCGGGCCCTGGTAGCTGGCGAGGGTCTCCTCCATCGTCTGGTGGGAGACGACGCCGGACAGGCCGTCGGAGCAGATCAGGTAGCGGTCGCCGGCCCGGACCTCGCGGATGGACAGGTCGGGTTCGACGTGGTCGCCGCTGCCGAGGGCGCGCATGAGCAGCGAGCGCT
Source organism: Streptomyces sp. NPDC051636 (assembly GCF_044453765.1). Lineage (NCBI taxonomy): Bacteria > Bacillati > Actinomycetota > Actinomycetes > Kitasatosporales > Streptomycetaceae > Streptomyces > Streptomyces sp. NPDC051636. The sequence continues at coordinate 93,449 of NZ_JBITDA010000005.1, read as the reverse complement.
GGGGGTGGGTGGTGGCCTCTTCCTCGGTGATCCGGCCCTCGTCGACGAGCCGCTGGACCCAGGTGTGGTCCTGGGTGATCTGGGTGAGGACGCCGTCGCGCAGCAGGTAGGCGCGGGAGTCGCCGACGTGGACGAGGCCGAGCCGCTGCCCGGTCCACAGCAGGGCGGTGAGGGTGGTACCCATGCCCTCGAGCTGCGGGTCCTCCTCGACCATGGAGCGCAGCTGGTCGTTGGCGCGCTGCACGGCGGCGCCGAGCGAGGTGAGGATGTCGGAGCCGGGCACGTCGTCGTCGAGCGTGACGAGGGTGGAGATCACCTCGGAGGAGGCGACCTCGCCGGCCGCCTGGCCGCCCATCCCGTCGGCGATGGCGAGCAGGCGCGGACCGGCGTAACCGGAGTCCTCGTTGCCCTCCCGGATCATGCCCTTGTGCGATCCGGCGGCGAAGCGCAGTGACAGACTCATGCGCACCTCGCCCGTCGGCTCCGGGTACAGCCGGTCGTGTCGAGCCACACTGCCCACCCTCCGGTCGGGAGCGCGCCGGGGGCCTTGGTGCGGTCCGCCGCTGCGTGCTCGCTCCGCTCGCTCATTGTCGTACTACTTCCGCAGCTCGATGACGGTCTTGCCGATGCGGATCGGCGCACCCAGTGGGATCGGCGTGGGTGTCGTCAGCCGGGACCGGTCCAGGTACGTGCCGTTGGTGGAGCCGAGATCCTCGACGATCCACTGGCCACCCTGGTCCGGGTAGATCCTGGCATGACGGCTGGAGGCGTAGTCGTCGTCCAGCACGATCGTGGAGTCGTGGGCGCGGCCCAGGGTGATGGTCTGCCCCTGGAGCGCGACGGTGGTGCCGGTCAGGGTGCCCTCGGTCACGACCAGCTTGGTGGGGGCGTTGCGGCGCTGCCGGCCGCCGCCCTGCTGGCCGCGCTGGGGCGGGGGCGCGGCCTGCTGCCGGGCCGCCGCCTGCTGCGGGCGCGCGGCCTCCCTGCGCGATCCGCGCTGGGTGACGCGCGTACCGAACAGGTCGCTGCGGATGACCTGCACGGCCACGATCACGAACAGCCACAGTACGGCCAGGAAACCCAGCCGCATGACCGTGAGGGTCAGCTCTGACATTGCCCCCGCTTCACCCTTCGGCTTGCCTATAGATAACGGTGGTACTGCCCACGACGATCCGCGAGCCGTCGCGGAGCGTAGCGCGGGTGGTGTGCTGCCCGTCCACCACGATGCCGTTGGTGGAGCCGAGATCCTGGATCGTCGAGGGCGTTCCGGTCCGGATCTCGCAGTGCCGGCGGGAGACGCCAGGGTCGTCGATCCGCACGTCGGCGTCGGTGCTGCGGCCCAGCACCAGCGTCAGGCGGGAGATCTGGTGGCGGGTGCCGTTGATCTCGATCCAGTAGCGGGTGCGGGCGCCGCTCATCGGGGCGGCCGCGGGCCGCTGGGTGGCGGGCTGGGGGTAGCCGTACCCGCCCGGGCGGGCGCCGGGGGGCGGCGCGGCCGGCATGGGCGGGGCCGCGGCGGGCGGCGGGTAGCCGTAACCGCCGGGGGCACCGGGGACGGGGCGGGCGGCGGGCGGAGCCGCCGCGGGAGCCTGCTGGTTGCTGGAGGAGGCGAGCGTGCGGCTGCGCACCCGGTACAGGCCGGTGTCGAGGTCGTCGGCCTTCTCCAGGTGGACCTTGATCGGGCCCATGAAGGTGTAGCGCTGCTGCTTGGCGTAGTCGCGCACCATGCCGGCGAGCTCGTCGCCGAGCTGGCCCGAGTAGGGGCTGAGGCGCTCGAAGTCCGGCGCGCTCAGCTCCACGATGAAGTCGTTGGGGACGACCGTCCGGTCGCGGTTCCAGATGGTGGCGTTGTTGTCGCACTCCCGCTGGAGCGCTCCGGCGATCTCCACGGGCTGGACCTCGGACTTGAACACCTTGGCGAAGGTGCCGTTGACCAGACCTTCGAGACGCTGCTCGAACTTCTTCAGGACTCCCATGGGGCACCTCCTCCGTCGCTGCCGTCCTGCCTTGCCGTACTGCTGTTGCGTACTGCCTTACCTGGTACTGCTTACTGATCGTATCCACGCGCCCGGCAAACAGCCGGTTCCCCCAGCGGCTCCCCTTCGAACTCCTCTTGTCAAGGATCGTAGAGGGGCGTGAAGACCAGTGTCCCGCACCTGGCTGTGGACCCGGTCCGCCTCCTGGGGAGATGGCCGGGACCGGTACGAGGTTGATACGTGAACCGGCACTGCTCGATACACGGGCCGGGGGCCCCGGACGCCGGGAACGGATGTGAATCCACCCTGTCCGGCGTGCTAATGTTCTGCGTGTCGCAAGGGGCCGGCCCAGCGGGGCCGGAACCGGAGGACACACCCAATGCGCGGGTGGCGGAATAGGCAGACGCGCTGGATTCAGGTTCCAGTGCCCGCAAGGGCGTGGGGGTTCAACTCCCCCCTCGCGCACAAGGGAGCACCGACGAAAGTGCTCTAGCTGCACCGACGGAATGGTCGGCATCGTGATTACGGTGCCGACCATTCCTCTTTTCTGCGTGCTGTGACGCTTGTCTCTGGGCATGCCGGAGCGGACCGTCGAGGACTGGGTGGCCTCCGGCGGTCCGCGTTGTGTTCTGGATCTTCGATTGGGCTCTGCTCAGTGTGTGCGTTGTGTGAGGAGGGTCTCGGGCCTGGGTGATGTGGCGTGAACCGCCGGTTCGACGAGCTGTGGCGTCCCGGCAGCCGGCCCAGGATCTGCCGCTTCGCTCCGCCGAACTGCTCGGACGTGGAATGCGCGACGGGATTCTCGACCATGGAGGACCGGACGCTCGCGGACGACACCCTGGTGCTGACCGTGGCCCACGACCTCCTGGCCACACCGGAGTGGCAGATCGTCAAGGCCCTCGACGAGATCGAGCTCTACGAACCCGATCTGCTGGTGGTGGACCCGGCGCACTTCGCCTTCCTGACCAGGTGGGCGCGGCGGCTCGGCCGCAGGATCACCTCGCCGGGCCGGCTGCACGTGGTGTGCGGATACACCCTCATGACGCGGGTGGCGCGGCGCCAGATCGAGGAGTTCATGGGCCCGGACCTGCCGATCGGCGACATGATCGGCAGGTCCGAGCTCGGCTACCTCGGGTTCGAATGCCACCACGGGATGCGGCACATCAACGACCGTGACTTCCATGTGGAGTTCGTCCGCGACGGCGAGCCCGTCGCCGACGGCGACACGGGCGAGCTGTACGTCACCACCAAGGACGACGCACTCGTCCCGCATCCGGTACGCCACAGGGGACGACTTCACGCCCCTGGGCAGCGCCTGCGGCCGCGGCAGCGAGCTGCCGCTCGTGCGGATCGAGGGCCGTGCCACCCACATGATCCAGCTGGTGGACGGCCGTGTCGTCACGCCGGGCGCCGTCGACGCCCTGGTCGGCGACGCCCCCGGCATCGACGTCTACAAGCTGGAACAGGACCGGACCGGTGCCTGCACCTTCCGGTACATCCCCAACGCCGACGCGCGGACCGACGACACCGCCGCGCTCGCACACCGCCTGACCGAAGCCCTGGCACCGAATCCGCTGCGCGTCGAGGCTGTCGACCACATCGCCAGTGAGCGCAGTGGGCGCAGCACCGGGGAACGCGCAGTGCGGCGGACTTCGCCGAGGCGAGCAGCGACCGCGCGAAATGGTCGATCTGTACGCCTGCGTCGAAGCAGTGCTCCCGGGTGACGTCCGCCCCTGTGGCTTGCAGGAGCCTGGCCACCACGTCTCCCACCGCCGCCGCGCTCAGGGGCGACAGCCTCCGGAGAACCTGGTGAGCCGATGACTGCGCTGGTTATGCTGCCCTGTCTTGTCAGGCCGAAGAGGAACGGCATCATGAGCGGCACCTCGTTACCCTTTCCCGAGCGGATTGAGCTGACAGGGGAAGGTCTCGTCCTGCGCGACTGGACGGAAGCAGACCTGGCCGCGATGCCGGATTTGTTCGACCACCCCGACATCGCGTACTGGACGCCGATGGTCTCACCCTTCGATGAAACGGCCGCTCGCGCACGGCTGGGCCGGGACCGGCAACTGCGGGCGGAGGGCACGACCATCCTGCTCGCCATCACCGTTGATGGCCGCGCGCCGCTCGGCGAGGTGATGCTGCGGCGCGTCCCGGAGGGCGCAGAGATCGGCTACGTGATCGGCCCGGCGCACCGCGGTCAGGGGCTGGCTGCACGAGCGGTGCGGGTGATGGCTGCGTATGCCTTCGAACAATTGGCGGTGGGAAAAGTGATCTTGGAGCTGGAAGCCGAAAACGCCGCAAGCGTCGCCGTGGCCACCAAGGCGGGCTTCAGACTGCTCGACGTCCCACTGATCGAGGGGGAGGAGAAGGGGCGGCCCTATGCCCTGCAGACGTGGGGCCTGCTGCCGGCCTTCTGACGCTGTTCAGGTGAGCCCTTGGCCGGCACCGTGCTCTGCGCGCTGCTGACCAGGGATGCGGGGAATCCCTGGGGGGAGCGTGGGAAACGATCTTCAGATGTCCCGGTGTCGTCCCTGACCAGCGAGTTCCGTCGGTGCCCCACAAGAGGCGACAGGCTCATCGTGATCACGATGAGCCTGTCGCCGTTTGTAGGGAACTGCCATGCGGTGTGATGAGTCTCTCAGGCCGCCCGGCGGCGCACCGCGAGTGCGGCCGGTACGACGGAGGCCGTCACCGCGAGCAGTGCACACGCGCCCACGGTGGTGCCGAGTGCGGCCCAGGGGAGGCGGACGGCGGCCGGTGCCGGCAGCAGGTGCAGGGCGGCGCCGAGGCCGAGCAGGCTGGGGGCGGTGACCAGCAGGCCGAGGAGGCCGCCGATCGCGGCCACCGTCAGTGCCTCCGCCGCCACCAGCCGCAGCGCCTGGGCCCGGGTCGCCCCGGTCAGGCGCAGGACGGCCAGGTCGCGCAGCCGGTCCGAGGCCGCCATCACCGCCGTGTTGGCCACGGCCACACCGGTGTGGAGCACGGCGGTGTCCAGCACGAGGAGGAGCCCGGGGCGGGTGGTGCGGTCGGTGACCGGGTAAGCCGCCCGCAGCCGCTGCTCCTTGGTCAGTACCCGCCCGCCCGGGCCGCGTACGGCCGTGCGCAGGCCGGCGGCCACGGTGCGTGCCTCGGCGCCCCGCGCGAGGGCGACGTCGCCCCGGTCGACCGGTGCGCCGGCGTTGCGCGGGGTGACGTAGACCCCGTTGTCACCGGTGCCGGTGGTCATGACGGCGACGATCCGCAGCGTCCTCGGCGTGCCGTCGCCGAGCCGGACCCGGACGCGCTTCCCGACGGTGCGCCGCCACCACTCCTGGTTGACGATGATCGAGCCGTCGTCGAGGCCGGCGATGCGTCCGGCGGCCAGTGGCAGCCGGGTGGTGGCCGCCGGCCGAGCCCGATCGGCGGCGCGGGCCTCGGACCTGATCAGGGCCACACCGTCCTCGACGACGTACACCGCGCTCGAGGCGGACGCCGACACCTCCCGTGCCGGGCACCGCGCGGAGACGGCGCAGCGTCACACCGGGTGGCCTCCGTGCCGCCGGCCGGCATCGCGCCGTGGGTGGAGCCAGGGTGCGGGTGCGTCTCAGTGCGATCGTGCGCGGCGATCCGGCCCGCGTCCGCCCCGGTCGGCTCGCCGGTGAGGCGGCCGTCGACGAGGAAGGCCACGCGGTCCGCGGAGGAGGCGGCCACCGGGTCGTGGGTGACCATGACCACCGTCCGGCCCTCCCGGTCGAGGCGGCCGTCGGCGAGCACATCGGCGGCATCCTCACCAAGCTGGAGCTGCCGCCGGCGGAGCCGACGCACCGGAGGGTGCTGGCGGTGCTGGCGTCTCTGCGCGGGTGAGGCCCGCTGAGCGGCGAGTTTTCCACAGGCGCGGAGTTGTCCACAGGGTCTGACGCGTTTCGGCCACCGGTTGTACCGTCAGCACGCATTGGTGTTCTTGATGTTCGGACGAGTGGGTGCGGGGGAGGCGGTCGCGATGACCGAGACCGTGGCGGGAGCGGCGGGGACGGAGGCGGGGGCGACGGATACCGGCGTGGCGCGTCGGCTCCCCCGGGTGCGCGGGTTCGCCGACTGGCCGCCGAAGGGTTCGCCGAAGGAGGAGGGCAAGTCGCTGCGGACGAGCGTCCCGCGCCGGGCGCACAGCGCCCTCGACCTCGACGGCTCCCGCCCGGACGCGGTGAGTGCCGTCGAGGAGTCGGGCCGCGGCCGCATACCCGAGCTGACGCCGATCCGGGTGGGCCGGATGGCGGCGGCCCCGTTCGCCTTCCTGCGCGGGTCGGCGGGGCTGATGGCGTACGACCTCGCCCGCACCCCCACCACCCGCATAGGCACCCAGATATGCGGTGACGCGCACGCGGCCAACTTCGGCCTGTACGGGGACGCGCGCGGCGGTCTGGTCATCGACCTCAACGACTTCGACGAGACGGTGCACGGCCCCTGGGAGTGGGACCTCAAGCGGCTCGCCGCCTCGCTGGTGCTGGCCGGCCGGGAGGCGGGCGCCGACGAGGACACCTGCCGCCAGGCGGCGCACGGCGCGGTGGGCGCCTACCGGCGCACCATGCGGCTGCTGGCCAGGCTGCCGGTGCTGGACGCCTGGAACGCCATCGCGGACGAGGAACTCGTCTCGCACACCGACGCGCACGACCTGCTCGGCACCCTGGAGCGGGTCTCGGAGAAGGCGCGGGCCAACACCAGCGGGCGGTTCGCGGCGAAGTCGACCGAGGCCTCCGAGGACGGCGGGCGCCGCTTCGTGGACGCCCCGCCGGTGCTGCGCCGTGTCCCCGACGCGGAGGCCGCGGCGGTGGCGGCGTCCCTGGAGGACTACGTCTCCACCCTCTCCGAGGACCGCCTTCCGCTGCTGGCCCGCCACGCGGTGCACGACGTGGCGTTCCGCGTGGTCGGCACGGGCAGCGTGGGCACCCGCTCGTATGTCGTGCTGCTCCTGGACCACCGTGGCGAACCGCTGGTCCTGCAGGTGAAGGAGGCCCGCCCCTCGGCGCTGGTCCCGCACCTGGCGACGGCGGGTTTCGAGCCGCCGTCGGTGGACCACGAGGGCCGCCGGGTGGTGCTGGGCCAGAAGCGGATGCAGGTCGTCAGCGACATCCTGCTGGGCTGGACGACGGTAGACGGGCGCCCCTTCCAGGTACGGCAGTTCCGCAATCGCAAGGGCAGCGTCGACCCCGCCGCGCTCGCCGCCGACCAGATCGACGACTACGGCCGTATGACCGGCGCCCTTCTGGCCCGCGCCCACTCCCACAGCGCCGACCCGCGCCTGATCGCCGGCTACTGCGGCAAGAACGAGGAACTGGACGAGGCGATGGCCGCGTTCGCCGTCGCCTACGCCGACCGCACGGAGGCGGACCACGCGCACCTGGTGGCGGCGGTGCGGTCGGGGCGGATCGCGGCGGAGCTGGGCGTGTGAAGTACGTCGAGCTGAGCGGCGGGGAGAGCGGGGACTTCATCGATCCCCGCCCTTATCTGGCGCGGTTGCCCGGTCTCGCGGAGAGCCTGCCGCCCGGGGCCCGGGCGTTCGCCACCGACCCCGAGCACTACGCCTTCGGTGGCAGGCGCTGTGTGAAGGACCTCCAGCCGCAGGAGGTGCGCCGCGACGCCGACGACACCCTGGAGATCCGCTTCCGGCACAACTGCTTCAAGCACGACGAGGACCTGGTCATCCGCTACACGGGCGTCTCGCGTTTCCAGTCGGACGTCCTGGGCTCCTGCGACCCGGCCTCCCTCGGCGACGTGATCATCGACGAGATCCTCCCCCACCCCGACGGCTGCACCCACGAGCTCTCCTGCCGCCAGGGCACCCTCGTGGTCGCCTGCCGGGACCTGGTGGCTCGGTGGGTCGCGGCGGACTGTCCGGAGGCCGCGGACCCGTCCGGGGTGGGTTGAGCGCCGGGCCACCATGGCCGCTCCGGCCGTGGCCTACGCTGGTCGGGTGACGACCCCGGAAGCTGAGCAGTCCCAGCCGCCCCGGCCCGAGGAACGGCTGGAGCGGGCGGTGCGGGCCGCCGAGCAGGCCCTGATCGAGTACGAGATCGCGGTGGAGACCTTCCGCGTCGAGGTCGAGAACTTCTCCCGGTTGCACGAGCAGCGGCTCGGCCCGATGTACGCCCGGCTGGAGGAACTGGACGCGCGGATCGCCGAGGCCAGGGCCGCTCGCACCGGCGATCCCGAGGACATCCGCCGGGCCGACGAGGCACGGGCCCGGGTGATGCCCATCCCCGGCGTGGAGGAACTGCTGCACGGCTGGATGGACGGCGACGGCCTGCTCTCCGAGGCCGTCGCGATGCTCACGGACCAGGCGGTACGGCCTCCGCAGCGGGTCCGCCCCAGCGAGGAAGCCCGCAAGCTCTACCGCGAGCTGGCCCGCAAGTCCCACCCTGATCTGGCGCAGGAGGAGGCCGAGCGGGGGCGGCGCGAGGAGTTCATCACCCGCGTCAACGCCGCCTACGCCCGCGGCGACGAGGCACTGCTGCGCGAGCTGGCCGAGGAGTGGGCCGCGGGCCCGGCTCTCGCCGAGCGGCTCCCCAGCCCCGCCGAGGAGCTCTACGCCCGCCTGGAGTGGCTCGCCCAGCGCAAGGAACTGCTCACCCTGGTCGCCCGCGAACTGGAGGACAGCGCGATCGCCTCGATGCTCCGCCTGGCCCCCGACGATCCCGACGCCCTCCTGGAGGAGATCGCCGAGAGGCTCCGCAAGGACGTGGCGGAGCGCGAGGCGGAGCTTGCGGCGCTGCTCGCCCAGGGGTAGCCGGGCTCGGCTCCCGGGCCCCTTCGGGTAGCGTCGGACGCATGAGTTTCGGAGCTGGTGTGCCCACGGTCGAGGTCGCGGACCTCAAGGACGGTGACTTCCTGCTGGACGTCCGCGAGGACGACGAGTGGCAGGCGGGTCACGCCGAGGGGGCACTGCACATCCCCATCAGCGAGTTCGTGGCCCGGTACGGCGAGCTGACCGAGGCGGCCCCGCAGGACGGCCGGGTCCACGTGATCTGCCGCTCCGGCGGCCGTTCCGCCCAGGTCGCGATGTACCTGGTCCAGCAGGGCATCGACGCGGTGAACGTGGACGGCGGCATGCAGGTCTGGGCGGCCGCGGGCCGCCCCGTCGTCACCGACGAGGGCCAGCCGGGGTACGTCCTCTGAGGGGTGGGGGGGGGGGGGGGGGGGGGCCCCCGGGGGGGGGGGCGCCGCCCCCCCCCCCCCCCCCCCCCCCCCCCCCCCCCCCCCCCCCCCCTAGCCCCCGCGTGCGGCCCGGTCAGCCCAGCGCATGGGCCGCCAGCAGGTCCCCGAGCGCCTCCTCGTAGGCCGCCGCCGGGCCGAGCGACAGCTCCAGGTGCTTGGCCCAGGCGTGGTACCGGTGCAGGGGGTAGTCGGTGTCCGCGCCGAACCCGCCGTGCAGGTGCTGCGCGGTCTGCACGACCCGCCGTACGCCCTCAGCGGCCCAGATCTTGGCCACGGCGACATCCCCGGCGGCGGGCAGCGCGCCCTGTGCCCCTGAGTCGATCCGCCAGGCGGCCTGCCACAGGGTGGCCTCCATGGCCCGCAGGTCGATGTACCGGTCGGCGGCCTGTACGGCGACTGCCTGGAAGGTGGCGATCGGGTGCCCGAACTGCTCCCGCTTGCCGGTGTACTCGCTGGTCATCCTCAGCACCCGCTCGCCCAGCCCGAGCGCGAGCGCGCACGTACCGGTGGCCAGCCGCGCCCGCAGCCACTCCCAGGCGCCGTCGGCCTCGATGACGTCCCCGGCCGCGATCCGAGCGGACTCCAGGCGCACCTCGCCCAGCCGCTCCCCGCTGGTGGACACCTGCTCGGCGAGGACGACTCCCCCGTGATCGCGGGGCACCAGCGCGAGAACGGTCCGGTCGGCGTCGGTGTGCGCCGGTACGACGACGAGGTCGGCGTCGTACGCCCACGCCACCCCCGTCTGCACCCCGTCCAGCACCCACGTCCCGCCGTCCCGCCGTGCGGTCACGGCGAGTTCGGCCGGGTCGTGGCCGGTGCGGCCGTGCGCGGCGACGGTGAGCACCAGCTCGCCCCGCCCGGCGCGCGGCAGCAGCGCGGCCCTCAACTCCTCGTCGCCGTAGGCCTGCACGGCTGCCGCCGCCGCGCTGCTCTCCAGCAGCGGCACCCGCGCCAGCACCTTCGCGGACTCCCGCAGCACCAGGCACAGCGCGATGGCGTCCAGTCCCGCGCCGCCGTACTCCGTGTCGAGCAGCAGGCTCAGCAGGTCCGCGTCGGCGAGCCTGGACCACAGCGCCCGGTCGAAGCCGTCGGCCACGGCACCCGTGGTGAGCGCGGGGCTCGGCACCGCGTCCGGCGCCACCCCGGCGAACACACCCCTGGCCGCCTCGGCCGCCGCCAACTGCTCCTCGGTGAAGGTGAAGTCCACGGTCCTGTCCTCCCGGCGGATCCGCCCGTCCGGCGGTGCTGATCTGACGGTCCGTCAAGATAGAACAGACTCCAGGAGAAGGGAACGCTGCGGAACGCCGCGGTCACCCCGGAGCCGGCTTCAGCGGTCGAAGTCCAGCTCCACCTTCTCCGTCACCGGATGCGACTGGCAGGCCAGCACATATCCCGCTTCCGTCTCCTCCGCCTCCAGCGCGAAGTTGCGGTCCATGCGCACCTCGCCCGACACCAGGAAGGCCCGGCACGTCCCGCACACCCCGCCCTTGCAGGCATAGGGGGCGTCGGGCCGGTTGCGCAGCACCGCCTCCAGGAGCGACTCCCCGTCCTGGACCGGCCAGGCCCCGCCGCGCCCGTCCAGCCGGGCGGTCACGGTGCTGTGCGCGGGGGCCACGACGGCCGTCGCCGGCGCCGCACCGGCGTCCACATGGAAGATCTCCTCGTGGATCCGGGCCCGGTCCACCCCGAGCTCCCGCAACGCCCGCTCCGCGCCCTGCACCAGCCCGTACGGCCCGCACAGGAACCACCCCGCCACCTCGCCCACCGGCAGCAGCGCGGGCAGCAGCCCCGTCAGCCGCTCCCGGTCCAGCCGCCCGGACGGCAGCCCCGCCTGCTGCTCCTCCCGGGACAGCACGGTCACCAACTGCAGCCGCTCCGGGTAGCGGTCCTTCAGGTCGGCGACCTCTTCCAGAAACATCGTCGAGGCAGCCGTGCGGTCGCTGCGTATCAGGCAGAACCGTGCGCGGGGCTCGCGCGCCAGCAGCGTGGAGACGATCGAGAGCACCGGGGTGATGCCGCTGCCGCCGACGATCGCGGCGTACAGCCCGGGCGCGGGCTCCAGGGTGAACCGCCCGGCCGGGGTCATCACCTCCAGCTCGTCCCCGACGGCGACCTCCTTCAGCGCGTAGGCCGAGAACGCCCCGCCCTCGACCAGCCGCACCCCGACCCGCAGGGTGGTGGGCCCCTCGGCACCGGGCTCGGGCGCCGGCGAGCAGATCGAGTACGTCCGCCGTATCTCGGCCCCGTCGGCCCGGCGCCGCAGCGCGAGATGCTGGCCCGGCGCGTGCCGGTATTCCTCGCGCAGCTCCGGCGGGACGGCGAAGGTGAGGGCCACGGAGTCGTCGGTGAGCCGGTCGACCGCGGCCACCGGGAGCGGGTGGAAGCGGGCCATCACAGCTCCTTGAAGTGGTCGAACGGTTCCCGGCAGGCCAGGCAGCGCCGCAGCGCCTTGCAGGCGGTGGAGGAGAACCGGCTCAGCAACTCGGTGTCGGCGGATCCGCAGTGCGGGCAGCGGACGGGGTCGGGCCCGTCGGCCTCGCCGGTTTCACCGGCGACCGTGCGGGTCGGCCCCAGCTCCAGGGCCAGCGGCCCGGCGTCCCGGCGCACACGCGGGGGCGCGATCCCGAACTCCCGCAGTTTGCGCCGCCCTTCGGCGGTGATGTCGTCGGTCGACCAGGCGGGCGAGAGCACCGTGCGGACGGTGACCTCCCGCATGCCGTGCTCGCGCAGCACCCGCTCTATGTCCAGGGACATCGCCTCGACGGCGGGACAGCCGGTGTAGGTCGGCGTCAGCTCGACGTCCACCGCGTCCGTACCCCGCACGTGCACCCCGCGCAGCACACCCAGCTCCCGCAGGGTGAGCACGGGCAGTTCCGGGTCGGGCACCGAGCCGGCCAGCTCCAGCAATTCCGCCTCCAGCGCGGTGGCCGTCACCATGACGCCCCCGGATGGCTGCGGTGCAGGTGCTGCATCTCGGCGAGCATCCGCCCGAACGGCTCGGTGTGCAGGCCCTGGCGGCCGGCGCCCGCCGACCAGGCCCCGGTCCGCGGTCCCTCGGGGACCGACAGAGTGGCCCGGCGCAGCATGTCCCCGACGGACTCCAGCCAGGCCCTCTCCAGCCCCGCCCAGTCGGCGTCCAGGCCCGCCACCGGCTGGAACATCTCCCCGGTGAACCGCCACAGCGCCTCGCACGCCCGCTCCATCCGCTCATGGCTGACCTGCGTGCCGTCACCGAGCCGCAGGGTCCACTGCTCGGCGTGGTCACGATGGTAGGCGACCTCCTTGACGGCCTTCGCGGCGAGCGGAGCGAACGGACCGTCCCCGGCGGCCAGTTCGGCGTAGAGCAGGTGCTGGTAGACGGAGAAGTACAGCTGGCGGGCGATGGTGTGCGCGAAGTCGCCGTTCGGCTGCTCCACGAGCTGGAGATTGGTGAAGGCGCGCTCCTCGCGCAGATACGCCAGCTCGTCCTCGTCCCCGGCCATCGACAGCAGCACCCGGGCCTGTCCGAGCAGGTCCAGGGCGATGTTGGCGAGGGCGACCTCCTCCTCCAGGACGGGCGCGTGGCCCGCCCACTCGCCCAGGCGGTGGGAGAGCACCAGGGCGTCGTCGCCGAGGGCGAGGGCGGCCGTCGTGGGCACAGTGGTCGCCGTCACAGGTGCTTCACTCCCTCCGGGATGTCGTAGAACGTCGGGTGCCGGTACGGCTTGTCGGCGGCGGGTTCGAAGAAGGGATCCTTCTCGTCGGGCGAGGACGCCGTGATCGCGGACGCGGGGACCACCCAGATCGAGACGCCCTCCCCGCGCCGGGTGTACAGGTCCCGGGCGTTGCGCAGGGCCAGTTCCGCGTCGGGGGCGTGCAGGCTGCCGGCGTGGGTGTGGGAGAGTCCGCGGCGGGAGCGCACGAAGACCTCCCACAGAGGCCAGTCGGTAGTGGTCATGCTCGGCTCGCTCCTGTCTCACCGGTGTGCTTGGCCGCGTACGCCGCGGCCGCCTCCCGTACCCACGCGCCCTCGTCGTGTGCCCGTCGGCGCTGGGTGATCCGCTGTTCGTTGCACGGGCCGTTGCCCCTGAGGACCTCCCAGAACTCCGTCCAGTCGATGGCGCCGAAGTCGTAGTGCCCGCGTTCCTCGTTCCACTTCAGGTCCGGGTCGGGCAGGGTCAGGCCCAGCGACTCGGCCTGCGGGACGCAGATGTCGACGAAGCGCTGGCGCAGCTCGTCGTTGGAGTGGCGCTTGATCTTCCACGCCATCGACTGCGCGGAGTGCTGCGAGGCGTCGTCGGGCGGGCCGAACATCATCAGGGACGGCCACCACCAGCGGTCGACCGCGTCCTGCGCCATCGCGTGCTGCTCCGGGGTGCCGCGGCTGAGGGCGAGCAGCAGCTCGTACCCCTGGCGCTGGTGGAAGGACTCCTCCTTGCAGATGCGGACCATCGCGCGCGCGTACGGGCCGTACGAGCAGCGGCACAGGGGCACCTGGTTGGTGATGGCGGCGCCGTCCACCAGCCAGCCGATGGCGCCGACGTCGGCCCACGTCAGCGTGGGGTAGTTGAAGATCGAGGAGTACTTCTGGCGGCCGGTGTGCAGCTTGTCGAGGAGTTCGTCCCGGCCGGTGCCCAGGGTCTCGGCCGCGCCGTACAGGTACAGGCCGTGGCCCGCCTCGTCCTGGACCTTGGCCATGAGGATGGCCTTGCGGCGCAGCGAGGGAGCACGTGTGATCCAGTTGGCCTCCGGCTGCATGCCGATGATCTCGGAGTGGGCGTGCTGCGCGATCTGCCTCACCAGGGTCGCGCGGTAGGCGTCGGGCATCCAGTCGCGCGGCTCGATGCGCTCGTCCGCGGCCACCGCGGCGTCGAAGGCGCGCTCGTACGCGCCAGTGTCGGCGGTGTCCCGGGCGTTGGACGCCCCGGTGCGGGCCGTGTGCTGTGCGGCTGCTGTGGCCATGCGGTCCCCCTGACGTCGGGCTGCCGGAGCACTCTCCCGACCGATCGTTCGGTCCGTGTCGATTCAATGGTGGGGCGAGCCGCCGCGAGGTGTCAACCGCTGTGGACAACCGCGGCCACAGCCTGTGGATAACTTCGGTTCGGCCACGGCCGTCCCCTCTCCACCGTCGTTCCGGTCGCATCGGTCGTCCCTCGGGGCTGCGCCGGGCGGGTGAGGCTGAGTACCGTTCCGTGCGGGCGCCGAGGAGACGTGCGGTGCTCGTTGCTCATACGGCGGTGATCGGGAAACGGGGCGGGATGGACGCGCACGACGAGGACTCGAAGGCCCCGCCGGGGCCGGAGGGCGGGCCGCGTCGGCCGACCGGCGGCCCCGACGCCCCCCGCACCGGCGTGGCCGCGCTCTCCCCCCGCTACCAGGTCGGGGCGGCCCTGGCGCTCGCGGTCGTCGCGGTGGCCGCCTGTGTGCATCTCGGCATGGTGTTCCTGCATGTCGCGCCGGCGAACACGGTGACGAAGCAGCACGGCAGGGCCATCGAGGAGTGGATCTACCCGGAGTTCGAGCAGAACTGGAAGCTGTTCGCGCCGAACCCGCTGCAGCAGAACATCGCGGTGCAGGTGCGCGCCGACATACGGGCGGCGGACGGCACCGTCACGACCACCGGCTGGAACGACCTGTCCGCCCGGGACGGCGAGGCGATAGACGGCAGTCTGCTGCCCAGCCACACCCGGCAGAACGAGTTGCGCCGGGCCTGGGACTTCTTCGTCGCCACGCACGGCACCGACAACCGCCCGGTGGGCCTGCGCGGCGCCCTCTCCGAGCAGTACCTGCGCCGGATCGTGGTGATGCGCCTGTACGCCGAGGACGGCGCGAGCCGGGAGGGCGTCATCCAGCGCGTGCAGCTGCGCTCCCGTACGACCAACGTGCCGCCGCCCGCGTGGAGCCGCGAGCAGGTCTCCGACAAGCCGGTGTACCGGCTGCTGCCCTGGTGGACGGTGACGCCTGACGAGGCCGCGGGGGGTGTGCGGTGAACGGTCTCGTGCTGTCGGTCTCCCGTGGCATCGCCCGGGTCACCGAGTCGGCCCTCGGCCCCTACCAGTCCGCCGTGATCCGTATCGGCTTCGCGGGGACCTGGCTGCTGTTCCTGCTGCGCGAGTTCCCCCACCGTGCGGAGCTCTACGGCCCCGACGGCCCCTGGAGCTGGGGCCTCGCCCGCCGGCTCACCTCGGACAACGGCGCCTTCACCGTCCTGATGTGGACGGACGGGCGGGCGTGGTTCGAGGCGTGCTACGCGCTCGCCCTCCTCTCGAGCGCCCTGCTCCTGCTGGGCTGGCGCACCCGCACGACCTCCGTGCTGTTCATGGTGGGCGTGCTCTCCCTGCAGAACCGCAGTGTCTTCGTGGGCGACGGCGGCGACAACGTCCTGCACCTGATGTCGATCTACCTGGTGTTCACCCGCTGTGGCCGGGTGTGGTCCCTGGACGCCCGGCGGGAGACGCGCGCGGCGGCGGCACGCGCGCGTGAGGAGCGGACCGGCGACCGGGTCGGCCCTCTCCTGTGGGGCGTGCTCGGTCTCGCGCTGGCCGCCGTGACCCTGGCGGGCCGCCTGGACAGCGGCTCGCTCGTGCCCGTGCTGCTGTGGACGATATGGCTGGCGCAGGGCCTGTGGTGGGCCGTGGGGCGCTGGGCGCGATCGGGCGAACCCCGGATCATGCTGGACGTGGTCGCCGGCATCGTGCACAACGGCGCCCTGTTCGTGATCATGGCCGAGGCGTGCCTGATCTACTCCACGGCCGGCTGGTACAAGATCCAGGGCTCGCGCTGGCAGGACGGCACCGCGGTCTACTACCCGCTGCACCTGGACTACTTCTCGCCCTGGCCCGCCCTCGCCGACCTGCTGTCGTCCAACGGCACCATGGTGATGCTGGTGACGTACGGGACGGTCGTCGTGCAGGTCGCCTTCCCGTTCGCCCTGTTCAACCGGCGGGTCAAGAACGTGCTGCTGGCCGCGATGATGACCGAGCACGCCGTGATCGCGATCGTCCTCGGGCTGCCCTTCTTCTCGCTGGCGATGATCGCCACGGACGCGGTGTTCCTGCCGACGTCCTTCCTGCGCCGGCTCGGCGGCTGGGCGGCCCGCGCGCGGGGGCGGCTGATGCGGCGTGGCGGCCGCGACCTGCCCCCGCCGCGCTCGCCGGAGGGCAGCGAGACCGCCCGCGTAGGCTTCGGGGCATGACCGACCCCGTGGCCCGCTGGCGCGAACGCGCCGGCACCTGCGTGCTGCTCGACGGCTTCCACGCCCTCAAGCACGCGGTGCGCTTCGGGGCCGAAGTGCCGGTGGCGGTCACCACGGACCGGCCGGCGGCGCTCGCCCTCGCCGACGAGCTGGCCCCCGACGTCCGCGACACGCTGGACGCCCTCCTGGCCGAGGTGCCGGAGGGGACGTACGCGTCCCTGGTGCCGCGTCCGCACCCCACCGCGGTGGCCGCCCTGGCCGTACGGCCGTCCCGCGCGGCCAACCTGCAGAAGCTCGCGCACACCCCGCGCGGCGCGCCGGTCGTGGTCCTCGACAACCCGCGCAACCTGGGCAACGCGGGAGCGGTGATCCGGCTGGCCGCCGGTTTCGCGGCGACCGGGGTGGTCACCACCGGCACGCTCGACCCCTGGCACCCCACGGTGGTGCGCGGCGGGGCGGGGCTGCACTTCGCGACCGCGGTGGAGCGGCTGACCGTGGCCGAGCTGCCGCCCGGCCCGCTGTTCGCCCTCGACCCGGACGGCGAGGACATCCGGGGCCTGAAGCTGCCGGACGACGCGTTGCTGGCCTTCGGCTCGGAGCGCAGCGGCCTGTCCGCCGAACTGCGCGCCCGCGCCGACCACCTGCTGTCCCTGCCGATGCGCCCCCAGGTCTCCAGCTACAACCTCGCGACCACTGTGGCCATGACGCTGTACCACTGGAGCGCCACCGGGGGCGCGCCCGCCTGAGAGCCCCTACATCTCCCGGCGCACCTCCACCACCCGGAAGCGGTTGGCCACGAAGGCGCCGTCGCACAGGGCCGCGCTGGCCGCCGGGTTGCCGCCGGAGCCGTGGAAGTCGGAGAAGGCGGCGGTCTGGTTGACGTACACCCCGCCGGTCAGGTTGAGCGACAGCTGGGCGGCCTCCTCCAGGCAGGCGTCCTCGATCGCCTGCTCGACCTGCTCGTCGGTGGTGTACGCGCCGACCGTCATCGCGCCCTTCTCACGGACCGTGCGCCGCAGCAGGTCCACCGCGTCGGCGGCCGAGTCGACGGCGACGGCGAAGGAGACGGGCCCGAAGCACTCGCTCATGTAGGCGGCCTCGTCGTCGGCCCCCTCCCAGTACTTCCGCGCGCCGTCCAGCTTGACGATCACCGGCGTACGGACGACCGCGTCGGGGAACTCGGGGTTCGCGACCTCCCGCGAGGCGAGGGCGACCTCGCCCAGCCCGGCCGCTGCCTCCAGGCGGGCCTTCACGTCCGGGTTGACGATCGCGCCGAGCAGGGCGTTCGCGCGCGCGTCGTCCCCGAGGAGGCCGTCGACCGACCGGGCGAGGTCGGCGACCACCTCGTCGTAGGACTTGGGGCCCTGGTCGGTGCGGATGCCGTCGCGGGGGATGAGCAGGTTCTGCGGGGTGGTACACATCTGGCCGCTGTACAGGGAGAGCGAGAAGGCCAGGTTGGAGAGCATGCCCTTGTAGTCGTCGGTCGAGTCGACGATCACCGTGTTGACGCCGGCCTTCTCCGTGTAGACCTGCGCCTGCCGGGCGTTGGCCTCCAGCCAGTCGCCGAACGCGGTCGAGCCCGTGTAGTCGATGATCCTGATCTCGGGCCGGGTGGCCAGCGTCCTGGCGATGCCCTCGCCGGGGCGCTCGGCGGCGAGGGCGACCAGGTTCGGGTCGAAGCCCGCCTCGGCGAGCACCTGGCGGGCCACCTGCACGGTGAGCGCGAGCGGCAGCACCGCGCGCGGGTGCGGCTTGACCAGGACCGCGTTGCCGGTGGCCAGGGAGGCGAACAGGCCCGGGTAGCCGTTCCACGTCGGGAAGGTGTTGCAGCCGATGAGCAGCGCGATGCCGCGCGGGACCGGCGTGAAGCGCTTGGTGAGGGCCAGCGGGTCGCGCTTGCCCTGCGGCTTGGTCCACTCGGCCGTGTAGGGGGTGCGGACCTGCTCCGTGTACGCGTACGCCACCGCCTCCAGGCCGCGGTCCTGGGCGTGCGGGCCGCCCGCCTGGAACGCCATCATGAACGCCTGGCCGGAGGTGTGCATGACCGCGTGCGCGAACTCGTGCGTCCGGTCGCTGATCCGCTTGAGGATCTCCAGGCAGACCACGGTCCGGGCCTCCGCGCCCGCGTCCCGCCACACGCCCTGCCCGGCCCGCATGGCGGGCAGCAGGACGTCCACGTCCGCGTGCGGGTAGGTCACGCCGAGCTCGATGCCGTACGGGGAGACCTCGCCGCCCACCCAGTCGTCCGTGCCGGGCTGGCCGAGGTCGAGGCGGGTGCCCAGGAGAGCGTCGAAGGCCGCCTTGCCCGCGGCCGCGTCCAGGCTGCCGTTCTCGCCGTAGGCCTTCGGGTGCTCCGGATGCGGGGACCAGTACGCGCGCGTGCGAATGGCCTCCAGCGCCTGGTCGAGAGTGGGCCGGTGCCTGGCGATCAGCTCGTGCGCGGTCAGTTCAGCGGCCATGCGGGACCAACTCCTCGTCTCAAGAGCTCTCCGTCGAGCTCATGACCTGGGCAGAAACAGCAGAACCATGGGCAGAAACAGCCGGACAGGGTTAGAGTAACCGAACGATCGGTCGGGACAAGGGGGTCCGCCGCATCTGTGGAAAACGCCGTGCGGGAGGATCGCGCACATGACAGCACTCGACCTCAGCAGCCCCGTGGCCGTCGTCGGCACCGGCACCATGGGCCAGGGCATCGCCCAGGTCGCGCTGGTCGCGGGCCATCCCGTACGGCTGTACGACGCCGTCCCCGGGCGCGCCCGGGAGGCGGCCGAAGCGATCGGCGCCCGCCTCGACCGGCTCGTGGCGAAGGACCGGCTCACCGGAGCCGAACGGGACGCCGCCCGCGCCCGGCTCGAGCCCGCCGCAAGCCTCGCCGAGCTCGCCGACTGCTCCCTGGTCGCCGAAGCCGTCCTGGAGCGGCTGGACGTCAAGCAGGAGCTCTTCCGCGAGCTGGAGGGCATCGTCGCCGACGACTGCCTGCTCGCCACCAACACCTCCTCCCTGTCGGTGACGGCCATCGGCGGCGCTCTGCGTCACCCCGGCCGCTTCGTGGGCCTGCACTTCTTCAACCCGGCCCCGCTGCTGCCGCTGGTGGAGGTCGTCTCCGGCTTCGCCACCGACGTCACCTCGGCCACGCGCGCGTACGAGACGGCCCGCGCCTGGGGCAAGACGCCGGTCGCCTGCGCCGACACCCCGGGCTTCATCGTCAACCGCATCGCCCGGCCCTTCTACGCCGAGGCCTTCGCCGTGTACGAGGCCCAGGCCGCCGATCCGGCCACCATCGACGCGGTCCTGCGCGAGTCCGGCGGTTTCCGGATGGGCGCCTTCGAACTGACCGACCTCATCGGGCAGGACGTCAACGAGTCCGTCACCCACTCCGTGTGGCAGTCCTTCTTCCAGGACGTCCGCTTCACGCCCTCGCTCGCCCAGCGCCGCCTGGTCGAGTCCGGCCGCCTGGGCCGCAAGAGCGGGCACGGCTGGTACGCCTACCCCGACGGCGCGGACGGCCCCGAGCGCCCCGAACCGCACACCGCCGAGAAGACGCGGGCCCCCGCCCATGTCGTCGCGGAGGGCGACCTGGGCCCGGCCGGCGAGCTGCTCGCGCTGATCCGCGAGGCGGGCATCCAGGTCCGCGAGGAGGACGAGGACAACGGCACCCGCCTGCTCCTGCCCAGCGGCGGCCAGCTGGTGCTCGCCGACGGCCAGACCTCCGTGGAGTTCCGCGACGTCGTCTACTTCGACCTCGCCCTCGACTACCGCCGCGCCACCCGCATCGCCCTGTCCGCCTCCCAGGACACCTCGCCGCAGACCCTCGCCGAGGCCACCGGCCTCTTCCAGGCGCTCGGCAAGGACGTCAGCGTCATCGGCGACGTCCCCGGCATGATCGTCGCCCGCACGGTCGCCAGGATCATCGACCTCGCGCACGACGCCGTCGCCAAGGGAGTCGCCACCGAGGAGGACATCGACACCGCGATGCGCCTGGGCGTCAACTACCCCCTCGGCCCCTTCGAGTGGAGCCGCGCACTCGGCCGGAGCTGGGCCTGCGCCGTCCTCGACGAACTGCACGAGCGTGAACCCTCCGGCCGCTACGCCCCGTCCCTCGCGCTCTACCGCCACGCGTACGCCACCGACAAGCGGGAGGGCGCCTGATGACCACCGTCAAGCGCGACACGTACACCCCCGAGACGCTGCTCTCGGTCGCCGTGCGGGTCTTCAACGAGCGCGGCTACGACGGCACCTCCATGGAGCACCTGTCGAAGGCGGCCGGCATCTCCAAGTCGTCGATCTACCACCACGTGACCGGCAAGGAGGAGCTGCTGCGCCGCGCCGTCAGCCGGGCGCTGGACGGCCTCTTCGGGATCCTCGACGAGGAGCACGCGCGCGCGGGGCGTGCGGCGGACCGCCTGGAGTACGTCGTCCGGCGCACGGTCGAGGTCCTGATAGCCGAGCTGCCGTACGTGACGCTGCTGCTGCGCGTGCGCGGCAACACCGCCACCGAGCGGTGGGCCCTGGAGCGGCGGCGCGACTTCGACCACCGGGTGGCCGACCTGCTGAAGGCGGCTGCCGCCGACGGGGACGTGCGCGGCGACGTGGAGGTGCGCCTGGCGACCCGGCTGGTCTTCGGAATGATCAATTCGATCGTGGAGTGGTACCGGCCCGACGGGCGTGGCATGAACGAGCGTGAGGTGGCGGACGCGGTGGTGCGGCTGGCCTTCGGGGGCCTGCGCAAGGACACCTGAGTCAGCCCTCCGGCTCCACGTCCTCCTCCTCGAACACCAGCAGCGTGCGGGTGCTGAGCACCTCCGGGATCGCCTGGAGCCGGGTGAGCACCAGCTCGCGCAGCGCCCTGTTGTCGGGCGTGTGCACCAGCAGCAGCACGTCGAAATCTCCGCCGACCAGGGCGATGTGCGAGGCGCCCGGCAGCTGTCTGAGCTGCTCGCGCACCGTGCGCCAGGTGTTCTGCACGATCTTCAGCGTGACGTACGCCGACGTGCCGTGGCCTGCCCGCTCGTGGTCGACACGGGCGCCGAAGCCCCGGATGACGCCGTCCTCGATGAGGCGGTTGATGCGCGCGTAGGCGTTCGCGCGCGAGACGTGCACCCGCTCGGCGACGGACCGTATCGAGGCGCGGCCGTCCGCCTGGAGCATCCGCAGGATGCCCTGGTCGATGGCGTCCAGCGGACGCGGCGGCGGCAGGACAGCACCGGCATCCAGGCCCTCGGCCATTTGTTCAGATGCCATGTCCCCCCGCCTTCCCGCCGTGGACGTCCTGCGTTCATTGCAGGCTGTGGAGAACCGTTTGTCCACAGCCTCGGGCGGCCTGTAGCCAAAATGTGTCGGCGACCGAACAATCGGTAGGTGAGGCGGGTCACAGCCGACGCGCCTTCCGTAGCCGCTCCCATGAGGAGGTGCCGTCATGACGGTCATGGAGCAGCGAGGCGCGTACCGGCCATCACCGCCGCCCGCCTGGCAGCCCCGCCTGGACCCCGCGCCGCTGCTGCCCGACCCGGAGCCGTACCGCGTCCTCGGCACCGAGGCCGCCGCCAAGGCCGACCCGGAGCTGCTGCGCCGGCTCTACGCCCACCTGGTGCGCGGCCGCCGGTACAACGTGCAGGCCACCGCCCTCACCAAACAGGGCCGCCTGGCCGTCTACCCCTCCAGCACCGGCCAGGAGGCCTGCGAGGTCGCCGCCGCGCTCGCCCTGCGGGATCAGGACTGGCTCTTCCCCAGCTACCGCGACACGCTCGCCGCCGTCGCGCGCGGCGTCGACCCGGTCGAGGCGCTCACCCTGCTGCGCGGCGACTGGCACACCGGCTACGACCCCTACGAGCACCGCGTCGCCCCCCTGTGCACACCGCTGGCCACCCAGCTCCCGCACGCCGTCGGCCTCGCCCACGCCGCCCGCCTCAAGGGCGACGACGTGGTCGCGCTCGCCCTGGTGGGCGACGGCGGCACCAGCGAGGGCGACTTCCACGAGGCGCTGAACTTCGCCGCCGTCTGGCAGGCACCGGTCGTCTTCCTGGTCCAGAACAACGGCTTCGCCATCTCGGTCCCGCTCGCCAAGCAGACCGCCGCGCCCTCCCTGGCCCACAAGGCCGTCGGGTACGGCATGCCGGGCCGCCTGGTCGACGGCAACGACGCGGCCGCCGTGCACGAGGTCCTCGGCGACGCCGTGCGGCACGCGCGCGCGGGAGGCGGCCCGACCCTGGTGGAGGCGATCACGTACCGCGTGGACGCCCACACCAACGCCGACGACGCCACCCGCTACCGCGGCGACGCCGAGGTGGAGGCCTGGCGCGAGCACGACCCGGTCCAGCTGCTGGAGCGGGAGCTGACCGACCGCGGCCTCCTCGACGAGGGCGGCATCCGCGCCGCACGCGAGGACGCCGAGGCGATGGCCGCCGACCTGCGCGAGCGCATGAACCGCGACCCGGAGCTCGACCCCATGGACCTCTTCGACCACGTGTACGCGGACCCCACCCGGCAACTGCGGGAACAGCGCGCCCTGCTGCGGGCCGAGCTCGAGGCCGAGCAGGAAGGCGGTCACCGATGACCACCGTCGCCGTCAAGCCCGCCACCATGGCGCAGGCCCTCACGCGCGCGTTGCGCGACGCGATGGCCGCCGACCCCGCCGTGCACGTCATGGGCGAGGACGTCGGCACCCTCGGCGGTGTCTTCCGGATCACCGACGGGCTCGCCAAGGAGTTCGGCGAGGACCGCTGCACGGACACCCCGCTGGCCGAGGCGGGCATCCTCGGCACGGCCGTCGGCATGGCCATGTACGGGCTGCGCCCGGTCGTGGAGATGCAGTTCGACGCCTTCGCCTACCCCGCCTTCGAGCAGCTGATCAGCCATGTCTCACGGATGCGCAACCGCACCCGCGGGAAGATGCCCCTGCCGATCACCGTCCGCGTCCCCTACGGCGGCGGCATCGGCGGCGTCGAGCACCACAGCGACTCCTCCGAGGCGTACTACATGGCGACTCCGGGGCTCCATGTCGTCACGCCCGCCACCGTCGCCGACGCCTACGGGCTGCTGCGCGCCGCCATCGCCTCCGACGATCCGGTCGTCTTCCTCGAACCCAAGCGGCTGTACTGGTCGAAGGACTCCTGGAACCCCGACGCCCCGCAGACCGTTGAACCGATCGGCCGCGCGGTGGTGCGGCGCCCGGGCAGGAGCGCCACGCTGATCACGTACGGGCCGTCCGTACCCGTCTGCCTCGAAGCCGCCGAGGCGGCGCGGGCCGAGGGCTGGGACCTCGAAGTCGTCGACCTGCGCTCCCTGGTGCCGTTCGACGACGAGACGGTCTCCGCGTCGGTACGGCGGACCGGGCGGGCGGTCGTCGTCCACGAGTCGGGCGGGTTCGGCGGACCGGGCGGCGAGATCGCGGCCCGGGTCACGGAGCGCTGCTTCCACCACCTGGAGGCGCCGGTGCTGCGCGTGGCCGGGTTCGACATTCCCTACCCGCCGCCGATGCTGGAGCGGCACCACCTGCCCGGCGTCGACCGGATCCTGGACGCCGTGGCGCGTCTGCAGTGGGAGGCCGAGGACTGATGGCACAGGTGCTGGAGTTCAAGCTCCCCGACCTCGGGGAGGGACTGACCGAGGCGGAGATCGTCCGCTGGCTGGTCCAGGTCGGCGACGTCGTCGCCGTCGACCAGCCGGTCGTCGAGGTCGAGACGGCCAAGGCGATGGTCGAGGTCCCCTGCCCGTACGGCGGCGTGGTCACCGCCCGCTTCGGCGAGGAGGGCACGGAACTGCCCGTCGGCGCCCCGCTGCTGACCGTGGCGGTCGGCGAACCGGCCACCGGCGGCGAGCCCGAGGCGTCCGGCAACGTCCTGGTCGGCTACGGCACGGGAGCGCCTCCGGCGCGGCGGCGCAGGGTACGGCGGACGCCGGGCGCCAACGGTCACGTGAGCGAGCAGGTGGCGCCCGCCGTTCCGAGCCACGCGCGCGTGGGGGCGGCGCACACCGAGGGACCCGTCCCCGTCATCTCCCCGCTGGTCCGCCGACTCGCCCGCGACAACGGCCTGGACCTGCGGAAGCTGACCGGCTCGGGACCGGACGGGCTGATCCTGCGCGCCGACGTCGAGGACGCGCTGCGCGCGAACGCGGCCCGCGGTCGCACGGCAGAGGCGACGGCCGCCCTCGCCCCCACCGCCGCGCCCGCACCGGTCGCCGGAACCACCGCACCCGTGCCGGCTCCCGCACCCTTCCCGCTCACGGGCACCGCAGGCACCCGCGTCCCCCTGAAGGGCGTCCGCGGGGCCGTCGCCGACAAGCTCTCCCGCAGCCGCCGGGAGATCCCCGACGCGACCTGCTGGGTCGACGCCGACGCGACGGAGCTGATGCGCGCCCGGGCGGCCATGAACGCGGCCGGCGGCCCGAAGATATCCCTCCTCGCGCTCCTCGCCCGGATCTGCACCGCCGCCCTTGCGCGGTTCCCCGAGCTCAACTCCACCGTGGACACGGAGGCAAGGGAGATCGTCCGGCTGGACCACGTCCATCTGGGCTTCGCCGCGCAGACCGAGCGCGGGCTGGTGGTGCCCGTCGTCCGGGACGCGCACGCGCGCGACGCCGAGTCGCTCAGCGCCGAGTTCGCCCGGCTGACCGAGGCGGCCCGGACCGGGACGCTGACGCCCGGGGAACTCACGGGCGGGACCTTCACGTTGAACAACTACGGAGTGTTCGGCGTCGACGGCTCGACGCCGATCATCAACCACCCAGAGGCGGCCATGCTCGGCGTCGGCCGCATCGTCCCCAAACCCTGGGTGCACGAGGGCGAGCTCGCGGTGCGGCAGGTCGTCCAGCTCTCGCTCACCTTCGACCACCGGGTGTGCGACGGCGGCACGGCGGGCGGCTTCCTGCGGTACGTGGCGGACTGCGTGGAACAGCCGGCGGTGCTGCTGCGGACACTGTGACGCGGTGCCCCTGCCGCGGTTCCCTGTGATCAGGGCGGCACGCATACTCGGAGGGTGACCGCCCATGAGCCCGCCGCCCCCGGCACCGAGGTGCCGTACGACGCACCGTCGTACACCGCGCCGTACGACACGGCGCCGTACGACGCCGTCGTGCTCGCCGGCGGTGCCGCGCGGCGTCTCGGCGGGGCGGACAAGCCCGGTGTACGGGTCGGTGGGCGCCCGCTCCTCGACCGGGTGCTCGCGGCCTGCGCCGGCGCGGGCACGACCGTCGTCGTGGCCGAGCCCCGCCCCACCGCGCGGCCGGTGCGGTGGGCCCGCGAGGAACCCCCCGGCGCGGGGCCGGTCGCCGCGCTCGACGCCGGGCTGCGGCACACCACGGCGGAGCACCTCGTCGTGCTCTCCGCCGACCTGCCGTTCCTGGAAACGGCCACGGTACGGCGGCTGCTGGGCGCCCTGCGCACCACAGCCGCCGAGGGCGCGCTGCTCACCGACGCGGACGGACGCGACCAGCCGCTGGTGGCCGCCTACCGCACGACGGCCCTGCGCCGTGAGCTGACGGCGCTCACCGGCGCCCACGGCGGCCTCACCGGGCTGCCCCTGCGCCGGCTGACCGGTGCGCTGGACCTCACCCGCGTCCCGGACCCGGTCGCCTCGTTCGACTGCGACACCTGGGACGACATCGCCGCCGCCAGGGCACGGATCAGGGAGCATGGGCACGTGTTGGATGAATGGATCTCCGCAGTCAAGGACGAGCTGGGCATCGAACTGGACGTCGACACCGGCGCCCTGCTCGACCTCGCCCGTGACGCCGCGCACGGCGTGGCCCGGCCCGCCGCCCCGCTGACCACCTTCCTCGTCGGCTACGCCGCCGCACAGGGCAAGGGCGGCCCCGAGGCGGTCGCCGAGGCCGCCCGCAAGGCCGCGGCACTGGCCCTGCGCTGGGAGGAAGAGAACAGTCCCGCCCAGCCCGCCCCCGGCCCGGACGCCGGATGACCGCCCGCGCCACCCGGACCGGCGAGCGTGCCGAGGACACCGACGATCTCGACGTCGAGGAGGCGCTCGCCCTCGTGAGGGAACCCCGGGAAGACAACGGCCCCGCCGAAGACGGCCCCACCCCGGGCGGCCGGGTCCCCGCGCCCGCCGCCCAGGACGGGCACGCCGCCCCCGACGACCGCCACCGCCAGGCCGCGCCCTGGCCCCAGGCCCGTCAGACCGCCGCCCGCGCGGCCCGCACCGGCGGTCGCCGCCCCCTGGTCTCCGTCTGCCTCGAGGACGCCCTCGGCCTGGTGCTGGCCACCCCCCTCACCGCCCTCACCGACCTCCCCTCCTTCGACACCTCCGCGATGGACGGCTGGGCCGTCGCCGGCCCGGGCCCCTGGGACGTGCGGGAGGAGGGCGTCCTGGCCGGGCACGGGCTGCCCGAGCCGCTGACGGACGGAGAGGCGGTGCGGATCGCCACCGGCGCCCGTATCCCGCCGGACACCACCGCCGTCCTGCGCAGCGAGCACGGCCGCACCGACGGCAAGGGCCGGCTGCACCCCACCCGGGAGGTCACCCACGGGCAGGACATCCGCCCCCGCGGCCAGGAGTGCCGCAACGGCGACCAGTTGCTGCCCGTCGGCACCCTTGTCACCCCCGCTGTCCTGGGCCTCGCAGCCGCCGCCGGCTACGACACCGTCACCGCCGTCCCCCGCCCCCGCGCCGAAGTCCTCGTCCTCGGCGACGAGCTGCTCACCGAAGGCCTTCCGCACGACGGGCTGATCCGCGACGCCCTCGGCCCGATGCTGCCGCCCTGGCTGCGGGCGCTCGGCGCCGAGGTCACCCGGGTGCGCCGACTCGGCGACGACGCCAAGGCCCTGCACAAGGCCATCACCTCCTCCGACGCCGACCTCATCGTCACCACCGGCGGCACCGCCTCCGGCCCCGTCGACCACGTCCACCCCACCCTGCGCCGCATCGGCGCCGAACTCCTCGTCGACGGCGTCAAGGTCCGCCCCGGCCACCCCATGCTGCTGGCCCGCATCAAGGGCGACCAGCACCTCGTCGGCCTGCCCGGAAACCCCCTCGCGGCCGTCTCCGGCCTGCTCACGCTCGCCGAACCCCTCCTGCGCACCCTCGCCGCACGCCCGGCCCCCGAGCCGTACACGCTGCCGTTGGGGGAGGCGGTGCACGGGCATCCGCACGACACCCGGCTCATCCCCGTCGTGCTCCGCGGCGATCACGCCGTGCCGCTGCACTACAACGGCCCGGCCATGCTGCGCGGCGTCGCCGCCGCCGACGCGCTCGCCGTCGTACCGCCCGGCGGTGCCCGGCAGGGGCAGGAGACGGAGCTCCTCGACCTGCCGTGGGCGGCCGCCGGGATCGGGGTGTGTTTCACGTGAAACTTCCGGGCGAGGACGCGATAGCCCGCCGGGCGGACGAACACCTGGTGACCCATCGGGTGAAACTCCCGAGGAAAGTGGTGGAGCACCCCTTCCGCCGGGCCGCCAAACGGCTTGCCCTGGCCCTGCTGGTGCTGGTCGCGACCGCGCTGATCGTCTACGCCGATCACGACGGCTACCACGACAACGCCGACGGCGCGGTCGGCCTCCTCGACTCCTTCTACTACGCCACCGTCACCCTCTCCACCACCGGATACGGCGACATCACCCCCGTCGGCGACGGTGCCCGGCTCACCAACATCCTCGTCGTCACCCCCCTGCGCGTGCTGTTCCTGATCATCCTGATCGGCACGACGCTCGAGATCCTGACCGAGCGCACCCGGGAGGAATGGCGCCTCAACCGCTGGAGGTCCACCTTGCGAGACCACACCGTCGTCATCGGCTTCGGCACCAAGGGACGATCGGCGATCCAGACCGTCTGCGCGACAGGGCTGCGGAAGGAACAGGTGGTCGTGGTCGACCCCAGCGAGAGGGTGATCGACGCGGCGATCGCCGAGGGCTACGCGGGCGTGGTCGGGGACGCGACGCGCAGCGACGTGCTGAGGCGGGCCGAGGTGCACCGGGCGCGGCAGATCATCATCGCGACGCAGCGCGACGACACGGCCGTCCTGGTGACGCTGACGGCCCGGCAGCTCAACCGGGGCGCCAAGATCGTGGCCACGGTCCGCGAGGAGGAGAACGCGCCGCTGCTGAAGCAGTCCGGCGCCGACGTCGTCATCACCAGCGCCAGCGCGGCCGGGCGGCTGCTCGGCCTGTCCGTGCTCAGTCCCGCCGCCGGCATGGTCATGGAGGACCTCGTCCAGCAGGGCAGCGGCCTCGACATCGTCGAACGCCCCGTCGTCAAGGCCGAGGTGGGCAGGAGCCCGCGTGAGACGGACGACCTCGTGGTGAGCGTGATACGCGGCCACCGGGTGCTCGGCTACGACGATCCTTCCGTGGGCGCCCTGCAGTTGACGGACCGTCTGATCACCATTGTCCGGGCGACACCGGGCGCGCAGGTCACCCCCGACACCCGGCCGCTGCCGAGGGACTGAGAGCCGACAAAGGGGGAGTGCGAGCCAGGCGCCCGTTTTGTTCGGGGCTCTGAGCGGGAAGGCGGGCCTCGGCCCGGCCCGCGGCGGCGAGGAGTAGCGTCGCGGTCATGCATGCGATCACGATTCCCGAGTCCGGTGAGCCCGAGGTGCTGGTGTGGGACGAGGTCCCCGATCCGGTGCCCGGGGAGGGAGAAGTACTGGTCGAGGTGGCGGCCAGCGCCGTCAACCGTGCCGACGTCCTGCAGCGGCAGGGCTTCTACGACCCGCCTCCCGGCGCATCCCCCTACCCCGGCCTGGAGTGCTCCGGGCGGATCGCCGCGCTCGGGCCCGGCGTCGCCGGCTGGTCGGTCGGCGACGAGGTGTGCGGGCTGCTCGCGGGTGGCGGCTACGCCGAGAAGGTCGCCGTCCCGGCCGGGCAGCTGCTGCCCCTCCCCGACGGCGTCGACCTGAAGCGGGCGGCGGCGCTGCCCGAGGTGGTCTGCACGGTCTGGTCGAACGTCTTCATGATCGCCCACCTGCGCCCCGGCGAGACGCTGCTCGTCCACGGCGGCTCCAGCGGCATCGGCACCATGGCGATCCAGCTCGCCAAGGCGGTCGGCGCGAAGGTCGCCGTCACGGCCGGCACCAAGGAGAAGCTGGACTTCTGCGCCGAGCTGGGCGCCGACATCCTGATCAACTACCGGGAGCAGGACTTCGTCGCCGAGATCAGGCAGGCCACGGGCGGCGCGGGCGCGGACGTCATCCTCGACAACATGGGCGGCAAGTACCTGGAGCGCAACGTCAAGGCCCTCGCCGTCAGCGGCCGGCTCGCCGTCATCGGCCTCCAGGGCGGCGCCAAGGGGGAGTTGAACCTCGGCGCGCTGCTCGCCAAACGGGCCGCGATCAGCGCGACCTCGCTGCGCGCCCGCCCGCTCGACGAGAAGGCGACCATCGTCGCGGCCGTACGCGAGCACGTCTGGCCGCTGCTGGCCGCCGGCCACGTCCGCCCGGTCGTCGACCGCGAACTGCCGATGCCCGAGGCGGCCGAGGCCCACCGGGTGGTGGAGGCGAGCGGTCACATCGGAAAGGTGCTGCTCGTGACGCCCGAGCAGGGCGAGGACAGGGCCTAACCGCGCCGGACCCGCAACCCCACGAACGCGAGTCCCAGCCCGAGCCCGATGAGGACCAGGCCGCTGCCCAGCGGCAGGATCCGTACGAGGGGCTCGGCGGTTTCCTCGTCGCCGTGGGCGACGGTGCGGCCCCCGGGCCGCAGCGGCGGCGCGGAGGAGACCAGGCCGGCCCCGGGCGACCGGGAGGCGGCGGGGCTCTCCGCGCCGCCGTCCTGCGGATCCGGTGTCTGCTGCCCCGCCTCCGTCCCCCGCGTCGTCTCCTGCGTGTCCCCCGCCTCCTCGTCCGGGTCCGTGTCGTCCCGGGCGGGCGCGGTGTCATCGTCCCCGTCGGTCTCCGCCGCGGGCGCCTCCGGCCGCCCCGGCCGCTGACGCCCCTCACCGGCCCGGCTCCCGGCCCGGGACGGTCCGGCGGAGGCCGAGGGGGTGGGGGAGCCGGAGGAGCGTGCGGCGGTGCCGGAGAAGCGGGTGCCGGAGCCCGGAGAGCGCACGGCGGAGCCGGGGGAGCGTGCGGGGGAGCCGGAGGGGTGCGCGGCGGACCGCGAGGGCGCGGGCTCGGCGCCGTGCGACGCGGTGGCGCCGTACGGCAGGACGACCGCCGCGAGGAGCAGCGGCATCGGTGCCACGCGGAGTGTGAAGCGCAGCCATGGAGTCACGTCGGTGACCTCCCGGAGCCCAGTCGCCAAGACCGTCGCGAACAAGCCTCACATTCACCCGCCAACCCGGCATTCCGGATTGCTCCGACGGGTCTAAAGGGTGGATCAGCCCCTGTGGGGGGCACCACGGTGATGAGGTGTACGGGTGCGAGAGAATGGCGGCATGGAGATGCCGAGGAACGATAGGCCGTCGGAGAACCCTCAGATCCTGGTCCTGGGCCAGGACGGCATGGCGCTCGGCGGCGTCGGGGACGAGGACTCCCGCGAGACCCCGGTGACGGAACAGGTGGAGCAGCCCGCCAAGGTCATGCGGATCGGCAGCATGATCAAGCAGCTGCTGGAGGAGGTGCGGGCGGCGCCTCTGGACGAGGCCAGCCGGGTCCGGCTCAAGGAGATCCACGCCAGCTCGGTGAAGGAGCTGGAGGACGGCCTGGCACCGGAGCTCGTCGAGGAGCTGGAGCGGCTCTCCCTGCCGTTCACCGACGAGGGCACCCCCAGCGACGCGGAGCTGCGGATCGCGCAGGCCCAGTTGGTCGGCTGGCTGGAGGGGCTCTTCCACGGGATCCAGACGACCCTGTTCGCCCAGCAGATGGCCGCGCGGGCCCAGCTGGAGCAGATGCGCCGCGCACTGCCGCCCGGCGTGGGCCACGAGGACGGCGCCGACCCGCGCACGGGCGGCCGGTCGGGCGGCCCGTACCTGTAAGAGCCCCTGAGCACAAAGGGCCCGGCGGTCTCTTGAGTTCTAGTGGTCGTCGCAACACCCCAGCTCAGGGGATCTCCGCCGGGCCCTTCCGATACGCCGATATGCCGCTCAGCCGGTCGCCGGGTTGCCGGTCGAGACCTTGAGCTGGATCGTCGGCATGTCCTTCGGGTCGACGTCCGTACCGGCGGCGGGGAACTGCTCCATGACAGCGCCCTCGCCGTAGGTGTTCTCGTCGACCTTGATTTCCTTCATCTCCCAGCCGGCGGCCTGGAAGCACGCCTTGACCGACTTGATGTACTTGAACTTGAAGTCCGGGATCTGGATCTTGTCCGGGTCGTCGTACGACTCCTCCGGCTCCGTGCACTCGGTCTTCTCGATCGTCTTCGACGTGTCCGGCCCGCGGTAGTTCGCCGCATGGGACGGTGAGGCCGAGCTGCTCGAGCTCCCGCCCTTGGCGTCGTCATCGCTGCCGTTGTTCACCACCAGGGCCACGATCAGGCCGACGACCGCGACCAGGGACACCGCGATCGAGCCGATGATGACCGGCCTGTTGCTCTTGCCGCCGCCCGCGCCGGAGGACTGGACGGAGGTGTGGGGCGTGACGTTGTACGGCGGCGGGGTCGCCGGAGCCTGGTGGCCGTACCCCGCCGGGGGCGGCGTCCGGTAGCCGGCCTGCTGCGGGTAGCCGTACGCCGGGGCGGGCCCCGCGGGTGCCGGTGTGCCGTACGGATGGGCGACCGGCGTCGGCTGGTACGGCGTCTGCACGGGCCCGGTGGGCGCCGGGGTCGCCTGGTCGACCGGCGGGAACACGGCGGAGCCGACACCCGCGCCGCTCTGCGTGGGGGCGGTGCCGGGCACGATGCTCGGTGCGGTGGCCTGGAAGGAGGCGGCGATGCGCAGGCACTCTTCGCGCATGGACTCGGCGGTCGGGAAGCGCTCGTTCGGGTTCTTCTTCAGCGCGCGGGCGACCAGCGCGTCCACCCCGGGCGGCAGCGAACGGTTGATCGAGGAGGGGGCGACCGGCTCCTCCTGCACGTGCGCGTACGCGATCGCCAGCGGCGAGTCCGCGTCGAACGGCAGCCGGCCGGTGACCAGTTGGAACAGCATGATGCCGACCGAGTACAGGTCGGAGCGGGCGTCCACGCCCCGGCCGAGCGCCTGCTCCGGGGAAAGGTACTGCGGGGTGCCGACGACCATGCCGGTCTGCGTCATCGAGGTGACGCCGGACTGCATGGCGCGGGCGATGCCGAAGTCCATGACCTTGACGACACCGCGCTTGGTCATCATCACGTTGCCCGGCTTGATGTCCCGGTGGACCAGGCCCATCTCGTGACTGATCTCCAGCGCGGCCAGCACGTCGGCGGTGATCTTCAGCGCCTTGTCCGCGGGCATCGCGCCGTACTGCCGGATGTTCTCGTCGAGGACCGAGCCCAGCGGCCGGCCCTCGACGTACTCCATGACGATGTACGGAGTGGTCGTCCCCTCAAGATCGTCTTCGCCGGTGTCGAAGACCGAGACGATGTTGGTGTGCGTGAGCTTGGCCACTGCCTGGGCCTCGCGGCGGAAGCGCTCGCGGAAGGCCTGTTCCCGGCCCAGCTCGGTGTGCAGCGTCTTGATCGCGACCTGCCGGTCCAGCACGGCGTCGTACGCCAGGTGCACCGAGGCCATGCCGCCTTCGCCGAGCAAGTCGCGCAGCTGGTAGCGGCCGCCGGCGAGCGCCCGCCCCGGATACCGGCCCTGTGCGCCGTCCTGGCTCATGTTCTGCGTCCCCCATAGGCGCCGGTGACCGGAAGCCGGTGACCCAATGCCGGTGATCCAATGTGCTATTCGGGGCCAAGTCTGCCCCAGGGCCCTGACACGTCAAGCTCGGTGCCCGTTCCGTGACCGTACGCGAAAGAAGCGTCGCGGAAGCGTTACAGCGGGCGTACGCCCGGTACACAGAATTTGCACGACAGCGCGTGCTAGAGGTTTCATGGCCGGTCCGTCTCGGGCCGGTCCCGGATCCGATCCCGGACCGGAGGCTTGCGCGGAGGCTGTAGCGTGGCCGACGGAGACCGTAACAACACCGCGCGCACCGCGGGCTGAAACGACGGCGAGGACCGATGGCACAGACGCACAGCGCCCAGGGCCCGTCCGACCCCGAGGCGACTGGCGGCGGCATGTCAGACGCGCCGGAGATGTGGGGCAACGGAGGGCTGGTCGGCGACGGCCGGTACCGGCTGACCCACCGGCTCGGCCGGGGCGGCATGGCCGAGGTGTTCGCGGCCGAGGACGTACGCCTGGGCCGGACGGTCGCCGTGAAGCTGCTGCGCGCCGACCTGGCCGAGGACCCGGTCTCCAAGGCCCGTTTCACCCGTGAGGCACAGTCGGTGGCCGGGCTCAACCACCACGCGATCGTCGCCGTGTACGACTCCGGCGAGGACTTCGTGGGCGGCCAGTCCGTGCCGTACATCGTGATGGAGCTGGTCGAGGGCCGCACCATCCGCGACCTGCTGCTCAACGCGGAGGCGCCTGGCCCGGAGCAGGCCCTGATCATCGTCTCGGGTGTCCTGGAGGCGCTCGCCTACTCGCACCAGCACGGCATCGTGCACCGCGACATCAAGCCCGCGAACGTGATCATCACGCACAGCGGCGCCGTCAAGGTGATGGACTTCGGCATCGCGCGTGCCCTGCACGGCGCGTCCACGACGATGACGCAGACCGGCATGGTCATGGGCACCCCGCAGTACCTCTCCCCGGAGCAGGCGCTCGGCAAGGCCGTCGACCACCGCTCCGACCTGTACGCGACGGGCTGTCTGCTCTACGAACTGCTCGCCCTGCGGCCGCCGTTCACCGGCGAGACGCCGCTGTCGGTGGTCTACCAGCACGTCCAGGACACGCCGGTGCCGCCGTCGCAGACCTCGGAGGGGACCTGCCCGCCGGAGCTCGACGGCCTCGTCATGCGCTCCCTCGCCAAGGAGCCGGACGACCGTTTCCAGACGGCCGAGGAGATGCGCGGGCTGGTCCAGTACGCGCTGCAGATGCTGTACGACCAGGGCGGCCACACCGGCACCTGGAACACCGGCCCGGTGGAGACGCACGACGGCCGGCAGACCCCGGCGGCCGGTTTCGCCGGGACGGCCGTCATGCCGCACCCCACGGACGCCTCCGGCACCACCCAGATTCCGCAGCCGATCCTGCCCGCCGGGTACGGGGGCGACGACGGCGGCTTCGAAGGGCACGGCAACAAGGGCAGCGGCCGCGGCAAGTTGTGGATCCTCGCCGTGCTCGCGGTGATCGCCATCGCGGCGGGCGTCGCGCTGGCACTGCAGCACAAGACCGGCGGCGACGGCGGTACCAGCACCTCGCAGACGCCGACCAGCACCCACTCCACCAAGGACGAGCAGACCACCGAGAGCCCGACCGACGAGCCCACCGACCAGACCACGGACACGGCCACGGACGACGGTTCGGACACCGGCACCGGCGGGAACTGGAGCCCGTCGTCGCCCACGCCGTCCTACACGCAGTCCGAGACGGCCACCAGCGGCCCGACCGACGAGCCGACGGACCCCGGGACCACAGCCGAGCCGACGGATCCGGGGACCGAGTCCCAGACGCAGCCGTCGGACCCGGCGACGGGCACGGGCGGCAACACGGACGAGGGCGCCACGGCGGGCGGCGACGGGGAAGGTCCTTGAAGGACATCCGCACCTGCTGAGACGCCTTCGTCCGTGTACTGAGACGTCTCTTCGGCAGGCCGAGAGGCCCCGTCACTCCACGAACGCGTCGCACACCGCGTCGTACTCCCGCGTCCACCACACGGCGAGCGCCGAGGCCGCCGGGAACTGGGGGTCGGCGCGGGTGTCGCCGCGTTCGTAGTGCCAGCGCAGCATCCAGAAGTCGTTGAGGCGCTCCCACCACACGCGGTGCACGGCCGCCGCGAGTTCCGAGGGTGTGGCCTTGGCCGCTCGCCGGTACGCGCGCGCGTACGCCCGTACCTTCGGCAGGTCGAGGGCTCCCGCGGGCCGTACGAAGAAGATCGCGGCGGCGCGGACGGCCTCCTCCGCGCGGGGCTGCACGCCGAGCCGGTCCCAGTCGACGATCGCGGCGGGAGCATCGCCCTTGTAGAGCAGGTTGAGGGGGTGGAAGTCGCCGTGCACCCAGCCCACCGGGCCGCCGCGCGGGGGGCGCCGGTCGACGTGCTGCTCCAGGAGCGCCCGGCGCTCCAGCAGCCGGTGGCGGGCCAGTTCGTCGAAGGCGTCGAAGGGGCGGTGGCGGCGGACATGGGCGAGCAGGCCGTCGATCAGGGCGAAGGTGTCGGCGGGGTCGGCGCTCTCCACGGGATGGGGGCTGGTGGCGGGACGGGTGCGCCCCTTGGGCGGCATCACGCGCTCCAGACAGGCGTGCACCGCGCCCAGCAGCCCCCCGAGCCGCGCGCACTGGCCGGGGGTGAGCTGGCCGCCGTGGCGGTGCCTGCCGTCGATCCAGGGGTGCAGGGCGTAGGCGTGGCCGCCGACGACGGCGACCGTGCGTCCGTCGCGGTGGGCGAGCGGCGGGGCGACCGGGACGCCGAGGGCGGCCAGGCGCTGCGTGGCCCGGTGCCGGCGTTCGATGGCGGCGGGGTCGGCGGTGTCCGGATCGAAGTGGTGCTTGAGGAAGTAGCGGCCGCGGGTGGTGCACAGGCGGTAGCCGCGGTTGAGCAGGCCCTGGTCGACGGGCTCGCACGTGACGGCGGAACCGGCGGCGTACAGGCGGAGCAGGCGGCCCAGAGGGGGCGCGTGGGGAACGGGGGGTGGTACACATGAGCGCGGCACGCGCCAGATGGTAGGGCACGGCCAGATGCTGTGAGCTGGGGCTTGTCACAGCCAGTCGCGGGCGGTCGCTTTCGGTCACCCGCGCCACTCCGATGCCTGGCTCGGACTCTTCCCGTGACCTGGGTGTGCGGGATACCGTGCCGTTGCTCCGGCCTCCTGCAAGGCTGTGACCAGCGACCTTCCGTCCCGCGTCGATTTACTTGGAAATCCAAGCAAAAACGCAGGTCAGGAGGGGTTTCACAGAAATGTGGCGCACTGGGTAACGTGAACGTTGCAGGGCGCTCGCCGGGGCACCTGTCACGCCTGTTCCCGGCCGAGTGGCACCCACCCCGTGCCCGGTGGTCGGACAGGTGAGCCTCCCCCAGGCTCTGAAACGAGCTCGGGGGACCCCCAGGCCTACCGGCAACCCCGGGGGCCGGACCGACGGAGGAGCACACGTGACCGTGGACAGCACTGCCGCGCGCAAGCCGCGACGCAGCGCCGGAAGCAAGGCCGGCACCACCGGCACCCAGCGCACCACCAGCACCACCGCCAAGAAGAGCGCCGACCCGGAGCTCGTGCAGCTGCTGACCCCCGAGGGCAAGCGCGTCAAGCACGCCGAGTACGACAAGTACGTCGCCGGCATCACCCCCGAAGAGCTGCGCGGCCTGTACCGCGACATGGTGCTCACCCGCCGCTTCGACGCCGAGGCCACCGCCCTTCAGCGCCAGGGCGAGCTGGGCCTGTGGGCCTCGCTGCTCGGCCAGGAGGCCGCCCAGATCGGCTCCGGCCGCGCCACGCGCGAGGACGACTACGTCTTCCCGACCTACCGTGAACACGGCGTCGCCTGGTGCCGCGGGGTCGACCCGACCAACCTGCTCGGCATGTTCCGCGGCGTGAACAACGGCGGCTGGGACCCGGGCGGCAACAACTTCCACCTGTACACGATCGTCATCGGCTCCCAGACGCTGCACGCCACCGGTTACGCGATGGGCATCGCCAAGGACGGCGCGGACAGCGCGGTGATCGCCTACTTCGGCGACGGCGCCTCCAGCCAGGGCGACGTGGCCGAATCGTTCACCTTCTCCGCGGTCTACAACGCCCCGGTGGTGTTCTTCTGCCAGAACAACCAGTGGGCGATCTCCGAGCCGACCGAGAAGCAGACCCGCGTCCCGCTCTACCAGCGCGCGCAGGGTTACGGCTTCCCCGGCGTCCGCGTCGACGGCAACGACGTGCTGGCCTGCCTCGCGGTCACCAGGTGGGCGCTGGAGCGCGCCCGCGGCGGCGAGGGCCCCACCCTGGTCGAGGCGTACACGTACCGCATGGGCGCCCACACCACCTCGGACGACCCCACCCGGTACCGCGGGGACGAGGAGCGCCAGGCCTGGGAGGCGAAGGACCCGATCCTCCGCCTCCGCCGGTACCTGGAGGCCTCAAACCACACGGACGAGGGATTCTTCGCGGAACTCGAGGCCGAGAGCGAGGCGTTGGGCAGACGAGTACGCGAAGCGGTCCGCGCCATGCCGGACCCGGACCACTTCGCCATCTTCGAGAACGTGTACGCGGACGGGCACGCGCTCGTCGACGAGGAGCGCGCCCAGTTCGCCGCCTACCAGGCGTCGTTCGCGGACGCAGAGGGGGTCTGATCATGGCGGAGACGGTGAAGAACCTGCCCTTGGCCAAGGCGATCAACGAGTCGCTGCGCCGTGCCCTGGAGGCGGACCCCAAAGTCGTCATCATGGGCGAGGACGTCGGCAAGCTCGGCGGTGTCTTCCGGGTGACCGACGGCCTGCAGAAGGACTTCGGCGAGAGCCGCGTCATCGACACCCCGCTCGCCGAGTCGGGCATCGTCGGTACGGCGATCGGCCTGGCCCTGCGCGGCTACCGTCCGGTGGTGGAGATCCAGTTCGACGGCTTCGTCTTCCCGGCGTACGACCAGATCGTCACGCAGCTCGCGAAGATGCACGCCCGCTCGCTGGGCAAGGTCAAGCTCCCGGTCGTCATCCGGATCCCCTACGGCGGCGGCATCGGCGCGGTCGAGCACCACTCCGAGTCCCCGGAGGCGCTGTTCGCGCACGTCGCGGGCCTGAAGATCGTCTCTCCGTCCAACGCGTCCGACGCCTACTGGATGATGCAGCAGGCCATCCAGAGCGACGACCCGGTGATCTACTTCGAGCCGAAGCGGCGCTACTGGGACAAGGGCGAGGTCAGCACCGAGGCGATCCCCGGCCCGTTGCACAAGGCGCGCGTGGTCCGCGAGGGCACCGACCTGACCCTCGCCGCCTACGGCCCGATGGTCAAGCTCTGCCAGGAGGTCGCCGACGCGGCCGCCGAGGAGGGCAAGAACCTGGAGGTCCTGGACCTGCGTTCGGTCTCCCCGCTCGACTTCGACTCCATCCAGACCTCGGTGGAGAAGACCCGCCGCCTGGTCGTGGTCCACGAGGCACCGGTGTTCTTCGGCTCGGGCGCGGAGATCGCCGCCCGGATCACCGAGCGCTGCTTCTACCACCTGGAGGCCCCGGTGCTGAGGGTCGGCGGCTACCACGCCCCGTACCCGCCGGCGCGTCTGGAGGAGGAGTACCTGCCGGGCCTGGACCGGGTGCTCGACGCCGTCGACCGCGCCCTGGCGTACTGAGGAGAGGGTCGTGACGACGATGACGGAAGCGTCCGTGCGCGAGTTCAAGATGCCCGACGTGGGCGAGGGACTCACCGAGGCCGAGATCCTCAAGTGGTACGTCCAGCCGGGCGACACGGTGACCGACGGGCAGGTGGTGTGCGAGGTGGAGACGGCCAAGGCGGCCGTCGAACTCCCCATCCCCTACGACGGCGTGGTCCGCGACCTCCACTTCCCCGAAGGCTCCACGGTGGACGTGGGCACGCCCATCATCGCGGTGGACGTGTCGGGCGGGGCGGCACCGGAGGCTCCCGAGGAGAAGCAGCCCGAGCCGCCCGAGGCGGAGCAATCGAAGGCTGAGCAGCCGAAGTCGGCGGGCTCGGGGCGCCAGCCGGTCCTGGTCGGGTACGGCGTCGCCGCGTCCTCGACGAAGCGGCGCCCCCGCAAGGGCCCGGAGGTCACGGTCCCCCAGGCGGCGGTGGCGGTCCAGTCGGAGCTGAACGGCCACGGGGCCGCCGCTGCGAAGCCCCGCCCGCTGGCCAAGCCGCCGGTGCGCAAGCTGGCCAAGGACCTGGGCGTCGACCTGGCCACGGTCACCCCGTCGGGCCCGGACGGCATCATCACGCGCGAGGACGTCCACGCGGCGGCGGCCCCGGCGCCGTCGGCCCCCGCGCCGGTGGCGACCGCGCCCGTGTCCGCGCCCCCGGCGCCGGTGACGACGTACGACACGGCTCGCGAGACCCGCATCCCGGTCAAGGGTGTCCGCAAGGTCACCGCGCAGGCCATGGTCGGCTCGGCGTTCACGGCACCGCACGTCACCGAGTTCGTGACGGTCGACGTCACGCGGACGATGAAGCTGGTCGAGGAGCTGAAGCAGGACAAGGAGATGCAGGGCCTGCGGGTGAACCCGCTCCTGCTGATCGCCAAGGCCCTCCTCGTCGCCATCAAGCGCAATCCGGAGATCAACGCCTCCTGGGACGAGGCGAACCAGGAGATCGTGCTCAAGCACTACGTCAACCTGGGCATCGCCGCCGCCACCCCGCGCGGTCTGATCGTCCCGAACATCAAGGACGCGCACGCCAAGACCCTCCCGCAACTCGCCGAGGCCCTGGGCGAGCTGGTGTCGACGGCGAAGGAGGGCAAGACGTCGCCCGCCGCGATGCAGGGCGGCACGGTGACCATCACCAACGTCGGCGTCTTCGGCGTAGACACCGGCACGCCGATCCTCAATCCCGGCGAGTCCGCGATCCTCGCGGTCGGCGCGATCAAGCTCCAGCCGTGGGTCCACAAGGGCAAGGTCAAGCCCCGTCAGGTGACCACCCTGGCGCTGAGCTTCGACCACCGGCTCGTGGACGGGGAGTTGGGCTCGAAGGTACTGGCGGACGTGGCGGCGATCCTGGAACAGCCGAAGCGGCTGATCACTTGGGCGTGACGAGCGTCACGGGGTAGCCTCGGGGACCTGGAGGGGACGGCCGCAACTTCTTCTTGCGACCGCCCCCTCCTCTTTCCCCCTCAGGACTGGTTGAGCACGTACACAGGCGCCCCGTCCTCCGCCGCCGCGCCCTGCGAACGGATGCAGGCGTGCTTCTGCAGCAGGCGGAGGCATTCGTTGACGCGGTGTACGGAAAGGCCCGTACGGGCTG
Source organism: Streptomyces sp. NPDC051636 (assembly GCF_044453765.1). Lineage (NCBI taxonomy): Bacteria > Bacillati > Actinomycetota > Actinomycetes > Kitasatosporales > Streptomycetaceae > Streptomyces > Streptomyces sp. NPDC051636. Next base: position 53,218 of record NZ_JBITDA010000005.1, on the reverse strand, counting down.
CGATCGCTTCGAGCGGCTCGCGGAGCTCACCCTGTTCGACGAGGACCGGTGCGATCACCACGGCCACCGTCCACACGTCCTCCGTCACGGACAGCCGGTGCCGCCAGTCGGCCAGCACGGACTCCGTGGTGGGCAGCACCGTGAGGCGACCGCCGGGCGCCCGACGGTCGAGGACGAGAGCGTCGAGCCGGTCCGCGATGCGTTCCATCGCCCGGACCACGGCCTGCTGCACGGCGAGCGTGGCCTTCTGCGTGGCCAGCATCTCCCTTTGCAGCGTGAGGGTCTCCCTTTGCAGGGTGACCGTCTCCTTCTGAAGCGAGAGTGTCTCCTTCTGCAACGCCAGCGATTCATGCTGCGCGTTCGCCAGCTCCTCGTCCAGCTGAAGGTTGTGCGCCTCGAGCCGGACGATGGCCTCAGCGACCTGATCGGGCATGGCGTACACGACCGGGGCGCCGGGGTCGGTGGGCTGCACCTCGGCCTCTTCCAGAGTGTAAGAACCCTCCCGCTGCACTGTCTCGATCACCTCGGCGGCCCACTGCTTGAAGGGGGCGCAGGCGGGTTTGGTGCAGGCGTTGACGAGGAGGATGAGACCCTGCAGAGAGATGACATTCAGGTCTCGGCGCCACTCTCTACCTGCGGGAATGCTGAGACCGTAACCTCCAGTTAGGGTCTCGAGATTCTCTCGATGGTCTTCCGGGACGTGGTCGGAGAGTGCCTTCTGCGTGTTGGTGTGACCCAACCGCTTGCAGACATCCACCGCCGGAAACCAATGCGTCCCGTCCGGCATGGTCAGTCGGCGCACCCGGGCGCCGGTCGCCGCGTAGACGAAGTCGCTGACATCGATCGCCTCGTGCCGTTCGGCAGAGTCGTGTCGCTTGCTGGGTTCGTTCACGTGAACCACCTCCGCTGCGGAACGTAAAGCGGAGGGAATCGAATATGCCAACTGCGGCCGTCATATTCACGATTGCGAGCGAAGTTCGCTGATTCCACTGGCGCGAAGGTCAGTTGAGCGTCCGTGATCACAACTGCCGTATCGTGAACGCATGGTGACGGGTGTAAAGATCGGAGCGGTGAACATCGCCCTGGCCACCGCCTGCCACCTGCTGCTGCCCACCCGTTGGGCGGTCACCGGCATGGCCGGCGCCTACACCCTCTCCTACCTGGCCGGACTCGCCCTCACCGCACGCCTGCCGGCCAGGAAGGCCGGCGGCCGTCTCGACGACGGAACCCTGCGGGCCACCTACGCCAAGCTGCTGGCCGCGTCGGCCTGCGCGGCGGGGGCGGGCTGGGCGGCCGCGCGGGCCTGCGGCGCCGCGATGGGCGACGGCATCGCACCGACGGTGCTCGCCACCCTCACGGGGACGCTCGTCCTGGCGGTCGTCTATCTCCTACTGGGCCGTCTCCTGAAGGTCGGTGAACTGCGGAGACTGCCCGGCTTGGGGTGAGTGCCGCCCGCTCGTCGAAGCCGGGGGAACCTTTCGGCCCCGGCCCTCCTCCTGGCACGTCGACGCGGACCCGACGGGGGACCGCTCCGACCCGAGAGGGGGCGGCCATGGCACCGCACACGGTGATCGAGTCCGACCGGCCGATGCCCAAGGACGAACAGGCCGAGCACCGGTGGCTGGAGGTACGGGGTACCCGGCTGCACGTCGCCGGGTACGGCACCGGCGAACCGATCCTGCTGCTGCACGGTTTCCCGCAGCACTGGTTCGGCTGGCACCGGGTCGCCGCACTGGCGGCGGACGGCCACCGCCTCGTCTGCCCCGACCTGCGCGGCTTCGGCTGGTCGGGGCAGACCCGGCGCGGCTGCGACATGGACGGCCTCGCCGAGGACGTGCTCGCGCTGCTCGACGCGCTCGGGCTGGAGCGGGTGGGGCTCGTCGGGCATGACTGGGGCGCGCACCTGGGATTCCGGCTGTGCCTGCGGGCACCGGACCGCTTCAGCGGGTATCTGGCGCTGAACATGTGCCACCCCTGGCCCCGGCACCGGGCGGTCGTGCCCAACCTGTGGCGGATGTGGTTCACCGCGTTCGTGGAGTACCCGGTGACCGGGCGGGCCGTGCTGCGACACTGGACCGGTTTCACCGGTTCCTCCTGCGCCACCAGGTCGCGGATCCCGCCGTCTGGCCGGAGGCGGAACTCGCCGAGTACGCCGCCGCCACCTCGGTCGCCGCGCACGCCGGGCAGTCACTGTTCTGGCAGTACGTGCTGCGGGACGTCCCCGCCCTGATGCGCGGCAGCTGGCGCCGGCACCGGCTGACCGTGCCCACGCTCCTGCTGGGCGGCGAGCGGGGCAGGGTGATCGCGCCCTCGCTGCTGGCCGGGGCGGAGCCGTACGCGGACGACCTGACCGTGCGACTGGTGCCCGGCGCCGGGCACTACCTGCCCCAGGAACGCCCGCAGGCCGTGGCCGACGCCATCGAGGAGCTGTTCACCGGCCGCTCGCGGCCCTAACGCAGCGCCGCCCGCTCCGCGACCCGGCGCACGAAGGCCCGCCCGCGCCGTTCGCCGAGCAGGCGCCCGTACAGCCACATGGGCCACCAGGAACCCGGGAGTTCATGGTGGCGAGGGAAAAAAATCGCGGTTTCCGTTGCGAACGCGGGTGACCGTGCCATCGAACACATCCTCTCCGCCTTGTTGGAGCCGTTGATCACGTAGACGCAGCCCTTACGCCGGCGGCCCGTATTCGGCGCGGGGCGTGCCGAGCCGGTCGGCGACGAGGGCCAGCCATCCACTGGGTGAGTAAGGCGCGGGTGGGTCGACCTCCATGCCCAGCTCGGCGACGGCCTGGGCGTAATCGGACTCATCGAGGTCCAGGGCGAGGAGCTCGTGGAGTTCGCCGACGAGGCGGGCTAGGAGCTGCGGGTCGGTGGAGGCCCGGTAGTCGTCCACGGCGGCGTCATGGTCGTGGAACTCGTCCGGCATGTCCTGCGAGAACCACCCGCTGAGGAACTGACCCAACTCCGCGAACCGGGCCTGCCATTCCCAGTGGGTGACCGGGGTGGCGGGCGGTGGCACCTCGCCGGACTCGACGCTGCGCTTTATGTGGTCGGCGAGAAGGAAGAGCCAGTTCTGGACGCCGCCGTCGGGCAGGCCGACGTCCGGAATGGCGTAGAACTCGCCGAGATGCTGCCGGAGGCGGCCGGGAGGGGTGCTGGCGTAGTCGCGCAGTTGCTGCTCGGCGATCGGTAGCGCCCATGGACGGTTGTGCCAGGTGTGCCGCAGATACGCGGTGAGGGCGAGGCTCGGCTCGTCCTGGGTGTCATCGGCGATCTGGCCTGTGTAGGCGCGCATCACCTGGTCCAGCTCACCGTAGCGGTGGTCGTGTTCCAGCGGGTTCATGGGCACGGCGATCGGCTCCGCGGGTCGGGGGAGGGAGGTGGGGCGCGGCAGGCGCGAAGGTACGGGGACCAGAGGTACCGGGTCAGAGGTAGACCGGGAACGTGGCGTGCACGCGGAAGCCGTGTGGCGTGCCTGCGTCCCGCTTGAGGATGACGCGCGCGGCCCGAACGTCGACGGGCCTGCGGCCGGCCAGCATCATCGCCTGGATCAGGACGCGGCCCACCGGGACGGGCTGGCTCGGCCAGGACGCCTCGATGGTCAGCCGGGCCCGCGTGGACTGGGCGAGCCAGCGGTGGATGAGTTGTTCGTTGCGGTTGACGACCTGCTGAGTGGCCCACTGGGCAGTCTCGCGGTCGGGATAGGTGGCCGCGCGTTGTGTGGTGGTCATTGCTGGTCCGAGTCCGGCATTGAGGGCGGGGCTGGGTGTTCGTGTCGCATGTGGCCGTTGACGGCGTCCAGCAGAGTGGTGAGCATCTCCGGCGTGGCCCAGGGCATCGTGTGTGCGAGTCGGGCCTGCGAGTCGGCCGAATCCAGCAGGTGCACGAGGGCGTACTGGGTCTCCGAGGCCACAGGGGCGAGGAACTCCCCGCAGAAGGGGTGCTCCGATTCGATCGCGGCACTGATCGCTTCTTCCGGCGACTCGTACTCGCCGTACGCGATCCAGTTGTCGTAGAAGCCCTGGAGCATGCGGAGCCGGACACCGGTCGCCCACCCAGAGACCGGAGGCAGGGAGGCCTCGCCCGCGGTGTCCTGCTCGACCGCGCGGAGTGACGCCGCCAGCCCGCGCAGGTACTCTGCTCCGTCTGCGCCAGCCGCGGCACGGCGGAGCTTGGCCGTGAACTCCTCTGGCAACGTCCCCTCACGTCGGTCGAGATACTCGGCGGCGAGGTCGAGAAGGGCCGTCACCGTGGTGACGGGACAGAGCCACTGGGCCTCGTTGGACGACTGCACCAAGCGTACGAACGCCGCCAGTTCGTCAGTGAGCGAGAATGTTCCCCCGGATTCCTGGCACATGATGGCCAGATCCAGGACTCTGGCCGTCGGACCTCTGTCGAAGGCGGACCAAGTGAACGATGGCAAGGTGTTTCCCTCCGGGGAATTCTCAGTTCACCGGCATGGAGGTGACAACGATGAACGGAGGTTCGAGTCCGTCCCGGTATCGTAGTACAACCCGGACTTTGTGCGTGTCACTCACCTGGGCCTGGTTGCCGTGAAGTGCGTAGTCCGCACCACTGACGGTCGATCCGGTCGCATCGGTGAAGGAGAGCTCGATGGGTGGCTGGATTTTTGAATTGTTCGGATCCCAGCCGGGATTGTTCTGCTGCCTCCTCTTGACCCGCTCAATCCATTTCTCGATCCGATCGGCATTGTCGACGTCATCGAGGGCGGCCTGGGTGAAACGCTGCGCAGACGCCAGGTCCTTGAACGCGGAGGCGGAGCTAGCGCTCGAATCGTCTCGGAGCCGGGCCTTGAGCTGCTCATCGGTCAGGCCCACGTGTCTGTCGATGGAGTGACCACCGTACAGTCCCTCGTCGTTGGCCAGGTCGAGCGGATAGAAATGGTTCTTTTCGTCATCGTCCTTTGTGTATTTGTGCTCGTTCTTGAAGTCGTTGAGCGAACGGGCTCCGAAGGCCTCCGCCCGCGCTTCCTCGGCCGCGTAGGAGGGAGCCTGGCGATAGGCCTCGTCCAAACCTGCTCCCAGTGCGTCGAATTGTGGCGTGAGGGCGTTTACCTTGCTGTTGTACCTTTCCACGACGTGGTTCAGCGCCGCGGTGTCGATGTTGAGGGTGATATCGGCGGCAACTTCCGCGGTGCCCTTCGCGAGGCCCTTGAGGAAGTGGCCGACCTTCTTGACGCCGTCCTTCACGTCACCCAGGTCGAAGTGGCGCGGGTCCAGGTCCTTGATGGCCTGCTTCACGGCAGTGAAATAGATCTGCCAGACATCGTGGTTCAGTTCGACGGCGGCCTCGGCGAACTCCCGCAGGAGATCGCTGATCTTCTTCGCGGTGTCGAACAGCACGGTCATCACCGGATGCGTGGCCGTCGGGCTGGATGCGCTGTCGTGGCCCCACTCGTAGTTGCCCGTGCGCTTGCCCCAGGCCGTCGTGCCCCACAGCGAGCTGCAGAACTGGCGCATGGCGTCGTACCACTCGCTGTTGGTCTGCTGGGTGATGCCGCTGACCAAGCCGGTGAGGTTGCCCTCGGTCGTGCCGAGGGACATCGTCATGTCCGCCCAGTCCTGGGACAGCGAGTTGAGGTAGTGCTGCTGCGGAAAGGGGTACACCTCGGCGACCTTGCCCCAGCGGAAGGCGTGCTCGAGCAGGGGCCGCAGGACGTGCCAGACGACGTCCGGGATGTGCTCCAGCAGCGAGCGGATGAAGTCGTCACCGCCGTCGTCGTCACCCCACTTCAGGTTGGGCACCGAGCCGTAGTGCGGGGGCTTGTCGACGACCGCCGGCGGCGGCTGCACGTGGGCCTGCGTCCGACCGGAGGGGTCATTGGCTGCCTCGGCCCTGGCGTAGTGGTTGGCGGTCGTGGCGAACCCGACGGCGGCGCCGCCGATGCTGACCACGCTCCTGGCCCACACCTCCAGGTAGCGGTTGCCGACCTCGACGTAAGCCGAGGCGAGGCCCTGGGCCGCGGTGCCGTAGCCACCCGCGTCCGGATAGGTGTGCAGCTGCGTCAGCAGATTTCTGGCGGCTTTGTCGAACTGGGTCTGCTCCCCGGCGAAGCCCCCCGCGACCCGATGCAGGTCGGACGGCTTGACGTCGATGGTCCCGCCCTGCGGCGGAGGCGTCCCCATCAGGCGGCTCCCCACCCGCGCAGTACGGCGCGGTGGGCCGCCGCGTAGTTGATGTGCCCCGTCTTCACGGCCTCGTGCAGCCACTTCTGCGCGGCCTGCAGATCTGTGGCCGAACGGCTCCATTCGTCGAGTTTCTCGACGAAGACCTCGCGCGTCTCGCCCTGCCAGGAAAGGACTACCGGCTCGACGCGGTCGTACAGGTCGTCGAGCTTCTCGTTGAGCTGTTTGACGATGTCTTCCAGCTCACTGGTGAGGTGACTCAGCGTGCCGAAGGACACGGTGATGCGATCGCCGTCAGTCGACATCAAACCCCCTGTGAAGACGCTTGGTTACCGTTCGCGGGCCCGAAGGCTGTCACATCGAGTCGAAGCTGCTGTGCGGCCGGGCGGGTTCCGCCATGGCGTCCGGATTGGGCGTGGACAGCTTGTTCACTTCACTCTCGACATCGGTGGCGACCTGAATCCGGCGGAACTTCTCCAGGGTGGCCAGCTCCGTTTCGCTGAACCCGCCCCTGCTCAGGCGCACCGCCGTCTCCAGCAGCTCCATCACTTCACGGATGCGTATCGCGTCCTCGGCCGCCGCCCTGTGGAATTCCCGGTACGCCGTCGCTGCGGGCCCGCGCCACCCGGCCTCGACCTGATCCACCAGCGCGTCCATGCGCCTGACCTGCTTGTCCAGATGTTCCTGCATGGCATGCAGGTCATCCGCGAGCTGCTTCAGGTCGGAATCGGAGACCTTCAGGTCCGGCTGCCTACCTTGATGACCATCCATACGCGCCCTATCCCCCGTCAGATGTGCAACCAGGTGTCATGGTACGGTTGTTCGGCTGGTGAACTGGAGATCGTTACGCGGTTATCACATGCTTGCCCGTCCGCGTCCGCCCGGAGACCGCCGAGGCGTGCCAGGCCGTCGGGGTCGGCCGGTTCCTCCACTGCCGTGCGCCGCGCGACCCGTACCGCCTCGCGGACCGTGACGGTGCGCACCCAGCCGTAGAAGGCCAGCGGATCCCGCAGTCCCCGGACTCCCCTGAAGACCGTTACCAGCGCCTCCTGGACCGCGTCGGCGGTGTCCGCCGGTGCGATGGGGCGGCACAGCCGCGTCACGTACGGCGTCACCAGTGTCAGCAGCTCGTCCATGGCGAGGGCGTCTCCGCCCTGCGCGGCCCGGACCAGCACGGCAGCGGTCTCCCACGGCTCGGCGCCGCTCTCACCCTCCCCCGGGACGCGCATGACGGGGCCACCCTACGCCGCCGCGCACGCGAAGGGCCCGCCGCTCACCGGACGCTGTTGGTTAATTCGGGCCCTGCGTGACGTCGGCCTTCAAGACCCGGTTGTGGTCTTGAAGGCCGACGTTGTCGTATGGGGTGGGTGCGGATGTCGATGCAGCCGAAGGGGTCTGGGGAGATCCCGGCGGAGACGGTGCGGGTCGCTCGGGCCGCGTTCCCGAAGGGGAGCCTGGCGATCCGGGTTCGGGACGAGCTGGGGCCGCTGTTCACCGGTGATCAGTTCGCTGACTTGTTTCCGGTGCGGGGGAAGCTGGCCTGGTCACCGGGCCGGCTGGCGCTGGTTGTGGTGTTGCAGTTCGTCGAAGGGCTGACCGACCGGCAGGCCGCGGAGGCGGTCCGCGCGAGGATCGACTTCAAGTACGCCCTCGCTCTGGAACTGGCCGATCCCGGCTTCGACTTCTCGGTCCTGTCGGAGTTCAGGGACCGGCTGGTCGAGGCGGACGCCGGACGGCGGGTGCTGGACGCCATCCTGGCCGCGGCCCGGGAGAAGGGCCTGCTCAAGACGGCCGGCCGGGCCCGCACCGACTCCACGCACGTGCTGTCCGCGGCCCGTCAGCTGTGCTGGCTGGAGATGGTCGCGGAAACGCTGCGCTCGGCTTTGAACGCGCTGGCCGAGCAGGCCCCTGACTGGCTGGCCGGTATCGCGGAGCCGGACTGGTTCAGGCACTACGCGACGAAGGCCGAGGACTCCCGGTTCCCCCAGGCCCGCACCAGACGGGATGAGGTGGGCCTGCGGATCGGCAGGGACGGCATGCGGCTGCTTGCGGCGGTCTTCGCCCCCGACGCCCCGCCGGCCCTGCGCACGCTGGACGAAGTGGAGACCCTGCGGCAGGCGTGGGTGCAGTACTTCCACCTGGTCGACGGCGAGGTGAGGCGGCGGGACCCAAAAGACCGGCCGCCGGGCGCGATGCGCCTGGTCACCCCCTATGACATCGAGGCACGCGGCAGCGTCAAACGCGACACCTTCTGGGACGGCTACAAGGTCCACCTCACCGAAACCTGCGAGCCCGACGCCCCGAACCTGATCACGAACGTGGCCACCACCCTCGCCACCGTTCCCGACGACCGGATGGCCGCTGTCGTCCACGCGGGTCTGGCCGCACGTGACTGCCTGCCCGGCGAGCACTGGGTCGATGCCGGATATCCCACAGCCGCCCAGGTCGTGGCCGCCCGCACCGAGCACGACGTCGATCTCCAGGGCCCGGTGGTCGGCAACACCACCGCCCAGAACGGCGGCCCCTTCGGGCAGGACGCCTTCACCATCGACTGGGAGCACGAGCGGGTGACCTGCCCGAACGGCGTGATCAGCACCCAGTGGCATCACCGGCACTCGCAGCAGGGTCTGCCGGTGATCCGGGTCCGCTTCAGCCCGGCCGACTGCCGCACCTGCCCCAGCCTGCGCGACTGCGTCAGCTCGCCGAAGGCCGAACGCCGTGAGATCACCCTGCGCCACCGCGCCGAGCACGAAGCCGTCCAGGCCGCGCCCGCGCCAGGCAGCAGACCGATGCCTGAAAGGACCGCTACAAGATCCGGGCCGGTGTCGAAGGCACCATCTCCCAAGCCGTCGGGCGCTGCGGCCTGCGCAGATCCCGCTACCGGGGACTGGCCAAGACCAGCCTCCAGCACCAGCTCACCGGCGCGGCCCTCAACCTCGCCCGCATCTACGCCCACCTCACCGGCACACCACGGGCCCGCACCCGCACCAGCCACTTCGTAGCACTTCGCCCCGCCGAGCTCACGCTCGACGGGGCGAAGTAGCAGGGCCCGAATTAACCAACAGCGTCCTCACCGCGACGGGCCCCTGCACCGCGAAGGCGTCAGCCGAGCTTGGCGAAGCCGTAGTTGAGGAGCTTCTTCGCGTCCGCCTCACGCTGGTCGATGGAGGTGGAGGCGAGGACGGTGCCGATGACCGTCTTGTTGTTCCGGGTCGCGGCGAAGACCAGGCAGTACTTGGCCTCGGGGCCGGAGCCGGTCTTCACGCCGATGGTGCCGCTGTAGCTGTTGAGGAGCCCGTTGGTGTTGTTCCACGGGCTCATCGTGCGGATGCTGCCCGTCTTGGTGATCGTCTTCGCCGTGTACGACTTGGTCTTGACGATCGTGCGGAACGTGGAGTTCTTCATCGCGCTGCTGGCGAGCTTCGTCAGGTCGCGCGGCGTCGAGTAGTTGGCGCCGTGGCCGATGCCGTCGAACGAGTCGAAGTGCGTGTTCGTCAGGCCGAGGCTCTTGGCCGTGGTGTTCATCTTGCCGATGAAGTTCGCCACGCGCTGGGCCCGGGTGGAGCCGGTGCCGAACTTGTCGGCCAGCGCGTAGGCGGCGTCGCAGCCGGACGGCAGCATCAGGCCGTACAGCAGCTGGCGGACGGTGATCTTGTCGCCGACGATGAAGTGGGCCGAGGAGGCGTAGTTGTTGTCGACGATGTAGTCGCTGTACGCCTTCTGGAACGTGACCGTGGCGTTCAGGTCGAGGTTCGACTGCGCGAGCACGACCTTCGCGGTCATGATCTTCGTGGTCGAGCCGGTGGAGCGCTTGGTGTCCGCGGCCTTGGTGTACAGCGTCTTGGCGTCGGCGTTGTTCATCACGTAGCCGCCCTTGGCCACGATCGAGGGCGTGGTGACGGCCTGCGCGGGCGCCGCGGTGAGGGCTCCGGTCGCGAGCATCGCGCCGGACGTGACGGCGACGGCGGCGGCTCGACGGATGCGGATGCCCTTGATGCCGGTAATCAAGTAAATACCTCGAATGTGTCGAATGCCCGTGATGTGCGGCCGGGTTGGAGGGCAAGCGAGTGGGGCCGCACATGTGTGACACGTAAGTAGCACAGAAGGTTGTACGGCTCTTCCGGGGACTTTCGGATTCCGGCTGTGAGTTGAGCGACGCGCGGGTCCGCATGGTGGACGGTCCCGGGTATGCGTACGTGTTGTATCTAAGATGTGTTCATGCCTTCCGTGCCCTCCGTCGCCCCGCCCGTCTCCCTCAAGCAGCCGCCCGCGGCCGACCGTGTCTACACCCACGTCAAGCACGGCGTCCTGGACCGCCGTTACGAGGGCGGCACGCTCCTGACCGAGGGCGAGCTGGCCGAGGCCGTCGGGGTCTCGCGCACGCCGGTGCGCGAGGCGCTGCTGCGCCTGGAGGTGGAGGGGCTGATCAAGCTCTACCCGAAGAAGGGCGCCCTGGTACTGCCCGTCTCCGCGCAGGAGATCGCCGACGTGGTGGAGACCCGGCTGCTGGTGGAGGAACACGCGGCACGCAAGGCCGTACCCGCCCCGTCCGGGCTGCTCGAGCGGCTCGAGGAACTGCTGCGGAAGCAGAAGGCGCAGGCCGCCGCCGGTGACCTGGCCGCCGCCGCGGTCACCGACCGCTGCTTCCACGCGGAGATCGTGCGCAGCGGCGGCAACGAGATCCTCTCCCGCCTCTACGACCAGCTGCGCGACCGCCAGCTGCGGATGGGCGTCGCCGTCATGCACTCCCACCCGGACCGGATCGCCAAGACCCTCGCCGAGCACGAGGAGATCCTCGACGCGCTGCGCTCGGGGGACGCGGAGGCGGCGGTGGAGGTCGTGCACCGGCACGTGAGCTGGTTCTCGCACCTCGCGCGGGGTGAGGTCCGATGAGCGCGACGAGCGCCCACACCGCCCTCCCGGGTGACCCGCCGGGCGGCCGCCGTGCCGTCGCGGTGTGGTCGATCGGCGTCGCGGTCTACTTCGTCGCGGTCATCTTCCGTACGTCCCTGGGCGTGGCCGGCCTGGACGCGGCCGACCGCTTCCACGTGAACGCCTCGGCGCTGTCCACGTTCTCCATCCTCCAGCTGCTGGTGTACGCGGGCATGCAGATACCCGTGGGCCTGCTGGTCGACCGGCTCGGCACGAAGAGGGTGCTGAGCATCGGTGCCGTGCTGTTCACGGCGGGTCAGCTGGGCTTCGCGTTCTCCCCGTCGTACGGCACCGCGCTCGCCTCCCGCGCGCTGCTCGGCTGCGGTGACGCGATGACCTTCATCAGCGTGCTGCGGCTGGGCACCCGCTGGTTCCCGGTCCGGCGCGGGCCGCTGGTCGCGCAGCTGGCGGGCCTGGTCGGCATGGCCGGCAACCTGGTCTCCACGCTGGTGCTGGCCCGGTTGCTGCACGGCGTCGGCTGGACCCCGGCGTTCGCGGGCAGCGCCCTCGCCGGCGCGGTCGTGCTGGCCCTCGTCCTGCTCTTCCTGAAGGACCACCCCGAGGGGTACGAGCCCGAGCCCTTCCCGCACCAGGGCGCGGCCTACGTCCGCCGGCAGATCGCCGCCTCCTGGCGCGAGCCGGGGACGCGCCTGGGCCTGTGGGTGCACTTCACCACCCAGTTCCCGGCGATGGTCTTCCTCCTCCTGTGGGGCCTGCCGTTCCTGGTCCAGGCCCAGGGCCTCAGCCGTGCCACGGCCGGTGAGCTGCTCACCCTGGTCGTGCTGTCGAACATGGTGATCGGCCTGGTCTACGGCCAGATCGTCGCCCGGCACCACGCGGCCCGGCTGCCGCTGGCGCTGGGTACGGTCGCGGCGACGGCGGCGCTGTGGGCGGCGACCCTGGCCTACCCGGCCGAGCACGCTCCCAGGTGGCTGCTGGTGGTGCTGTGCGCGGTGCTGGGCGCGTGCGGCCCGGCGTCGATGCTCGGCTTCGACTTCGCCCGCCCCGCCAACCCGCCGGAGCGTCAGGGCACCGCCTCCGGAATCACCAACATGGGCGGTTTCGTCGCCTCCATGACGACCCTGTTCGCGATCGGCGTGCTGCTGGACGTCACCGGCGACAACTACAGGATCGCCTTCTCCGCGGTCTTCGTCCTCCAGGCCCTCGGCGTCAGCCAGATCCTGCGGCTGCGCGGCCGGGCGGCCCGGCGGGAGCGGGAACGGCTGGTCGCCAGCCGCGTGGAGACCGTGCACGTCCCCGCGTGACTCACCGGGCCACCGGTACGAGGGTCGGATACGGCCAGGCCCAGCACCCCTCGGTAGCTCAGCCACTGCCCCCGGTGCCGGTCGAGCCGCTCGCGGGTCTCGGCCGCCAGCGGATGGTCCGGGTACCCGGCGAGCCACACCTCGGCGTCGGCCTGGTACGCCGACTCGAACTCCTCCCACTCGTCGGCGCCGGCCGTCTCGACCCACTCGGGCCGGAATCCGGCGTCCACGGCCAGCTCGACGAGGCGGGCGAGGTCGTAGTGCTCCGCGGCGGAGGCGCCCGGCCATATCCCGGACAACTCCTCCGGGCTCGGGGTGCGCTCCCAGAACCCCTCCCCCAGCACCACCCGCCCACCGTCGGCGACCAGCCGGCGCGGCTCCCGCAGGGCCTCGGCGGTGTGCCGGGGCGGCTCGGCCCCGCTCAGCGCATGACCGGCACCGAGGCACAGCACGAGATCGGCGTGCCCGCGCCCGGTCCCCACGGCGGACTCCGCCACGAACTCCACCCGCCCGGCGAGCCCCCGCGCCAGGTCCTCACCGCTGACATCCACCCCGGTTCCCCGGGCGCCCGGTACGGCGTCCAGGACCCGGAGCATCAGCTCGCCCCACCCGCAGCCGACGTCCAGCACGGTGGCGGGCCGCGTCGCGGCGAGCCGCCGGACCATCGCCGCCGCCCGGGACTCGGAGAGGGGGCCGTGGAAGGTGAGCCGGGGCGGCGGGGCGGCGGAGAAGGCGGGCGGGGTGTCGTTGCCGGTGTCGGTCGTCATGGCGGGCACGCTGGTTTTCGGTGCCGCACCGCGACACCGGATATCCGGGCGGCCCCGGAGGGGACACCCGCGTTACGGCGTCACCGCGAAGTTCCGCAGAATCGCCGCCGTCAGCTCCGGATCCCCCTCCGCCTTCACGCGGTCGGCCACGGCCTCCGGCGTGACCCGGCCGCAGGCCAGGCGGACGTAGGTCTCCCAGTCGAGGGTGAGGGTGGCGGCGGGGCCGAGGGCGGGGGTGGACTCCAGGCTGCCGCGGCCCTGGATGTCGACGCGTATGGTCCGCAGGAACTCGACGGGTCCGTGCACGTCGAAGACGATCGCGGAACTGCGGGGCGCCTGGGCGTCCTTCGCGACCACGCGGGGCAGCGCGTCGAGCAGCACGTCCCGGGTGACGTACGCACCCGGCGAGTCCAGGTTGCCGGGCCGCCCGAGGGCGGCGCGCAGGTCCTGCTCGTGCACCCACACGTCGAACGCGCGGGCGCGCATGGCCTGCTCGAGCGTGATCTCCGTGCCGAGCGGTCCGCGCACCTTGTGGCCGGGGTCGCGGGACTCGTTCCGCAGCTGGCGGTTGCGGCGGATGATCGTGTACTCCAGCTCGGAGGTCATCTCCGGCGCCGTGTGGTGGCGGCGGACGTCGACCTGCATCTCCATGTAGCGCTGGTGCTCGTTCGTGACGTGGAACAGGTCACGGGGCAGCGTGTGGATGGGGCGCGGGTCGCCGAGCATCTCGCAGTCCATGCCGATGACGTGCGAGACCACGTCGCGGACCGACCAGCCCGGACACGGGGTCCGCCGGTTCCACTCGCCCTCGACGAGCGGCTGAACCAGTTCGGATATCGCGTCGATGGAGTGGGTCCAGGCGTCGGCGTAGGGCTGGAGGGTGGGATGCAGACTCACGGAACGGGACCCCTCGGCGGTCGGTACACGGGCAGGTTGTGGCGGCGTTGCCAGCGGGACGTTGCTGTCGGCGGGTGTCTTGGAACGCTAAGTTACGCTGCTGTGAGGCACCCCGGCAGTGCTTTCGTGTGACGATCGTAGGCCGGTTTGAACGGCTCGAATGCCAGGACGGTGGTAGTGTGCGCGCCTCTCTGATCCAGATCGCCGTGGACGAGGGCGAATCGGTCGAAGACCGGCGGCGCCGGGTGGCCGCGCTGGTCCGTGAACAGGCCGGGTCCGACCTGGTCGTGCTCCCCGAGCTGTGGACGACGGGTGCCTTCGCGTACGAGGAGTTCGGCCGGGAGGCCGAGCCGCTCGAGGGTCCCACATACGAGGCGATGGCGAAGGCGGCGAGCGACGCGGGCGTGTGGCTGCACGCGGGCTCGGTCCCCGAAAGAGACCCGGGAGGCCCCCTCTACAACACGTCTCTCGTCTTCTCCCCCTCCGGCGATCTGGCCGCGGCCTACCGCAAGATCCATCGCTTCGGCTTCGACAAGGGCGAGGCCGTGCTGATGGGCGCGGGCCGCGACCTGGTGACGGTCCGCCTGCCCGGTACCACCCTCGGCGTGGCCACTTGTTACGATCTCCGGTTCCCCGAACTCTTCCGTGCTCTCGTCGACGCCGGCGCCGAGACCCTGGTGATCCCGGCGGGCTGGCCCGAGCGCCGTCGCGCGCACTGGACGCTGCTGGCTCAGGCGCGGGCGGTCGAGAACCAGGCGTTCGTGCTCGCGTGTGGAACGGCCGGGACGCACGCCGGAGTTCCGCAGGCGGGTCACTCGATCGTGGTGGATCCGTGGGGCGAGGTGCTGGCCGAGGCGGGAGCCGGCGAGGAGGTCCTCACGGTGGACTTCGACCCGGCGAAGGTGGGCGTGACGAGGGAACAGTTCCCGGCGCTGAAGGACCGGGTTCTGGGCCTGGAGACTCCGCGCCGTTAGCGCGGGCCCGGCACCGGACGGACGGCCCTACTCGTCCTCCCGTTCCTGCTCCGCCAGATGGATCACGCACACCGCCACCGCGATCAGCAGTGCCGGGTCGGCGTCGTCCCGTACGACGTCCACGCCGTACGTCTCCCGGACGTGCAGCCGGCGCCGGGAGATCACCGCGAGCAGCTCCCCGTCGTACTCGACGGCGAACTCGCGGTCGAGGATCCTGCCGCTGACGTCCAGCTCCGTGTCGTCCACCAGGGACACCCGGTAGTGGTTGCGCAGGAGGGACAGCCGCTTGCGCTTGATCCGCGCCAGCGGTTCCCCGCCCCGCTCGATCACCATGGTGTTCCGCAGGGTGAGCATCTTCTGGTGGATGTCGACGAGGACCCGCCCCTGCGTGTCCTTCAGTTCGAAGGTGTCCCGCAGCCGCATGGCCTTGCCGTCGACGAGGAACACCCTGTCGCCGTGCTCGTCCTCGATCCAGTAGTCGTCACCGATACCGAGGAGCCGGTCGCGTACGAGGAATCTCATACCGGGACCGCTTCCCCGGCGCCCGGCCCGAAACGCCGCCGGTAGGCCGACGGGCTGAGCCCGGTCTCCCGGCGCAACCGCGCCCGCAGGTTGGCCGCGGTGCCCAGGCCGCTGCGCGCCGCCACGACGTCCAGCCGCGCCTCGCCCCGCTCGATCAGCCGGCAGGCGAGGGCCACGCGTTCCCCGGTCAGCCAGGCCAGCGGTGTGGTCCCCAGCTGGGCACGGAAGCGCCGGTGGAGCGTGGCGGGGGAGACGGCCGCCCGGGCGGCCAGCTCGGCCACGGTCAGCGGCTCGCCCAGCCGCTCCTGCGCCCACGCCAGCAACGGCCCCAGCGACTCGTCCGGCACCTCGGGCACCGGCCGCTGAACGAACTGCCGCTGCCCGCCGTCCCGGTGCGCGGCGAACACCAGCCTCCTGGACACCGAGTTGGCGATCTCGGCGCCGTGGTCCCGGCGCCAGACGTACAGCCCGAGATCGAGCGCGGCGGCGCTGCCGGCGGCGGTCAGCACGTCCCCCTCGTCCACGAACAGCACGTCCGGCTCCAGCAGCACCTTCGGGTGCAGCTCCCGGAAGGAGTCCGCCCAGTGCCAGTGCGTCGTGGCCCGGCGGCCGTCCAGCAGCCCGGCCTCGGCGAGCGCGAAGCTGCCGGTGCAGAAACTGATGACGCGGGCCCCGCGCGCGTGGGTGCGCCGGATGGCGTCGACGACGTCGACGCCGCGCGGCACCACGTTGTCCGGGCGGCCGGGTACGACGAGCGTGTCCGCCGCGTCCACCGCCTCCAGGCCGGGTACGCCGGTCATGGTGAAGAAGCCGTGGTTCATCCGGACGCCGGGTACGGGCGTGCACAGTGTCACCTCGTACAACGGTCCCGGCAGGCCGAGTTCGGGGCGCGGCAGTCCGAACATCTCGGTCGCGACACCGACTTCGAACGGGTTCGTGCCCTCGTCGACGATGACGGCGACGCGGTGCGGCGGTGCGGGCTGCGCGGATCCTTGCGGCATGTGCGATTTCTAGCACTCGTTCGGGTGCCGGGCCATCGCCGAGGATGACGGACATGAGCAGCGAACCCGTCTCCCTGGCCACCGCCCTCGACTCCTTCGACGAGCTGTGGAGCCCCCGCATCGTCACCGCCGTCAACGACTACGACGTACGCGTCGCGAAGGTCGAGGGCGAGCACCTCTGGCACGCGCACGACCACACCGACGAGTTCTTCCTGGTCCTGGAAGGCGAGCTGCACATCGCCCTGCGCGAGCCGGCCGGTGAGCGCACGGTCGTCCTGGCCAAGGGGTCGGTCTTCACGGTCCCGCGAGGCACCGAGCACAAGCCCCTGTCCCCGTCCGGGGCCTCGATCCTGGTCTTCGAACCCACGGGCACGTCCACGGTCGGCGACCGCCACGACGATGTCCCGGACCACGTGGACGCGACGACCGGACACCCGCTCACCTGAGAGGACGGGGCCCGCCTGTCCGGATGGCACCCTTGGACACATGACCGACTCCGCACCCCGGCGCGTTCGCGTCCGCGCCCCCGAGCTGACCGGCAAGGGCGGCTGGATCAACACAGATGACAAGCGGCTCGGCCTCGCCGAGCTGCGAGGACGTATCGTAATTGTCGATTTCTGGACATTCTGCTGCGTGAACTGCCTGCACGTCCTCGACGAACTCCGCGAGCTGGAGGAGAAGCACCGGGACACGGTCGTCGTCATCGGGGTGCACTCCCCGAAGTTCGCGCACGAGGCCGATCACCGGGCGGTCGTGGACGCCGTGGAGCGGTACGGCGTCGAGCATCCGGTGCTGGACGATCCGGAGCTCGCCACCTGGAAGCAGTACGCCGTGCGCGCCTGGCCGACGCTCGTCGTGATCGACCCGGAGGGGTACGTCGTCGCGCAGCACGCCGGTGAGGGGCATGTGCACGCCATCGAGCGGCTGGTGACCGATCTGGAGGCGGAGCACGAGGCGAAGGGGACGCTGCGGCGGGGTGACGGCCCGTACGTGGCGCCGGAGCCGGAGCCGACCGCCCTGCGCTTTCCCGGCAAGGCGCTCCTGCTGCCCAGCGGGAACTTCCTGGTCAGCGACACCACCCGGCACCAGCTGGTGGAGCTGGAGGAGGACGGGGAGACCCTCGTACGGCGCGTCGGCTCCGGTGCGCGCGGTTTCGCCGACGGCACGGGGGAGACGGCTTCCTTCAACGAGCCGCAGGGGCTCGCGCTGCTCGACGACGGGGCGGTGGTGGTCGCAGACACCGTCAACCACGCCCTGCGCCGACTCGACCTCGCCACCGGTGAGGTGACCACCCTCGCGGGCACCGGCCGCCAGTGGTGGCAGGGGTCCCCGACCTCGGGCCCGGCCCGCGAGGTCGACCTCTCCTCCCCCTGGGACGTGGCGGTCTTCGGCGGCAAGGTGTGGATCGCCATGGCGGGCGTGCACCAGCTGTGGGCGTACGACCCGGCCGAGGGCACCGTCGCCGTCACGGCCGGTACGACCAACGAGGGCCTGGTGGACGGGCCGGGCGAACAGGCCTGGTTCGCGCAGCCGTCCGGGCTCGCGGCGACCCCCGACCGGCTGTGGCTCGCCGACTCCGAGACGTCAGCGCTGCGCTGGGTCGACCTCGACGGTCACGTCCACACCGCCGTCGGCACCGGCCTGTTCGACTTCGGCCACCGCGACGGCGCCGCCGAGCAGGCCCTGCTCCAGCACCCGTTGGGCGTGACGGCCCTGCCCGACGGTTCGGTGGCCGTCTCCGACACCTACAACCACGCCCTGCGCCGCTACGACCCGGCGACCGGTGAGGTGACCACCCTCGCCACCGACCTGCGCGAGCCCAGCGACGCCGTGCTCGTCGGCGACGACATCGTGGTCGTGGAGTCGGCCCGGCACCGCCTGACCCGGCTGCGGCTGCCGGAGGAGGCGGTACGGGTGGAGTCCGTCGCCCACCGCACGCAGCGCGCGGCCACCGAAGTCGCCCCCGGCGAACTCCGGCTGGACGTCATCTTCCAGGCCCCGGCGGGCCAGAAACTGGACACCCGCTACGGCCCCTCGACCCGCCTGCTGGTCTCCTCGACCCCGCCCGAGCTGCTGCTGAAGGGAGAGGGCGCGGACACGGACCTGTCCCGCACCCTCGAGCTAAGCCCCGCTGTTCCGGAAGGCGTGCTGCACGTCTCCGCGATGGCGGCGTCGTGTGATGACGACCCGTCCAACGAATACCCCGCCTGCCACGTCCACCAGCAGGACTGGGGCGTCCCGGTCCGCCTCACCGAGGGCGGGGCGGACCGGCTGCCGCTGGTGCTGGCAGGGCTGGACGAGCCGGCCGAGGGTCAGACGCCGTAACCGTCGCTGTAGCCGTCGCCGTATCCGCTTCCGTGGTGGTGGTGCCGCTCCTCCTCGACGACCGTGGTCGTCGGGGGCGGCACCACGACCCGCCTGCGCCGCGCGATGCTGCTGAACGTCGCGACGCCGATCAGCCCGACGATCATCAGGATGAACCCGACCAGATGAACGTTGATCCCGTTCATGTGCCAGTCGGTCGCGAACGTGAGGATGGCTCCCACGGCGATGAGGATGATGCACCCGCCGAGGCCCATGAGTGTCGCCTCCTGTCCGGACCGGCCGTTCCGGTCCGACACTGCGGGTACCCCCGTTGTCAACCCCCATGCAGTGCAGGGACGTTCCGCCACCCGGGGTACTAGCTCTCCAGGAACGCCACCAGCGCGTTCGCCAGCAGATACGGGTCGTCCGCGCCGCACAGTTCCCGGGCGCTGTGCATCGACAGGATCGCCACGCCGATGTCGACGGTGCGGATGCCGTGGCGGGCGGCGGTGATCGGGCCGATCGTGGTGCCGCAGGGCATGGAGTTGTGGGAGACGAAGGACTGGAAGGGGACGCCCGCCTTCTCGCAGGCGGCGGCCCACACGGCGCGGCCCGAACCGTCCGTCGCATAGCGGTTGTTGACGTTGACCTTGAGGATCGGGCCGCCGTTGACGCGCGGGTGGTGCGTCGGGTCGTGCCGCTCCGCGTAGTTGGGGTGGACGGCGTGCCCGGTGTCGGAGGACAGGCAGACGGTGGCGGCGAAGGCGCGGGCCCGGTCCTCGTAACCGCCGCCGCGCGCGAACACCGAGCGCTCCAGCACCGTGCCGAGCAGCGGCCCGTCCGCGCCGGTGTCCGACTGGGAGCCGTTCTCCTCGTGGTCGAAGGCGGCCAGCACCGGGATGGCGGGCAGCGGTTCGCCGGAGGCGGCGACGGCCGTCAGGGCCGCCACGCCCGCGTGCACGGACAGCAGGTTGTCCATCCGCGGGCCCGCGACCAGCTCCCGGTCACGGCCGAGGTAGGCAGGCGGCTCCACCGAGTGCGTCATCAGGTCCCAGCCGGCCACCTCGCCCGCCGGCAGCCCGCACTCCTCCTCCAGGAAGGCGATGAGGTCGCCGTCGCGCACGTCGTCGCCCAGGCCCCACACCGGCTGCAGATGCCGCTGTTTGTCCAGCTTGAGCCCCTCGGAGGACACCGACCGGTCGAGGTGGATGGCCAGTTGGGGCACCCGCAGCAGCGGCCGGTCGATGTTCACCAGGCGGGTCGAGCCGTCCCGCAGGGTCAGCCGTCCGGCCAGCCCCAGGTCGCGGTCGAGCCAGGAGTTCAGCAGCGGCCCGCCGTAGATCTCGACGGCGACCTGGCGCCAGCCGTGCGCCCCGCTGTCCGGCTGCGGCTTGACGCGCAGGTTGGGCGAGTCGGTGTGCGCGCCGACGATCCGGAACGGCGTGTGGGCGGCCGAGCCCTCGGGGACGTACCAGGCCACGATCGCGCCGCCGCGCAGCACGTACCTGCCGCCGCTCGCCGTGGCGGAAGCCGCTGATGTCTCCGCGTCCCAGGCATCCGTCTCGGCGACCTGCCTGAAGCCGGCCTTCTCCAGCCGTTCGGCGGCGTTCGCCACGGCGTGGTACGGCGACGGGCTCGCCGCGAGGAAGGACATCAGGTCGTCGGTGTGGCCGCGGTCGAAGCGGGCTGCTGCGCTCATGCCTTCACTTTAACGACGCACGAGGGCCCGCTCCCCCTGCCGGGAGCGGCCCCTCGCGCGAGTGGTCAGGGGCGGTACGGCCGGGTCAGAACGCGGCCTCGTCCAGCTCCATCAGGTCCAGCTCGACACCCTCGGCCACCTTGCGGGCCAGGGTGACGCCGGGCAGGACGTTGGCCGCGAAGAACTTCGCCGCCGCGATCTTGCCGGTGTAGAACGCCTTGTCCTTCGCGGAGGCCGTCTCCAGCTTCTCGGCGGCGATCGCGGCTCCCTTGAGCAGCAGGTAGCCGACGACGACGTCACCGGAGGCCATCAGCAGGCGGGTGGTGTTGAGCCCGACCTTGTAGATGTTCTTGACGTCCTGCTCGGTGGCCGCGAGGTCGGTGAGCATCAGGCCGACGATGGCCTCCAGTTCGACGGCGGCCTTGGCGAGGTGCTCGCGGGCGCCGGCCAGCTCCTCGCCGCCGGTGCCGAGCGCCAGGAACTTCTTGATGTCCTCGGCGAGGGAGTTGAGCGCCGCGCCCTGGTTACGGACGATCTTCCGGAAGAAGAAGTCCTGGCCCTGGATCGCGGTGGTGCCCTCGTACAGGGTGTCGATCTTGGCGTCGCGGATGTACTGCTCGATCGGGTACTCCTGCAGGAAGCCGGAGCCGCCGAAGGTCTGCAGCGACTGGGCGAGCTGCTCGTAGCCCTTCTCGGAGCCGTAGCCCTTGACGATCGGCAGGAGCAGGTCGTTGAGGGCGTGCTCGGTGGAGGCGTCCTCGCCGGCCGCCTCCTTGACGGCTATCGCGTCCTGGATCGAGGCGGTGTAGAGGACGAGGGCGCGCATGCCCTCGGCGTACGCCTTCTGCGTGATCAGGGAGCGGCGCACGTCCGGGTGGTGGGTGATGGTGACCTTGGGCGCGGTCTTGTCCATGAAGTTCGCCAGGTCGGGACCCTGGACGCGCTCCTTGGCGTACTCGAGGGCGTTGAGGTAACCGGTCGACAGGGTGGAGATCGCCTTCGTGCCGACCATCATCCGCGCGAACTCGATGATGCGGAACATCTGGCGGATGCCGTCGTGCTTGTCGCCGATCAGCCAGCCCTTGGCCGGGTGGCGGTCGCCGAAGGTCATCTCGCAGGTGTTGGAGGCCTTCAGGCCCATCTTGTGCTCGACGTTGGTGGCGTAGACGCCGTTGCGCTCGCCCAGCTCGCCGGTCTCGAAGTCGAAGAGGTACTTGGGCACGAGGAAGAGGGACAGGCCCTTGGTGCCGGGACCGGCACCCTCGGGACGCGCCAGCACGTAGTGGAAGATGTTCTCCGTCATGTCGTGCTCACCGGAGGTGATGAACCGCTTCACGCCCTCGATGTGCCAGGAGCCGTCCTCCTGCTGGATCGCCTTGGTGCGGCCGGCGCCCACGTCCGAGCCGGCGTCCGGCTCGGTGAGCACCATGGTGGAGCCCCACTGCTTCTCGACGGCGATCTGCGCGATCTTCTTCTGGACCTCGTTGCCCTCGTCGAAGAGGATCCCGGCGAACGCCGGGCCGGAGGAGTACATCCACACGGCCGGGTTGGCGCCGAGGATCAGCTCCGCGTACGCCCAGATCAGGGACGGGGGAGCCGTCGTGCCGCCGATCTCCTCGGGCAGGCCGAGGCGCCAGTACTCCGAGTCCATGAAGGCCTTGAAGCTCTTCTTGAAGGACTCCGGGACCGGCGCGGTGTTCGTCTCGGGGTCGAAGACCGGCGGGTTGCGGTCGGCGTCCGCGAAGGACTCGGCCAGCTCGTTCTCGGCGAGGCGGGTCAGCTCCTCGAGGACGCTCCTGGCGGTGTCCGTGTCCATCTCCTCGAACGGGCCGGTGCCGTAGAGCTTGTCGCGGCCGAGTACTTCGAAGAGGTTGAACTCGATGTCGCGGAGGTTCGACTTGTAGTGCCCCATGGTGACGGCTCCGTTAGGACTCGGCGAGGCACTGACTCCTCGCATCTGGTTCACGTACCAACAAGTAACCCCGATGATGCTACCCGTCGGTAATAAGAAGCAACCCCTACCCGTCCAAGTGTGAGAAGGCTCTACATACCCGCGCCGGGGAACGGCTCAAGAGGGCCTGACGGCCCTGATGCCGAGCGGGCTGTCTCGGTACGCTTACGCGCATGTACGGCTACGACCAGAATGCGGGCGCTCAGCAGCAGTACGCCCCGCCGCAGCAGCCCGGCGGCCTCGGCGGGTACGGCCAGCAGCCGCCGCTCTACCCGGAGCCGTCCCCGCCCTCGCTCGCGGACGCGGTGCGCGCCTTCACCACCGGCCAGATGTCCGCCGAGGACTTCCAGCAGGTGTTCGCCACCTCCAAGGTGTACTGCCCGCGCGGCGACAACCCCGGCTTCCTCGCCCTGCACAACACCCAGCAGCCGGTGATCCCGATGTTCACCTCCCTCAAGGAGCTGCGCCGGTACGCGGGCAAGGAGTCGAAGTACTTCGTCATCACGGGCGCCGAGGTGATCGACCTGCTGCCGACCGGCTACGGCTTCGTCCTGGACATGGAGGGCGAGCACCGCATGGTCTTCGACGCGAAGGCGGTCGAACAGATGGTCGAGTTCGCGATGCGCCGCATGTACGGCTGATGCCTCGCCGCTGGTCCCGCGCGGCCGGCGGCGCAGACCGGTCGCCGGGTGGGCCCGGAGGGAATTCCCTCCGGGCTTTCTCTGTTCTCGGTGACAGGAAGTTCAACGCTCAACTAAAATGGGCCTACCAAGGAGGTACCGACATGCCTGCAGTGACCGTCGAGAACCCGCTGACGCTGCCCCGTGTGACCGTGCCCGCCGGCGCCGTGGCACGTCCCGTGCTCGCCGTCACGACGGCGCCGAGCGGTTTCGAGGGCGAGGGCTTCCCGGTGCGCCGGGCGTTCGCCGGGATCAACTACCGCTACCTCGACCCGTTCATCATGATGGACCAGATGGGCGAGGTGGACTACGCGCCGGGCGAGCCCAAGGGCACCCCCTGGCATCCGCACCGCGGCTTCGAGACCGTCACCTACATCATCGACGGGATCTTCGACCACCAGGACTCCAACGGCGGTGGCGGAACCATCACCAACGGCGACACCCAGTGGATGACGGCAGGCTCGGGTCTCCTCCACATCGAGGCCCCGCCGGAGTCCCTCGTCATGTCCGGCGGCCTCTTCCACGGCCTGCAGCTGTGGGTGAACCTGCCCGCCGAGGACAAGATGATGGCCCCGCGCTACCAGGACATCCGCGGCGGCAACGTCCAGCTGCTCACCTCCCCCGACGGCGGCGCCCTGCTCCGCGTCATCGCCGGTGAACTGGACGGCCACGCCGGTCCCGGCATCACGCACACGCCGATCACCATGATCCACGCGACGCTGGCGCCGGGCGCGGAGATCACCCTGCCCTGGCGGGAGGACTTCAACGGCCTGGCCTACGTCCTCGCGGGCCACGGCTTCGTCGGCACCGAGCGCCGCCCGGTCCAGCTGGGCCAGACCGCCGTCTTCGGCAGCGGCTCCTCGCTGACCGTCCGCGCGGACGACAAGCAGGACTCCCACACCCCGGACCTGGAGATCGTTCTCCTGGGCGGACAGCCGATCCGTGAGCCGATGGCCCACTACGGCCCGTTCGTCATGAACACCAGGGAAGAGCTTCAGCAGGCATTCGAGGACTTCCAGAGAGGTCGGCTGGGCACCATCCCGGCCGTGCACGGGATGTCTGAGGGCAGGCTGTAGGGCTCGCTGAAGTTATCGATGCGGACTGGCTTTTTACCGATTGGTGGCGATGGGGTGCGACGGTCTTGACCGGGTGTCTTGCGGACTGTGTGCGGACCGTGGTGTCCCTCCCGTTTGCTCTCCCGGTACCCGGCGGCCACGTGGTAGCCCGCCTCCGATTGGTCAGCGGGCTACCACTTCCGCTACGGGATGGAGTCCAGGAAGGGACGGCCGTGTTCGCGCATCGCCTGGATGGCGTGCTCGTATTCGGTCTCATCCTCAAGGAGGAGAGCCATGCGTGTCTCGGTGTTGTAGATGGTGCCGAGCCCGAGGGCAGATGTGATGACGACCCATCCGTCCTCGGTTCCGTCCCACAGGTAGTCCAGGCTCTCGGGTTCGTCTGTCATGGGGTTACCCCGTACTTCGTGAAGGTGACGACCATGCCGCCGTTACCGACAGGAATGATCTGGGACGAACGCATGGGAGCGTGGGCGGGTCCGCAACGGCAGGGTGGTCCAGCGCTACTTCGTCGGCGACCGGGAGGTCGCGGAGCACGAGATGGACTTGCTCTTCCTCGACAAGCACGAGAACGAGGTGCTCCGGCACGCCCAGCGCGGCACCCCGGCCCCGCTCACCTCGGACTTCGGCCACCGGGCCGGCCCCGACGACACCTGGCAGGTCGAGCCCGTCCTGGTCGGCCGAGCCAACCCGCTGAACGTCGTCGTCTCCCGGGCCGAGCACACCGGGGAGGCCGTCCGTGCCGAGGTCACGCCCCGCTCCGACAACCGCGCGCTGTTCGACCACGCCTACGACCACCTGCCGGCCATGACGCTGGTCGAGGCGGCCCGCCAGCTCGCGCCCCTGGCCGCCGGCCGGCCCCAGGCCACCCATGCCACCGGCTTCGAGGCGGCCTTCAGCCGCTTCGCCGAACCGGACGAGGCGGTCCTGGCCGAGGCGCCCGCCGCGGCCGGCCGTCCTGTCGTCCGGGGATCCCCGGCTGACGGAGCGGGTGCGGCGGTGCTGGTCCGAGCTGCAGTCCACGATCGCGGAGCGTACGGGGGCCGCGCCGGACGAGGTGAGGGCGTTTCTGGCGCAGGAGCTGCTGCTCGGCGCGGAGCAGGCACTGGGCTGACACCCGCCGCCCGCCTCTCGGTCCACCGGGTACTGGACCGGCAGGCGTTGCGGGCCTCACCCGGCCGGGGGCTCGCGGCAGGACAGCCGGCCCCGGCACATGATCCGCTGGACGCGTGCACCTGCTGCCCGACCCCGCTCGCCGCCTCGCCGCCTGGTGCGCCGTCCTGCTGCTCATCGCCGGCGTCGGCTGGGTCGGCGTCCGCCTCTGCGCGGAGTTCCGCACCGCCGTCGTCCCGGTCCTGCTCGCCCTGCTCGGCACGGCGTTGCTCAGGCCGCTGTACCGACGGCTGGTCGGCGCCGGGGTGCAGCGCTCCGTCGCGGCGGGACTGACCTGTGTCGCCGTCGTGGCCGTCGTCGGCGGCGCCGTGTACATCGTGGTCGCCGCTCTCATCGACACCGGCGACCAGATCCTCGACTCGCTCCGCACCGCCGCCAAGTCCCTTTCCCAGCACTTCGGAGCCGCCGGGACCGGACTCGACGACCTGGCCGCCAACTCCCGCAAGCTGCTCAGCAGGTTCGGCGCAACCGCGGCCTCCAACGTCATCAGCGGGGTCAGCGTGGTCGGCGAGACCCTCGCCGAGGCCGTCCTCGCCCTGCTGCTCGTCTTCTTCTTCCTGCGCGACTCCCACCGCGCCCTGGAGACCCTCAAGGCCCTCGCACCCGTCGGCACCGCCGGCACTTTGGAGGCCATCGCGCGCCGCGCCTTCCAGGCGGTGGAGGGGTTCATGCGCGGGACGACCGTCATCGCCCTCATCGACGCCCTCTGCATCACCGTCGGCCTGCTGGTCCTCCGCGTACCCGGCGCGATCGGCCTCGGCGCCCTCGTCTTCGTCAGCGCGTACATCCCCTACCTCGGCGCCTTCATCTCCGGCGCGGTGGCCGTGCTGGTCGCGCTCGCCGACCGCGGCTTCGTCATCGCGCTGTGGGCGCTGGGGGTCGTCCTTGCGGTGCAGGTGCTGGAAGGGCACGTGCTCCAGCCGGTCATCCAGAGCCGGACCGTGCAGATGCACCCCGCGGTGGTGATGCTGGCGATCACCGCCGGAGCCTCCGTCGCGGGCATCCTCGGCATGCTGCTCGCGGTCCCGCTGACCGCGGCCGCCTTCGGTGTCGCACACGAACTCCGCACGCGCTACGGGGCGCCCGAGCCGTCGGACTCGTAGAGCTCGAACCAGATGCTCGGTTCCCCGTGCCGGCGCTTGTGCGGAAGGCCGTGATCGCGGTGGTGCCCTCGTCGACCGCCAGGGGCACCACCCCGGTGATCTCGTTCCGGTCCTCGGCGACCGACGCCAGGGGCTCTCCAGTGCTCATTGCCCCACTTCAGGAAGATCTGATCGATACCTGCCACCGTGGGCGGGCGGGCGGTAATGGTGGAGAGCCGATCTTGGGGTGCCCGGTACCCTTGATGGGTCCGGGCCCCGTGCCCGTTCCCGCCGGTCCGCAGAGCCGGCAGGAGAAAACCCCACCACGAAGGACGATGAACGACGATGCATCGGTACAGGTCCCACACCTGCGGCCAGCTCCGCGCCTCTGACGTCGGCACCGACGTCCGGCTGAGTGGCTGGCTGCACAATCGGCGCGACCTGGGCGGCATCCTCTTCATCGATCTGCGCGACCACTACGGCATCACGCAGCTGGTGGCCCGTCCCGGTACGCCCGCGTACGAGGCCCTGGACAAGATCTCCAAGGAGTCCACGGTCCGCGTCGACGGCCAGGTTGTTTCACGTGGAACCGAGAACGTGAACCCCGACCTGCCCACCGGCGAGATCGAGGTCGAGGTCGCCGAGGTCGAGCTGCTCGGTGCGGCCGCCCCGCTGCCCTTCACGATCAACACCGAGGACGGGGTCAACGAGGAGCGACGCCTGGAGTACCGCTTCCTGGACCTGCGCCGCGAGCGCATGCACCGCAACATCATGCTGCGTACGGCCGTGATCTCCGCGATCCGGCACAAGATGGCGGCGATGGGCTTCAACGAGATGGCGACGCCGATCCTGTCCGCCACCTCTCCCGAGGGCGCCCGTGACTACGTGGTCCCCTCCCGTGTGCACCCGGGCAAGTTCTACGCGCTGCCGCAGGCTCCGCAGCAGTTCAAGCAGCTGCTGATGATCTCCGGCTTCGACCGCTACTTCCAGATCGCGCCCTGCTTCCGCGACGAGGACGCCCGCGCCGACCGCTCGCCGGGCGAGTTCTACCAGCTCGACGTGGAGATGTCCTTCGTCGAGCAGGAGGACGTCTTCCAGCCGATCGAGAAGCTGATGACGGAACTCTTCGAGGAGTTCGGCGGCGGCCGTCACGTCACCTCCCCCTTCCCGCGGATCCCGTTCCGCGAGGCGATGCTGAAGTACGGCTCCGACAAGCCGGACCTGCGCGCCAAGCTGGAGCTGGTGGACATCACCGATGTCTTCGAGGGCTCGGAGTTCAAGGCGTTCGCCGGCCAGCACGTGTGCGCGCTGCCGGTGCCGGACGTCTCCGCGCAGCCCCGCAAGTTCTTCGACCAGCTCGGTGAGTACGCGGTCGAGCAGGGCGCCAAGGGACTGGCCTGGGTGCGCGTGGCCGAGGACGGCTCGCTGACCGGCCCGATCGCGAAGTTCCTCACGGAGGAGAACGTCGCCGAGCTGACCAAGCGCCTCTCCCTGGCCCCCGGCCACGCGGTGTTCTTCGGCGCGGGCGAGTTCGACGAGGTCTCGAAGATCATGGGCGCGGTGCGGGTGGAAGCCGCCAAGCGGGCCGGGCACTTCGAGGAGGGCGTCTTCCGCTTCTGCTGGATCGTCGACTTCCCGATGTACGAGAAGGACGAGGAGACCGGCGCGATCGACTTCTCGCACAACCCCTTCTCGATGCCGCAGGGCGGTCTGGAGGCCCTGCGGACCCAGGACCCGCTGGACATCCTGGGCTGGCAGTACGACATCGTGTGCAACGGCGTCGAGCTGTCCTCCGGCGCGATCCGGAACCACGAGCCGGAGATCATGCTGAAGGCCTTCGAGATCGCGGGCTACGACCGCGAGACCGTGGAGGAGAAGTTCGCCGGCATGCTGCGCGCCTTCCGCTTCGGCGCCCCGCCGCACGGCGGCATCGCGCCCGGCGTGGACCGCATCGTCATGCTCCTCGCGGACGAGCCGAACATCCGCGAGACGATCGCCTTCCCGCTCAACGGCAACGCCCAGGACCTGATGATGGGCGCCCCGACCGAGCTGGACGAGTCCCGCCTCAAGGAGCTGCACCTGTCCGTCCGGAAGCCGCAGCCGAAGTAAGCCGCGGGCGACGGAAAGGGCTCGGAACCGATGCCGGTTCCGAGCCCTTCTGCTTGCCGTTTCGCCCGAGGCTCAGGACAGGGTCTTGTAGCCGCCCCAGCCCGTGGCGATCTGCGTGCGGGCGCTGAAGGAGCCCTTGCCGTCGCCGCTGTTGCGGTAGACGTTGCCGCTGCTGTCGCGGGAGACCAGGTCGGCCTTGCCGTCGTCGGTGATGTCGCCGACGCCGACGACCGCGTTGTACGAGGCACCCCAGCCGGAGAAGACCTGCACGCGGGCCGCGAACGTGCCGTCGCCCCTGCCGTTGTAGCGGTAGAGGGTGTTGGCGCCGTCCTGGGCGAGGAGATCGCCGATGCCGTCGCCGTTGAGGTCTCCGGCGCCCACGATCTTCTTGTAGCCCTTCCAGTTGTCGTACAGCTTCACGCGCGACGACAGCTTGCCGTCGCTGGTGCCCTTGTGGAGGTAGACGGTGCCGGTGGAGGCGGCGCGGGTGACCAGGTCCGGGCGGCCGTCGCCGGTGAGGTCACCGGGGGAGGTCAGCACGTCGTACTGGGTCCAGCCGCTGCTCGCGAGGGTGGTGTACGACGTCGACGGGGTGACGGCCTTGCCGCAGCCCGGCTTGTACAGGCGCAGGGCCCCGCTGCTCAGCCGGACGAGGACGTCGTTGCAGCGGTCGCCGTTCAGGTCGCCGAACGGGACCGCCTTGACGCTGGTGGCCCACCCGGTACCGGTGATCTTGTTGCTGAACTTCCCGGTGCCGGTGCCGAACTGGTAGGTCAGGCCGCCGGAGGAATTCAGGGTGAGCAGGTCGCCCCGGCCGTCCGGGCCGTCCACGCTGCCGAAGTCGTGGCGCACGGCCGAACCACGGCCCAGGAAGCCGTCACCGGAGGCCACGGTGACCGGGGTGGTCGTGCCGAGACCGGTCGCCTTCAGCGTCCAGGTGTACAGGCCGTTCGGGAACGGGGTGCCGTCCGCCGTCTTGCCGTTCCAGTCCACCGACACCCGGACCGGGGCCGCGCCGCCGGTGAAGGTCCGGGTGGCCTTGCCGGTGGCGCCGCTCTGCACCGAGGTGAAGGTCAGGGACCAGGAGCTGACCGGGCGGGACAGCAGCACGTGGGTCCAGTGGGCCGTCGAGCCCGGCTCCACATAGCTTTCGGCCTGCGTCTCGAAGGACGTCACCGCCGACGGGGTGACGCCGGTGGTGGCGATGTGCGTCCGCTCGTACAGGTCGGTCCAGGCGACCAGGCCCGTGTACTCGTCCACGGTCCACTTGAAGCGGCGGTCCATGGCGAGGCCGGTGTCGGACACGGAGGAGGCGATCACCCGGGTGGCGCCGGTGGCCGCTTCGGTCAGCACCAGGGTGTCGGCGCCGTGGTCGTGGCGGACGGTGAAGCCGTCGCCGAGCAGCACGTCACCGCCGGTCACCGGGCGGGACGTAGCCGCCTTGGTGTCGTACACGCCGGCCGAGCCGTCGCCGCACGCCCAGTACACCCAGCGGCCCGCCGCCTGCAGCTCGTCCGGCACACACCCGAGGCCCGGGACGGTGACGGTGGCCAGGGTGCGGTCCTGGACGAGGTCGTACGAGGTGAGCTTGCCGGCGGTGGTGGTGGCGCTCCACAGGGTCGAGCCGTTCAGCGCGGCAGCCCGCACCGACCGCTTCAGCTTCTCGCCCTGCCTGAAGTCGCCGACGTACTGCATCGGGGAGGAACCACCCGAGTTGTACACCGCGTAGTCGTCGGAGACGTCGACGATCGAGCCGCCCTCGGTCTGGTACTCCAGGTGGCGGTCGGAGCTCCCGTCCCTCATCGAGACCAGCCGGTCCGCGTGCTCCAGCCCGCTGCCGCCCTCGTTGACATCGGCGTAGGTGCCGAGGTAGACGTCCTCGGGATGGGCGCCGCTGTTGCCCCAGAGCGCCGAGCAGCCGGCGCCCGGGTACGGGCACACGGCGCTGACCGTGTCACCGGTCGTCGCCTCGGACGCGGTCAGCTCGGTGCCGCCGTTCGTGGTGAGGGTGCGGATCGAGGTGGTGTCCGAGGTGCTG
This sequence comes from Streptomyces sp. NPDC051636, assembly GCF_044453765.1. Taxonomy (NCBI): domain Bacteria; kingdom Bacillati; phylum Actinomycetota; class Actinomycetes; order Kitasatosporales; family Streptomycetaceae; genus Streptomyces; species Streptomyces sp. NPDC051636. The sequence continues at coordinate 22,606 of NZ_JBITDA010000005.1, read as the reverse complement.
CTCGGGTTGTCCTCGGCGACGCGCAGGCTGCCCCGGCTGAGCGCGAGGCCCGTCTTGGCGTTCTCCAGGGCCGGGACCTGCGCCACCTTCTCCACGCTCAGCGAGCCGTCCGCCCCCTGGCTGACCCGCTGCACCCACCAGTCGGTGGCGTCGGTGCCGCCGGTGACGAGGGCGCCGTGGCCGGAGGCGCGGACCGTGAACGCGCCGGCCTTGGCCAGCAGGGTGTGCGACGAGCCGTCCACGAGGGACACGGCGTTCAGATAGGTGCCGGTCCCGCTGCCGATGCCGCCGGACAGCGGCAGCAGCAGCCAGTCGCCGACGAGGACCGGGGCACCCTCCAGGACGCCGCCGGGCGACGGCAGGTCGATCACCTGCTCGGTGCCGCCCGGGTCCGTGCGCGGCTTCAGGTGCAGGTCGCCGGAGCCGGACTCGTACCAGCCGGTCCGGTCGTCGCTCTGCACGGTGACCGGGCGGGCGCCCACGGCGCTGAACGCCTTGGTGGCGACGGCCGTGTCGAGGTCGAGGTAGTACAGGTCCGTGCCCACCTGGAACAGCGCGCCGTGCGCGTCGGCGGCCTTGATCGCGCCCGAGTTGACCTGCAGCCAGGACGGTGTAATGGCACGGGAGCGCCATTCACCGTCCACGCGGTCGTGCAGCGCGCGCTCGGTGATCACGGTCTGCCCGGCCAGCCCCCGGTACGCCTGGTCGGAGGTGAAGGACGAGGCCGTCCGCGTCGCCGGGTCCCAGAGGGCCACGGACTCGGCCGACGGCAGCGCGACCAGGTCGCCGTCGGAGCCGTACCAGGCTTCCGGGCAGGTCGTGGAGCCCAGGCTCTCGCACGAGCCGGCGGGCGTGTAGGTGCCGGCCGCGGTGCCCACGACCACGGTGGTGCCGTCGGAGTAGTCCGTCCACAGCAGCCCGGAGACCCCGCTCTGCCGGTGCAGGAAGCCGCTCGCGCCGGCGACGAGCGGCCGGTCGGTGCGCGGCCGCGTGGAGGCGGGATCGGTCAGCGTGATCTCGGTGGTGCCGGCCGCAGGGTCGGCCGAGGCGCCGCTCTCCGGCAGGACGACGACGGATACGGCCGCCACGGCGACCGCGAACGAGGAGACGGCCGCGGCCAGGCCGCGCCGTCTCGGGGCGTGTATGCCCACTGGAATTCCCTCCCCGCGAGGGCCCCCGCCCTCGCCAAGTCAGCGGACTTTACCAGTCCTTTTACCCGCCTTGATGAAGCGGGTGGACCTCACTCGTCGGCGCCGGGATCGGGCTCCTCGTCCGGGGAGGCGCCGTCCTCCAGCAACCGTTCGGCGATGTCGTCGGACCAGTGCTGTGCCCAGGCGCGCAGCGCGCTGATCTGCGGTTCGTCGAGCCCATACCGCAGGAACTCCTGGTCGGCGTAGAAGTCCGTGCCGGTGAGCCGGGACTGCAGGGTGGGGAGGTCGAAGGGGTCGTGGGCGTGCCGGCGGCCCAGTTCCTCAAGGCGGGGGAGGGAGAAGCGGTCCGCGGCGGCCCGCGCATCGATCAGGTCGACGGCCGCTCCCCGGTCGTACAGGGCGCGGATCTTCGTACCGACCGCGTCCTCCAGGGACAGGGCGGGGCCGTAATCGGTGAGCTGCGGCGGCTGCCAGAACGCCTCCTTGTGCAGCGCGAGGGCGCACGGCTCACCGGTCGGGGGGTCCGTGACCGTCAACTGCGCGGTGAGCGCGGTACCGACCCCCGCCCGCACCTGCCGCCCCCGCGCCTCCAGCGCCGAGCCGACGGCCTCCGCGATCCGCTCCATCGCCTCGGAACTCTCGGTGGCGAAGTCGACGTTGGCGTGCGGACGCTGCAGCAGACCGTGCGCCTGGAGGGCGTACCCGCCGGCGAGGACGAGGACGTACGGGCTACCGACGGACACGACATCCGTGAGGAGCCGCCGGTGGGATTCGGAAAGGTTCACGACACCCGTACTCTGCCAGAACGGGACCGGGGTGTACGGATGCCCCGCCCCGGTTCACTCAGGCCGATGCCGCCTCGGCTCCCGGATCCTGGGCGAAGAGGTCTCCCGGGCGCTCGACGGTACGGGCCCTGCCGAGCCGGTCATGCCGAGGGCGGTAGGGGTGGGGCTTGGTGCGGTTTCTTTCCCTCTCGTGGTCCTTGGGGGAGACCGCCGACGGCACCGGAGCACACCCGGTCGGGTTCCGGTGCGTGTGCTGTTTCCGCTGGTCGCGCGCACTGTAGGTCGAGTTCCGCCCATACGGTCTTGCGGGGGACCGGTCCGAGCTTCACGCCCCAGCGGTCGGCAAGGGCATCGACGAGGAGGAGGCCGCGTCCGGACTCGGCGTCGGGGGTGGGTGGACGGCGGCGCGGGAGGTCGTCACCTCGGGTGTCCGTGACCTCGATGCGGAGGATCGCGCTGCGGGCCAGGAGCGCGAGGCGGAAGTCGCGTCCCGGGAGGCGGCCGTGGGTCGCGGCGTTCGCGGCGAGTTCGGCGACGAGGTGTTCGGCGGCCTCGGTGACGCGGTGGGGCAGATCCCGGGTGCGCATCCAGTCCGTGGCGAGAAGCCGGGCGAGGCGGGCACCTCGTGGCGTGGGGGACAGCAGGACGCTGAAGTGGTCGGCGGGTGAGAGGAGTTGGGTGGACTTTTCCTGGTTCACATCACTGAGCGTGGCGGTGCGTGCTTACCGTGAACAGTGACAGCGCTGATACGTACGGTGACTGTCCGGGGCTTGTCGGCTGTTGTCCGGGCTGTCGGAAAGGGACCTGCGGGTAGGGGCGTTGCGGCACGGCGGTACGACGGAGGGGTGCGGTATGTCGGTCGATGGAGAGGTGCGGCGGCTCAAGAGCGAGGCTGATGAGCCGGGGTGGGAGGTGGATCCGGACGACGAGTGGGGTGTGGCCGTCCTCGCCACGGTGGGACGGCAGTTGAGGCTGCGGCGGGAGGCGGTGGCGATGCGGGCCGCCGACTTCGCGGTGGCGGTCGGGTACGGGGAGGACCTCGTCTACAAGGTCGAGGGCGGGAAGCGGATTCCCCGGCAGGAGTACCTGGACAGGGCCGACGAGGTGCTGGACGCGGGCGGACTCATCGCGGCGGCTTGGGAGGACGTGAAGAAGGTCCGGTATCCGAAGAAGGTTCGGGAGCTGGGCAAGTTGGAGGCCAAGGCGGTCGAGATCGCTCTGTACGAGTGCCACATCATTCCTGGGCTGTTGCAGACGTCGGAGCACGCACGGTCTGTGATCGGGGCAGCGCAGCCGCCGTACTCTCCGGACGATGTGGAACGCATGGTGGCCGCTCGTCTGGCCCGGCAGTCGGTCTTCGAACGTTCGCCCGCGCCAGCGCTCAGCTTCGTCCTGGAAGAGGGGGTCCTGCGGCGCCCCATCGGGGGCACAATGGTGTGGCGTCAGCAGCTTGAACGTCTGCTGGGGGTGGGGCGGTTGCACAACGTCGTGCTTCAGGTGATGCCGATGAACTGCGACACCCACTCTGGCCTGGACGGTCGGATCGAGTTGCTGAAGTTTCCGGACGGTACGGCCGTGGGGCGCTCGGATGGCGCGTTCAACGGTCGGCCGATCTCCGAACTCAAACACCTGCGCATTCTTGAGCTCCGGTATGGCACCATCCGGGCTCAGGCGCTCTCGCCAGGGGAGTCGCTGGCCTTCATCGAGCAACTGCTGGGAGAAACATGATCCGCGAGACCACTGCCGGGGACGCCTCCGAGCTGGCGTGGTTCAAGAGCAGCTACAGCGGCGGAAACGACGGCAACTCCTGCGTCGAGCTTGCCGTCACCCCCGGCACCGTGCATGTCCGCGACTCCAAGAACGTTGAGGGCCCCCGGCTGATGCTCACGCCCGGCGCCTGGGCGGACTTCGTGACGTACGCGGCAGGATCCCCTTCCCGGAAGTCGTGAGAGTCCAGGTGCGGAGTGGGCGGTGACACCCCGCTTGGACGGATCTGCCCGGACCGCTCGGGCCCCACGGTGACGAGGCCCGGAAACAAGTCGTTTCCGGGCCTCTGCGTGCAAGGGGACGTGCCCTACGCGCTCGGCTTCTCCTCCAGGCGCGGGAAGAGCACCGCGCCCTTGGTGACCGTGGAGCCCGCCGGCAGCTTGCCCCACTCGCCGGCCTCCTGGACCCGCTGGTCGGCCAGGGCGCCGAGGGAGGCCTCCGCGCCGAGGGAGTCCCACAGCTTCTGGGAGGTCTCCGGCATGACCGGGTTGAGGAGCACGGCTACCGCGCGGAGGGCTTCCGCCGCCGTGTAGAGGATCGTCGCCAGGCGGGCCTTGCCCTCGGGCGAGTCGTCCTTGGCGACCTTCCACGGCTCCTGCTCGGTGAGGTAGCCGTTGACCTGCTTGACGAAGTCGAAGACGGCCAGGATGCCGCCCTGGAAGTCCAGCTCGTCGCCGATCTTCCGGTCGGCCTCCGCGACGGCCTTGGCGAGGCCGTCGTGGACCGCTTTCTCCGCCTCGCCGACGGCCGTGGCCTCGGGGAGCGCGCCGCCGAAGTACTTGCCGACCATGGCCGCCACGCGGGAGGCGAGGTTGCCGTAGTCGTTCGCGAGCTCGCTCGTGTACCGGGCGGAGAAGTCCTCCCAGGAGAACGAGCCGTCCTGGCCGAAGGCGATCGCGCGCAGGAAGTACCAGCGGTAGGCGTCCACGCCGAAGTGCGAGGTCAGGTCCTGCGGCTTGATGCCGGTCAGGTTGGACTTCGACATCTTCTCGCCGCCGACCATCAGCCAGCCGTTGGCGGCGATCTTGCCGGGCAGCGGGAGGCCCTGGGCCATCAGCATGGCCGGCCAGATCACCGCGTGGAAGCGGAGGATGTCCTTGCCGACCAGGTGGACGTCGGCCGGGAAGGTTTCCTCGAACTTCTCCTGGTTCTCGTTGTAGCCGACCGCCGTGGCGTAGTTCAGCAGGGCGTCGACCCACACGTAGATCACGTGCTTCTCGTCCCAGGGGATCGGGATTCCCCAGGCGAACGTCGAGCGGGAGATGGAGAGGTCCTGCAGGCCCTGGCGGACGAAGTTCACGACCTCGTTGCGCGCGGACTCGGGCTGGATGAAGTCCGGGTTGGCCTCGTAGTGGGCGAGGAGCTTCTCGCCGTACTCGCTCAGCTTGAAGAAGTAGTTCTCCTCGCTGAGGATCTCCACGGGCTTCTTGTGGATGGGGCAGAGCTTCTGGCCCGCGTACTCGCCCTCGCCGTCGAGCAGCTCGCCCGGGAGCTTGTACTCCTCGCAGCCGACGCAGTACGGGCCCTCGTAGCCGCCCTTGTAGATCTCGCCCTTGTCGTACAGGTCCTGCACGAACTCCTGGACGCGGTCGGTGTGCCGCTTCTGCGTGGTGCGGATGAAGTCGTCGTTCGCGATCTCCAGGTGCTCCCACAGGGGCTTCCAGGCCTCGGTGACGAGCTTGTCGGCCCAGGCCTGCGGGGTGACCCCGTTCGCCTCGGCCGTGCGCATGATCTTCTGACCGTGCTCGTCCGTGCCGGTGAGGTACCACACCTTCTCGCCGCGCTGACGGTGCCAGCGGGTGAGCACGTCGCCTGCGACGGTCGTATAGGCGTGGCCCAGGTGAGGAGCGTCGTTGACGTAATAAATGGGGGTGGAGACGTAGTACGCCTTTCCACCCTGCTTCTCGGATCCAGTGGCCGCCATAAGTCGAAATCCTACTGGGCCCGTGAAGATCGACTCACATGCGTTTCGCGGGGTGGACGGGTATGCCCCCGTCCACCCCCGGCGCCTCCTACGGGCGCCAGTCCGCCAGTACGCCCTCGTAGAGCTCGGTGTCCGTGAGCTCGCGGGGAGTCGGGCCCGCGTGGAAGAAGGACGTGTTGTCGGTCTTCAGTTTGCGGAGGTAGTCGAAGGCCTTGTTGTCGTGCTCGCCGAACGCGACGAAGGAGAAGAAGACGGAGGGGCGGTTCTTCGCGGCGGCGGTGAGGGACTGGGTGGCGGGGGTCTTCGCGTCCGGGGCGCCGTCCGTCTGGAAGATCACCAGGGCGGGGGCGTCCTCGGCCGTCCTCGTCCTCTCGTGGTGGGCGAGTACGGCTTCCACGGCGGCGTGGTAGCTCGTACGGCCCATGCGGCCGAGGGTGGCGTGAACCTCGTCGATCTTGTTCTCGTGATCGGTGAGGGTGAGGTCGGTGGTGCCGTCCACTTCCGTGGAGAAGAAGACGACGTGGACCGTGGCCTCGGGGTCGAGGTGGGCGGCGAGGGCGAGGGTCTGTTCGGCGAGCGCCTGCGCGGAGCCGTCCTTGTAGTACGGGCGCATGCTCGCGGAGCGGTCCAGCACGAGGTAGAGCTTCGCTCGGGTGCCGGTGAGGTCGGTCTTCCTGAGGGCGGTTGCCGCGGCCTTGTAGGCCGTGGTGAGGCCGGGGGCGTGGGTCTTCACGCGGGTGAGGGGGGTGGCGGGCTTGCCGGGTCCCTGCGGGGCCTCGGCTCCGGCCTCGGCTTCGCCTTCGGCCTTCTGGTTCCTGCCCGCACCACCCGTGCGGCTTTCGTTGTCGGGTGCGGGTGGTCCCTGTGGGGCGTCCTCGCCGTCGGCGGCTGCCGGCTCGTCCGCCGCCTGGGCGGCGATCGGCTGCGGCTCCGGCTCGGCCTCGGCGGCCGGCGCGGGCTCCGTCGCGGCCCCGGGCTCGGCGGGCGGCGCGGGCTTCGCCTCGGCGGCCGGCTCGGGCTCGGGGGCGGTCTCCGCCGTCGGCTCCGATACGGGCTCGGCCTCCGGCTCCGCAGCGGCGTCGGCCTGTGAGGTCGGCTCCGCCTCGGCCACCGGCTCGGGCTCCGCCGCCTGGGCGGCCAGCGGCTGGGGTTCCGGTTCGGCGCTCGGCTCCGGCTCCGTCGCGGCCTCGGCCTCGGCCACCGGCTCGGGCTCAGGAGCGGCCTCGGCCTCGGCCACGGGCTTCACCTCGCCCGCGCCCTCGGCCACGGACTCGGCCTCCACCTGGACCTCGGCCTCCACCCGGACCTCGGCCACCGGCTTCACCCCGGCCTCGGCCACCGGCTTCAGCTCGATCTGCACCTCGGCCACCGGCTCAGGCTCGGTCGAGGGCTCCGCCTCCGCTTCGGCCCCCCGCTCCCCGTCCGCAGGCTGCGCCGGGCGGGGCACCGCCACGTTGTCGAAGGCTGCTGAGACCAAGTCGTGTTCCCGGTCCTGCTCCTCCGGGGAGGACGGGCGGGGTTCCGGGACCTGGGCCGTGGGCGTGGCCGTGGGCTGGGGTTCCGGGGACGGGGACGGGAGCGTCGACTCGGGCGCGGGCGTGTGGTCCGCACCCTCTGCTTCGGCGGTACGCCCCTTGCGTGACCGGCCGAACGCGTTCCGCAGGAGAGTGAGAATGCCCATGTGCGCAACCCTTCGCTGAGTTGATGCCCGTCAATCCCTGGCCAGGACGGACACGTAAGGTTAGCGGCCCCGGATGGCGATCTTGGGGAGGGTCAGTGCGGTGAGGTGATGGACCGGGCCGCCGCCACCTCCTGGCGCAGGGGTCGAGGACGCTGCCGGACGGTCCCGTGAGGCCGGTGCGGACCGCGATCAGGGACCCGGCATGGCGGACGCCGTCCGACAACTCCTTCAGCCGCAGTGTGACTTGGGCGATCCCGGCCGGGGGCGGCGGAGCCGCGCCGTGGCGGACGCGGACGCGGGCCGCCGTGGTCGGGTCGACGGGGACCGCGATGTTGACCGCATGGGGTAGGCGTCGGCGGTGTCGCCGATGACTCCGGACAGGGCACCCACGGAGGCGGGCGCGCCGTAGGCGGTGCGTCCGGTGGCGAGTCCGACGGCCAGGGTGCCGCCCTCGCGACGCGGCGCGGGCCACGGCGGGACGGTTGGCGGGGGCCTGCTGGGCCCGGAGGTTCCGCACCAGCCAGTGTCGCCCACTACGCCGGGGCCGCACGGCCCGCCAGGGGTCATTCCCGCTGGTGGAGAGTGAGGTCGGTGAGGAGCGCCCGGTGGTCGGTGCCGGTGAGCCGCAGGAAGCGGGCGCTGTTCGCGGAGAAGTCGGGGGAGAGCAGCACGTGGTCGATCTGGGCGCCGAGGATCCGGGCGGTACGGGCGGGCCAGCTGGGTGTGCGGTCGTGTCCGGCGAGGCGGGCCGCGTCGCGCAGGCCGGTGTCGAGGAGGTGGCGGAAGGCGGCGTGGTCCTGGGAGGCGTTGAAGTCGCCGGCCAGGACGGTGGGGGTGTGCCGGTCGGCGGCGGCGAAGGCGCGCAGCCGGCCAAGCTCGCGGCGCCACGGGCCCAGCTGACCGGGGAGCGGCGGCATGGGGTGGGCGAGCTGGAGCCGTACGGGGTGGCCGCGTACGTCGGCGACGGCGCCGGGCATGCCCATGGTGCCGGTGACGCCGTCGGTGGCGCGGAGCGGGTAGCGGCTGAGGATGAGGGAGCCCTCGGAGCCGCCCGCGACGACCGCCCGGCGGTAAGGGTAGGCGTCACCGAACTTCTGCCTGAGCGTGGCCTGGCAGGTGTAGTCGCACTCCTCCACGAACACCACGGCGGGATCGAAGCGGCGGATGGCGGGGACGAGGGAGCCGGTTCCGCGCCCGAACTCGACGTTCGAGGTCAGCACCCGGAAGGAGGCCAGTGGTCGCCCGTCGGGTTCGCCGGCCTTGCCGTACGGCTCGATGAACCAGGCCAGCAGCCCGAGGAGGGCGACGCCCCACACCAGGCCGGGCCACCACCGGGCGAGGAGCGAGCAGAGCAGGGCCGCGCCCGTGGGGAGCAGCAGCCACGGCAGGAAGGCGAGCAGCTGGGTCACCGGCGTGATGCCGTCGGTGTCGGCGACCCGGCAGCCGACGACCACGCTCACCGCCGCGCACAGCAGTCCGGCACACCAGGCGCCGGGTCCGCGTCCGCGCTGGTTCGTCACCTGCCCGAGGGTACGAGTCCGCCGTCCACCCGCGCCAGGAACTCCACCAGCACCCTGTTGAACTCCTCCGGCCGTTCCAGGTTGGGCATGTGCGCCGCCTTCTCGATCACGCGCAGGGTGGAGTCGGGGAGGGCGGCGTGCATCGCCTCGGCGTCGGAGACCGGGGTGAAGGTGTCGTCGGCGCCGACGACCACGAGCGCGGGCACGGCGACCCGGGTCAGCAGGTCGCGGTAGTCGGGGCGTTCGGCCCGGCCGCGCAGGGCGGCGGCGGCGCCTTCGGGCGGGGTGTCCGTCATCATGCGGTGGACGTGGGACTTGACCTCGGGCGCGGCGTACGGGGCGACCATCTGCTCCAGGACCTCGTCGGCGTACCCGGACATGCCCTCCCGCAGCAGCCGGTCGGCCATGGCGGCCCGGGCCCGCTTCCCCTCGGGTGTCTCCGCCGCCGGGAAGGTGTCGGCGAGGACCAGGCCCCGTACGCGGCCGGGGAACTGCCGGTAGCAGTCCATGACGATCTGCCCGCCCATGGACAGCCCGGCGAGCACGAAGGACTCCACCTTCAGCTCGTCCAGCAGCTCGGCGATGTCCCGCGCGAACCGGGGGAGCGGGGTGATGCCGGGGACGACGGGGGACGCGCCGTAGCCGCGCAGGTCGGGGGCGATCACCCGGCGGGTGGCGCAGAGGGCCTCGAGCTGGGGGGTCCACATCGTGTGGTCGAAGGGGTGGCCGTGGACGAGGACGAGGGGGACCCCGTGCGGTACTTCGGGGCCTTTGTCTGCGTATGCGAGGTAGGGGGCCATACAGGTGACCCTAGGGTGATCAATTACTCGGTGCAATAGGATCATTGCCCTCGGTGCAATCCAACCGACCTGCGGACCAAGGGGACTTGTGGACGACTTCCGGCACCTCGCCGACCGGATCGCCGGTGAGATCGCCGCCGGGCGGCTCCGGCCGGGACAACGGCTGCTGCCCCAGCGGACGTTCGCCCGGCGGCGCGGGATCGCGGCCTCCACGGCGGGGCGCGTGTACGCCGAACTGGTGCGTCGCGGGCTGGTCGTGGGCGAAGTCGGGCGCGGTACGTTCGTGCGGGCCACCGCGCCGGTCCAGCCGGGGCACGCGCTGATCGAGCCGGCCACCACCGCGCCCGTGAACCTGGAGCTCAGCTATCCTTCCGCGCCCGGCCAGCCGGAGCTGCTCGCCCCGTCCCTCGCTGTCCTTCTGAGCCCCGACGCGCTGACGCAGGCCCTGCGTCCGGCGGCGGCCACCGGAACCGCCGCCGCCCGGGCGGCCGCCGCCGAGCTGCTGGCCACGGGCGGCCGGCGCCCGGACCCCGCCGGGATCCTCTTCACCGGCAACGCCCGCCAGGCCATCGCCGCGACCCTCGCCTCGCTGGTCCGGCCGGGCGGTCGCGTCGGTGTCGAGCCGCTGACGTATCCGCTGGTCAAGGAGATCGCGGCCCGGCTGGGCATCACGCTGGTCCCGGTCGCGGCGGACGACGGGGGCCTGCGTCCGGAGGCGGTGGCTGCCGCCCACCGGACCGCTCCCCTGTCCGCCCTCTACGTCCAGCCGACCCTGCACAATCCGACGTCGGTGACGATGAGCGCCGAGCGGCGCGCACAACTGGCGGAGGCAGTCCAGGAGTTGGGGATCCCGGTCGTCGAGGACCGCATCTGGTCCTTCCTCCGTGAGGACGACCGGGGTACCGAGCCCGCGCTCATCACCCTCGCGCCCGCCCTCACCCACCTCGTCGACAGCCTCTCCAAGCGCGTCGCCCCGGGCCTGACCGTCGGCTTCGTCGTCGTACCGCCGGACCGGGTCGAGGCGGTCGCCGCGGCGATCCGGTCCGGGGGCTGGAGCGCGAGCGCGTTCGCGCTGGAGGCGGCGGTGCGGTGGATCGGGGACGGGACCGTGGCCCGGCTGGTGGCGGCCAAGCGGGCCGATGTGGCGCGGCGGCAGCGGCTGCTCGCCGAGGAACTCGCCGGATTCGCCGTACGGTCCGACCCACAGGCCTACTTCGCCTGGTGGGAGCTGCCCGCGCGGTGGCGGGCGGACACCTTCACGGCCGCCGCCGCGGCGCACGGGATCGCCGTCACGCCGGGTACGGCCTTCTGTGTGGACGCCAGTCGCACCCCGGACGCCGTCAGGCTCGGGCTCGCGTCCGTGCCGGAGCCGGAGCTGGCACGGGCGCTGCGGACGCTCGCCGGCGTCGCACGAGGCGGGGGCCCCGCGAGAAGCGGACGTACCGGGTGAGCCAGGCGGCCAGTGCCACCGCCAGGCCGCACGCGAGGAGCAGCCAGGAGACGGTGCGCAGGGTGTCGGTGAGGGCGTCGTAGACGGCACCGGCGGCCGGGCGGGGGACGTCGGCGGGCAGGCCGGCGAGGGTGAGGCGGCGGCCGACGGCGAGGGCGAGGGCGAGCAGGGCGCCGCCCAGGGCCGTGCCGAGGGCGGTGGCGGCGACCGCGCGGCGGCGGTGGACGGCGAGGGCGATCCCGGTGGCGGCGAAGACGACGGCCGCGACCGGGAGCCAGAAGCCGGCGACTTCGAGCACGGGGAACCCCTTCCGGAGCCGGGCCAGTTCCCTGGCCGGGAGCACGGCGACCGTGGTGTGCGCGACCGGGATGCGGGCGGCCAGCGGCACGTGGTCGTGGGTGAGTTGGCGTTTGACCAGGGCGGTGACGGGGGCGAGGTCGACGGTGACCGGCTGGTCGTCCGCCCCGCGTTCGTCGCGCAGCGCCCGGAGCACGGCGTCGTGGGTGGCCCGGTTGCCGGCATCCCAGGCCAGGCGGAAGGCGCGGGTCTGGGTGAAGGAGCGCACCGCGTCGTGCACGAAGGGCCGGACGGTACGGCGCATGGGGTGTCCCAGGCCGGCTTCGCGCATGATGCCGTCACCGAGGGTGTCCGCGACGGCGTCGCGCACGTCCGGGTCGGTGGCGAGGGGCGCCATGGCGGTGACGTACCGGCCCGTGTCGGCGAGCCCGTACGACGCCCAGGCCGTCGGCGCGCCGAACGGCACGAGAAGGCAGGACAGGGCGATCAGCACGGCCGACAGGCCGCTCCTTGGATGTGGGGCCACGCTTTCAGGACACGGCCCGGGGCCGGGACGCGCGAGCGGTGTGACTGCGTTCGGGTGGATGTGCCGAGCCGAACGGGTGTCACTTCGCCGACACCCTGGTGGAACTGGGGATTCCGCTCTCCGGTGGAGAGTTCACCCGAACGGGTGTTTCCTGGTGAAAGGACACCGACATGTTTGACGCCGCCGGCCGTGTGGAGCCGGCTCGGCGGCAGGTGAGGGGGACACAGGGGAGCGCGTGGACCCCGGCCGCCGGGCCGGGGTCCACGCGCGGCCGGCGGTGGGTCAGGTGACCCGGCGTCCGGCGGAGTCCTCGTGCGTGTAGTAGCGGTAGAACAGCACGACGAAGGCGACCGCCGCGACGGCCAGCGCCATGCCGGCGGACCGCAGGACGGTGGCGCCGGTCTGGTTGTACAGGAAGCCGAAGGCGCAGCCCGCGAAGGCGGTCCACAGCAGGGCGTGCTGCTCGCGCCTCATCCGGGGGGCCAGGGCCTGCACACCCAGGTAGACCACGGCGAACACGATCGCGGTCACGAACCCGAACAGGAGGTTCCAGCCGGTGATGGGACCGCCGGCGCGGCGGTTGGCCGCGGCCCAGTAGCCGTACAGCAGCCCGAGCGTGACCGGCACGGCGATCCTGGCGACCGCGTGGGTCCGCTCGTCGAACAGGTCGGGCGAACGCCGGGTCCGGGACACCTCACCGGACGTGGGTGCGGCTTGAGCCATGAGAGCACTCCTTACTCCTCGCCCCTGCCTTCCAGGTCACACCTGGGAGGGGCGGCCTGGCAAGTCGGCCTGCCGGACCCGGGTGCCCGGATGCGGGCCGGGCGGCCCCGTGGTTCGCTGGAGGCATGAAGGGCTGCTCGCCGTGACCGACGAGGAGGCCCTGCGGCGGCGGCAGCTGCTGCGGATCCGTGGCCGGAGCGTCGCATGGGTGGTCCCGCTGCTGCTGCTCCTCGGGATCTCGGTGGTCGACGTCAACACCACCGAGAGGTTCCGGATCATCTCCTGGATCGTCCTGGTGCCCGGGATCGCCGCCGCCCTGTGCGGGCTGTGGACCACCGCCGCCTTCGCCGTGCTCTCGGTCGTCACCTACGTGCTCGTCGACAGCATCTGGTTCAACCAGTACCAGGTGGGCTGGTCCGACTTCGTCCTGGTCGCCCTCGGCGGGGCCCTGGCCACGCTGGCCTGCGCGATCCGGCTGCGCGGCGAGAAACGCATGCTGCACATGCGGGACATCGCCGAGACCACCCGCCGTACCGTGCTGCGCCCCCTGCCGCCCGGCTGGGCCGGCCTGGAGCACGCCGCCGCCTACCTGGCCGCCGACACCGAAGCCCGCGTCGGCGGCGACTTCTACGACATCCAGCCCGGCCCGCACGGCACCCGCGTCCTCCTCGGCGACGTGCAGGGCAAGGGCCTGGGCGCGGTCGAGGCGGCGGCAGCGCTGCTCGGCACCTTCCGGGAGGCCGGCTACCACGAGCCGGACCTGGCGACCGTCGCCGCCCGCCTGGAGATACGCATGGGCCGCCACCGCCACCACAGCACCGCCCTGGGCCGCGACGACGGCGACCGCTTCGCCACCGCCGTCCTGCTGGGCTTCCCCGTGGTGGACGACGGCACCGTCGAGGTCGTCAACTTCGGCCACGAACCCCCGCTCGCGGCCGGCCCCGAGGGCGTACGGTCCCTGCCGCCCGGCGACCGCCTCCCCCTCGGTCTCGGCGAACTGGTCCCCGCCGGCGACCCTCCGCGCCCCACCCGGGTGTCCCTCGCTCCCGGTGAGACCCTGCTGCTCACCACGGACGGCGTGACCGAGGCCCGGGACGGCCGCGGCGTCTTCTACGGCCTCGCCGACGAGGTGGCCCGCGCCGTCGCCGCCGACCCGCGCGCCGCCCTGCCGCGCCGTCTGGTGCGCCTGGTCCGCGACGGCGTGCTGCGGCACACCGGCGGCCACCTGCAGGACGACACCACGATCTTCGCGGTCAGCAGGCTCGAAGGGGTGTGACGGGAGGCGCTTTCCGGTCCTGACACCCACCTTCGCAGCCGCAGCGGTTACGGTGCTGCTCTGACCGATCACCGGGAACGCCGGCGCGACGAACACGACGACAGGACGACAAGGGGGGACGATGCCCGGAACCGTGCTGCTGCTCGCGGCCTCGCCGATGGGCAAGGGGCGTCTGGTGGACGCGGCCTCCGTGCTCCCCGTGCTGGCGGCCGTCTCCCCCGCCGTGCTCTCCGGTACCGACACCGCCAACGTGATCGAACTCGCCGACCCGCTCGACCCGCAGGCCGTCCTCACCCGGCTGCGCGCCGCCGCGGCCGCCCCCGGTCCGCTGACCGTGTTCGTCACCGGCCAGCTCCAGCTCGACCGCCGCCAGCGCCTGCCCCACCTGGCGCTGGCCCGCACCACCCCGGCCACCGTCCGCTACACGGCCCTGCCCTGGCACTGGATCCGCGAGGAGCTGCGGCTGCGCTCCGCCGGGGACACCACGCTGGTCGTCGACCTGCACGCGGACGCCGAGACCTGGCAGTACCTCGCCGCGCATCCGCTCGACTCGGGCCGCACCAGCGCGGTGTACGGCCGCATCGCGCCACCGCCCGGCCGGCGGGACTCGGCCGAGCCGTCGTACATGAAGGCGGTGGCGACGTTGCTGCGCAGCGGACACCGGCCGCCGCTCGCGCAGTTGCACGAGCAGGCGTGGGCCCGGATCGCCGAGTCGAGCGCGGGCCGTGATCTGGCGCTGGCCGTCCCCGGGGGCTCCGCTCCCGGCGCGGACCCGCACGCGGCCATCAGCGCCGCCGTCCAGGCCGGGCGGCACGCCGACGCCGACGCCCTCGCCGCCCGCTACGAACAGGCGGCCGTACGCGCGCTCGGGCCCGCATCGGAGGACGCCCTGCACTGGGCGGAGGTCCGCGCCGACCTCGCGATGTTCGCGGGCGACCCGGTGCGCAGCTGCCGTACCTGGCTGACGGTCGCCTCGGCCCGGCTGGCCGCCGGGCAGGCGGCGGACGCGCCCGCCGTGGAGGCGGCCGTGGACCGCGCCCACCACCAGTGGGGGCGCATCGGCGACACGGCGCGGGCCCGGGAACTCGGCCCCGCGCTCGCGGAGTTGCGGCTGAGGGTGCCGGGCCGGCGGCAGGGTGCGCTGGACCACGTCCAGCAGCAGCTGCGCCAGCTCCAGACCCAGTGACGGCTCAGCTGGTGAACGTGAAGTACTTCCTACCGGGAGCCGTGCGTCGTGGAGTTCACGGTGCGACCGGAGGTGCCGTTGACGTACGACGAGCGGACCCGCAGACGCCGGCCCACGTCCTCGCCGTGGCTGCCGGTCAGTGCACCTCGGAGACGCCGTCGGAGCCCAGCGGGAAGTACACCGGGAGAGGGTCCGGCCGCCCATGTCACCTCTGCGGGATGTCCGCGCCCTCACGAACCCTGCGCGACGTTCCCGGCGTCGTGGGAGACGGCCTCTTCAGCGCTCGGACCCATGCGCGGCCGGCGGGGCGGGCGTCGCTCGTGCCGGGCCCGCGTTCGCCGCGGTGATCAGGGCGGCGACGGCCAGCACGGCGGCGGCCAGGCTCCTGGCGTACCGTGCGGTGGGGCGTCCGTAGCGTGCGGATGAGCGTCCGAGCACGGCAACCTCGCAACAACAGCGGCGTGTTAAGCATGTTTAATGCGACGCTTAACCTAGGGGTCGGCCCGGCCGAACGGCAAGGGGTGGAGGGGGAGTCGGGGGATGCAGCAGCGTGATGATCCGGAGACCGTCGGGCGGCGGGTGCAGCGACTGAGGGCTCAGCGCGGGCTGACCCAGCGGCAGTTGGCCGAGCCTGCCTACACGCCCGCCTACATCTCGACGCTGGAGGCGGGGCGCGTGCGGGCCTCCGACGAGGCGTTGCGGCACATCGCGGGGCGACTCGGCGTCGCCTTCGAGGAGCTGGTCACCGGACGGCCCGCCCACCTCGCCACCGGTCTGCGGCTGCGGCTCACCGAGGCGCAGCGCACCCTGGCCACCGGGGAGGCGAAGGAGGCCGCCGCGCAGTACGCCGCCCTGTTCGCGGAGGCGGAGGCGCACGGGCTCGCCTGTGAGCAGGCCACCGCGTTGCTGGGGCTCGGGGAGTGCGCCCTGGAGACCGGTGACCTGGTGGAGGCCCGGCAGTACTTCGAGCGGGCCGAGTCAGCCGTGGCCGGGGAGCCGTTGCCGGTACGGGTGCCCGCGCTGCGCGGGCGGGCCGTCGCTCACTACCTGGCCGGTGAACTCCGGTACGCCGTCTATCTGCTGGAGTCCGCGCTCGACGAGCTCAATCGCGGTGGCCTGCACGATCCGGACGCCCTCCTGCTGCTCTACGCCAGCGTCATCGGGCCGTACATGGACATGGGCGCCCATGCCCGCGCCGCCCAGGCCGCCGAGTTCGCCCTCGCCCTCGCCCCGCAGGTCGAGGACCCGGCGCTGCTCGCCCGTATGCACCGCTCCGTCGCCCGTACCCTGCTCGCCGAGGGCCGGGTCGCCGAGGCCGACGCCTCACTGGTCAAGGCGGCCGAACTCTACCGCCAGCTGCAGATCCGTACCGAACTCGCCAACTGCCACTGGATGCGCGGGTACGTGTACGCCCAGGACGGTGAACTGGACTGTGCCGAAGGCGAGTTGCGCGAGGCGCTCGCCATGCTCTCCGCCACCCGCGCCACCCTCTACAGCAGCCAGGTCGCCGTCGAGCTCGCCGACGTCCTGCACCGGCGCGGCAGGTCGCAGGAGGCCGCCGAGCTGCTGCACGGGGTGCTCGGCGACCTGTCCTCGGAGCGCGGCGCCGTGCACTCCGCGGCCGCGCACCGCCTGCTCGGCATCATCGCCGAGGACGCCCGGGACACGGAGGCGGCCGAGGAGCACTACGTACGCGCCCTGAGCCTGCTGGAGCGCGTGGGCGCCGCCGGTGATCTCGCCGACCTGTGCCGGATGCTCGGCGACCTGCTGCGCCGGACCGGGCGGGTGGAGGCCGCACTGGACGCGTACCGGACGGGACTGGGCCACCGTACGGCCCCCGGTACCACCACCCTCGGTCCCGCGCCCGCGCAGCCCCCTCTCTGAGCCACGGTGCCGTACGGGAAGCCGGGAGAGCGGTCCGGCCCGTACCGGCTGCCTCAGCCGCTCCTGGCGGGGTACTCGGAGTTCGCACGATCGTTCGGATCCCCAGGAGGCTCGTCGTGACGAACGCACACGTAGACGGAGGCGGGCGCGGCGAGCGGGTGCTGGCCCGGCTGCAGGCGCTGCTGGTGGAGTCGGACCGGTTGGAGGACTTCCTGGAGGAACTCGTCACTCTCACCGCGCAGGCACTGCCGGTTCCCGCCCACTGCTCGGTCACCCTCAGTCCGCAGGGCGGCGACCATCCCACGACCGCGGCGGCCAGCGACCCCGAGGTCGAGCTGTTCGACCAGCGGCAGTACGAGATCGACGACGGACCCTGCCTGTCGACCCTGCGCACCGGGACGCCGCACGACATCCCGGACCTGGAGGCGGAGGACCGCTTCGGCCCCTTCCCCGACCTCTGCAGCGAGTACGGCATGTGCAGCATGCTCTCGCTGCCCCTGACGCCGCCGCGGCAGCAGGTCTGCGGGGTCATGAACCTCTACTCCAGCGAGCCCAACGCCTTCACCGAGCCGGTGCGGGAGCAGGCCGCCCTGTTCGCCGGGCACGCCTCCGGGGCGCTGGGCGTCGCGCTGAAGATCGCCGGGCAGATGCAGTTCAGCTTGGACCTGCAGCGGGCGATGGCCTCGCGCACGGTCATCGACCAGGCCCTCGGCATCATCATGTCCCAGCGGCGCTGCGGCGCCGAGCAGGCCTTCGACGTGCTCACGCGCCTGTCGCAGCAGCGCAACACCAAGCTTCGCGAGGTGGCCTCCGACATCGTCACCCAGGTCGGCGGCAGCCCTCCGGCCGGCCGCCCGCTGCGCCCGCGCGGCTCGGCACTGTAAGAGGCCCCGGACGATGTCGGAGGCCACCTGGCGGTGTCCCGTACCCCCGCCGTTTCGCCCCCCTCGCCAGGGGTAGTCGGGAGTCCTCCCGGGGGTAGGGACAACTGCCCCGGGGAGCCTTCGACGACGGCTGGGCCGATGCTGAAGGAGGCGGTGCAGGTGCGGCCCAGGGACGACGACGGCGCTCCTGTGGGCGGCTGCGGAGGTCCCCAGGAGCGGCGGCGGCACGCGGGTGCTCCGGGAAGTGCGGCACCGCACCGGGCGGACACGGCGGAAACCCTCGCCGCGGCGCTGCGGGGCGCGGCGCCCGAAGAGGTGCCCGGACGTCTGTGCTCGGTCGCGGTCGAGCTGCTGCCGGTCGCCGGCGCGAGCGTGTCATTGCGCAGCGAGGGGCTGCCCGTGCTGGTCGGGGCCAGCGACGAGACGGCGGCCGGCATGGCGGAGATGCAGGCCACGCTGGGTGAGGGGCCGTGCGCGTGTGCCGCCGAGACCACCGAGCCGGTGCTGGCCGGCGACCTCACGGCCGGGCCGGACGTGGCGCGCTGGCCGGTGTACGCGCACGAGGCGACGGCCGCCGGGGTCCGGGCGGCGTACTCGCTGCCGCTCGGCGACGCCGTGGTGTGCGTGGGCACGCTCGACCTGTACGGCACCGGGCCCGGCGAGCTGGCCGGCCCCGACCTGCACACCGCCCGCCTGCTGGCGAGCGCGCTGACCGTGGCGCTGATGTCGCTGCCCCGGGGTGAGGAGGAGGTCGGCCGCTCGGGCGGCTTCTGGCTGGGCGGACTGACCGCCGAGCACGACGAGATCCACCAGGCCATCGGCATGATCATGGCCCAGCTGGGGGTCGGCGCGGACGAGGCGCTGGCCCGGCTGCGCGGGCACGCGTTCGCGTGCGGGCGGACGGCCCTGGAGGCGGCCCACGACGTGGTCGGGCACCGCAGGCGATTCGACGACGACAGCCTCTAGGGCGGTCCCAGGGGCGCTCTCCAGGGGCGTCAGGCCTGCGTGTGGCTCTGTTCGCGGATCTGGATCAGGCGTCCGGTGCCGAGTGCGAGGGTCCGGGGGGCGAGGTCGTCCGGCGGCACGGTGTCGAGGGCGCCGATGGTCAGGAGGATCGCGTTGTCTCCGGCGCGTACGGCGGCGACGTCCAGGGTGAGCACGGGGGCCGCCTCGCCGTCCGTCCCGCCCTCGCCGGTCAGCGTGACCCGCAGGCCCTGGCGGGCGTCTCCGAGGGCCGGCAGCGGCAGCTCCTCGACCTGGACTGCCTCGACGCCGGCGCGGGTGGTCGTCGCCATGAACTGTCCGCAGGTGCCCGGCAGCGTCTTCAGCCAGGCCAGCGTGCGGTCCACGTCCGCGGGGCGGTGGACGGCGACCTGGTAGCGCAGCTGGGCCTGGTCGTCGCCGTCGTCCAGGGCGGTCACGGCCTGGCCGCCCGAGGGCGGGCCGAGCAGTTCCTCGGTGTACAGCCCCTCGAGCAGCCGCTGGCAGTCGGGCGCGGCGTTCGCCGTCCCCTTCAGCAGCCCGTCCCGCCAGGTCGCCGCGCCCTCGGAGGGCATCCAGGGGGCGCCGAGATCGGCCTCGTTGATCAGGGCGGCCCGGACCTGGGCGTCGGTGAGGCCGGGGGTGGGGCTGGCCTGTCCGTCCCGCTCGGTCCCGGGGGAGGTGACGGTCAGCGGGTCCTGGGCCTGCTCCGGTGTGACGGCGAGGCAGGCGGTGGCGGTGAGCAGCGTGGCCGCGGTGAGGACGGCGGCGGCGGGGAGGCGGGCGGCCGGGGGGTGGGACATGTACTCACGGCATCACTGCCTCAGGCGGCTCACCAGCTGTCCGGGCCGTCCGGGTGATCAGGACCGGCCCCACCGCCACCGGAAAACGCGTCGCCCCGCCTCCGCCCCACTGCTACCGTCCCCCCATGCAGCGCGCCCAGTCCTCTTCCTCCCGCACGACGACGCCGGAGAACGTCCCGGCGCGCTGACATGTGACCTCAAGTCCGAAGCCCCGGGGCGAGTGCCCCGGGGCTTCGGTGTGTGCGCGTCCCGGTGCCTCGCCCCCCACCGCCGCACCACCGCGAGGAGACCCCATGCACGACCACCGTCGGCTCGGCCGTGAGCTGGGCCTGTTCGACACCGACCCGCTGATGGGCGCGGGGCTGCCGTACTGGCTCCCGGACGGGGCCGTCGTACGGCACACCCTGGAGGAGTACGTACGGGAAGCCGAGCGAGCCGCCGGCTACCGCCACGTGTACTCGCCCGTCCTCGGCAAACGCGAGCTGTACGAACTGTCCGGTCACTGGGACCACTACAGCGACGACATGTTCCCGCCCATGCGCCTCGGCGCGGAAGAGGTCGTCCTGCGCCCCAGCCTCTGCCCCCACCACGCGCTCATCTACCGCTCCCGCTCCCGCTCCCGCAGCTACCGCGAACTTCCCCTGCGGATCGCGGAGTTGGGTGCCATGTACCGCTCCGAGCCGTCGGGTGTGCTCGGCGGGCTGACCCGGGTGCGGTCCATCCAGCTCAACGACGCCCACATCTTCTGCACCCTGGACCAGGCCGTCGACGAGGCGCGGGCGGCCCTGGACCTGATCGCCCGCGCCTACGCCGACCTCGGCATCCGCGCGGCCCGCCACCGCCTGTCCCTCCCCGGTGAGGGCGGCAAGTACGTCGCCGACCCGGCCCTGTGGCAGCGTGCGACCGCCCTGCTGAGGGAGGTCCTGGACGAGTCCGGCGTGGACTACGAGGAGGCTCGGGGCGAGGCCGCCTTCTACGGCCCGAAGATCGACGTGCAGATCACCGACCCCGCCGGCCGCGAGGCCACCCTGTCCACCGTCCAGATCGACTTCCACCAGCCCCAACGCTTCGACCTGCGCTACATCGGCGCCGACGGAGCCAGGCACCGTCCCGTCATGGTCCACCGCAGCGTCATCGGCAGCATGGAACGCGCCGTCGCCCACCTCGTCGAGGAGCACGGCGGAGCCTTCCCCGCCTGGCTGGCGCCCGTACAACTGGTCGTACTGCCGGTCGCCGAGGCCCAGTACGCCCCCGCGGAGTCCGTGGTCCGGGAGGCCCTCGCCCAGGGCCTGCGGGCGGAACTCGCCGGCCCGGAACGCGGAAGTCTCGCCGCCCGGATCCGCGCGGCGCGCCTCGTGCCGTACCAGGCGGTGATCGGCGAACGGGAGTCCACCGACGGCCTGGCGGCCGTACGCCTGCGGGACGGGCGCCGCCCGGGGCCTGTGCCCGTCGGTGAGCTCCTTGCCCGGATCGCGGCCCGGGCCGCTGCTCGCAGGGGCGCGCTGTGGGAGTGAGGGGCGCATAGGGTCGGCACGAGGGACGCAGGAAGGAGCTCCGCCGTGACCGACCAGCCCACCACCCCCCTCCCCGTGATCATCGACTGCGACACCGGCGTCGACGACGCACTGGCGCTGTTGTTCGCCGTCCGGCACCCGGCTCTGGACCTGCGGGCCGTCACCTGTGTCGCCGGGAACACGGACGTGGACCAGGTGGTACGGAACACGCTGACCGTGCTGGAACAGGCCGGCGCCCCGGACCTGCCCGTCGCCCGGGGCGCCGAGCGGCCGCTGATCGAGAACACCCGCCGGGCCGCCGTACACGGCCGGGACGGCATGGGCGACCTCGGCCTGCCCGCCCCGGACCGCATGCCCGTCGAGGTGGACGCGGTGACGCTGCTGCGCCGCGAGATCCTCGCCGCCCGGCGCCCGGTCACCCTGATCCCGACGGCCCCGCTCACCAACATCGCCCTGCTGCTGCGCACCCACCCGGAGGTGACCCGCAACATCGAGCGGATCGTGTTCATGGGCGGCGCGGTGGCCGTCGGGAACGCCACGCCGGTCGCGGAGTTCAACGTCTGGCACGACCCGGAGGCGGCGGCGATCCTGCTCACCGCCGGGGTGCCGATCACCATGTACGGGCTCGACGTCTTCCAGCAGGTCGTCGTCCCCGGCACCGACGTACGGCGGCTGCGGGCGAGCGACGAGCCCGGCACCCGGCTGGCCGGCGAGCTGCTCGCCCACCGGCCCACCGCCCAGGGCGGCCCCACCGAGGCCGAGGCGGCCGGCGGGCTGGGTGACGCGGGTGCGGTCTGCGCGGTCGCCGACCCGGCGGGCATCGCCACCCGCCTGCTGCCCGTCGAGGTCTCCCTCGCCCCAGGCCCGGCCCGCGGACAGACGATCGTCGACCGCCGCCCCCGCCCCGGCGAGTCCGAGATCCACGAGGGCGCCCGCGAACAGCCCTTGGTGGACGTGGCGTTGGAGGTGGACGTCGACCGGTTCGTGAAGCTCTACCTGGAGACGGTCGAGCGGCCCTAGTTGTTCTGTCCACGGAGGTTGGTGACAGCGATCACTGACGTGTGATCTTGAAATAGGTGAGGGCCTTCTGGCTCGGTGTGGATTGCGACATCTGCACCGGCGACCAGAAAGGCCCTCGTGCCCCACCGTAATGCACCCCTGACCGAGACCGGACGCCTGCGCCTGGCCCGCTGCGTCGTGGACGACAACTGGCCTCTGCGGCGGGCCGCGGAACGCTTCCAGGTCTCCGTGAGCACCGCCAAGCGGTGGGCCGACCGCTACCGGCAGCACGGCGAGGCGGGCATGGCCGACCGCTCCAGCCGCCCGCATGCCAGCCCACGGCGGACGCCGACGCGTACCGAGCGGCGGATCATCAAGGTGCGCGTGCTGCGCCGCTGGGGACCGGCACGGATCGCGGGCCTGCTGCATCTGGTGCCCTCCACCGTGCACCGGGT